>CAVOFA010000230.1:0-2538 GCA_963694865.1 Gammaproteobacteria bacterium | reverse complement strand
GACTAAGTTATTAACCCGGATGGGCTAATGTGCCTCTTAGATCAGAGCTAACTTTGTCCAAGATGGTTTGACGACGTACACCTGAAGCCGTAGGCAAAGTAGCCGACGGCAATTCCATGCCAAAAGCTGCCACGCCGCTTATCTTGCCTCCAGTCGCCAAGGAGTTTCCTTAACAATATCCCTAACTCAACTCGATAGATTCTACACTTTGTTACAAAATTGAGAAACTTCAGCGTTAACCCTGCTGGCTATTAATAACTTTGTACTACTGGTGCTATCATTCAGAATGAATTGGGAGGCGATTAAATGGCCCATTATCCCCAAGCAGGCGGTCCATCCCCACTAAGGAGAGATATGAGAATGACGTTTTATTCGAAGCAAATTGTTACGGTAACATTTTTAACAGCTATAGCAGTCACGGCCAATGCACAGGAGTTTGTCGCCGGCGCACCCATAGGTGCTGTAAATGAAGCCGGTGTGCGCATGCCAATGTCAGACAATGTCAGAGTCTTCGGCAGTTTTCATTTCTCCGAAAGTTGTACCTTTGACCCTGCGAAAAACCTCATTTTGGCTATGAACACTGGCAATAGTGGTGATGGTACGGAGAATGATGGCTTTGTTTCACTGATCAACCCGGATGGCAGCGTACACACACCAAAGTGGATTGGCGTCAGCAGAGACGGATTGGAATTACATCAACCGCTGGGCAGCGCAATCAGCAACGGGGTTTTATACACGGTGGATACGGGCCATGTGAAATCCTTCGATTTGGTCACGGGCCAACCGTTGGATTCTATCCCCGTACCTGGCTCTACAATTCTAAATGGCATCGCCGCAACCGCAGACGGCACCGTGTACGCGTCCAATACTCGCTCGCCTGAACGCATTTACAAAATTACCGCAGATGGCACAGTTTCAGTTTTTGCCGAGGGCGCGCCGCTGGCCGCGCCGAACGGTGTCGCCATGGACATGGACGGCAATATCGTGGTGGTAAATGTGACCGACAATGCGGTGATCACTTATGACCCGACGGGGGAAGTAGTTGGGATCGAATACGCCGTAGAAGGTGGCAACGATGGCGTCGTGGTGTTAAGTGATGGCACCAAGTATATCAGCAGCGTTCGCTTTGGCAGTGTCTCCCGCATCAGGCCGGGGCAGCAAGCCGAAGTCATCGCCACCGGCATTCCCAGTGCGGCATCGATGTGCTATGACTCGATACAGCATCAACTGGTAATCCCACTAAATGGGAACTTTGCCTTGGCGTTTATCAAACTCTAAATATCGGGAGGTATGCTGCGGCTAGCGTCTGCAGCATACCTGGCAGGCTGTTGAAAAACTCTCACCGGCACGCTACTGCGTTAAAACCCCGCTCAAATTGCTCATCTACAGCTGGTAAACTCCGCTTTCTCACCATTACGGGCCTGGTCTAGCACTCGCCTGAGAGCTTTTCATCAAGCCGCTAGGGCACTCTTACCGCACGAATTTCGATTTCTGCCAACCAACCTGGAACCACCAGAGCTTCATGGGATTGTCTTCGCTGCCGAAAAACTCCCGATAGGCACTATTAAAGCCATCGAAATCCAGTACTCCATACTCGCCGGCAACCGCGAAAGCTCTAACCTGTACGACATCAGACATCGACCAGCCCTCTGCCTGTAGTGTCGCCTTAAAATTTGAGAATGTACTTCTGGTCTGCTCTTCCATGCTGCCCATGCTGCCATCTTCTTTACTCGATGCACCGGAACCACTCAGGTAGAGCGTCTCTGCGCCGACGGGGATTTTAATGCTAGTGTAGAAATGTCTGCCCTCACCCTTGCGCTCTATACCACCGCTGTTGCCGGTTGATGCATCTGACGAAGTCGCCTCCACCGAAGCCACAACGGCCGCAGTCGGTGCTGTGCCTGCCACTTCCACTGCATCACCGGAACTACCGCCACCCGCCATTCTGACAATGACGATGACCACTGCCAGGCCCAGACCCGTAATGAGCGCCATATTTAGATTGCTCAGTTGCGGTATAACCGATTCCGAGTTGGTTTCAGCCTCTTCAACCACTTCCTCGGCCTGTTCGATAACTTCTGCTTCGGCATCTTTCTTTACTTTTTTCGGCATTACTCTGTCCCCTGTTTATTGTAAGGAATTGGCTGATAAAAATATCTAATGATTTGCTGTGGCCAGAAGGTCCCAGGTCAATAATTTATACCAATGGCTTTTGCACTCATTTAAGCGGTTAGGTACTTACTCAGACCTGGCCAGCCTTCTTTAACGCATAGCCAGCCGTAAGTCTGGAAATTTCGGTGCCCAGAATGGCGGCGGTGGACCGGTTACTGGAGTCCACTGGTGGGAATTGAGGAATCCGCACCTGAGCATCAGCAATCAATCCAATGACAGCACTGGCGATACTTTTGAGAAATAGTCTATCGTAAAATCAACACATTAGAATACGTATTAGCGATTTATGCAGCTTTGCCGAAACTAAACTCGATTATGGCCGCGCATTGTATAACTGGCAGACCGCTAGCGCAGGGGGAATTGACA
>CAVOFA010000229.1:0-2615 GCA_963694865.1 Gammaproteobacteria bacterium | reverse complement strand
TTGTGAGTACAGGTCAAATTAGATACGCTTTTCTAGAAACAGCCAAGCGCAAGTCTGCCGAGAAACTAGCTTTGAATATTATTTCGCGGGGAATTCGCCGCTACCGGCGAAATTTCATGGCTGGACCTTGTTAAGCTGGACCTTGTTAACAATGGTGCTTTGCTGACTGCACCTGGATCAGGTCGAAAAACGTATTTTAAATCACCATGATGTAAGCCCCATTAAGTGGCGCGACATACAAGTATCGACTCCATGGAGCAATTTCATTCAATTGGGGTAGGTTTTCTCCGCGGGCCGCGTACGCAGCAAATCAAACTCTTTTCTCGCGTTTAACAGTTCACGCTTAAATCGAACAACAGTCTCCGGTTCACGCTCAGCCACACTGTAAGACTCGCCGTTAAGTGCTCTGGCATCAAACAACAAATCGTAAGAGGACTCAAACCCCGGCAATTTATTGAATTTTTCGAAGGCACCTATGCTGGTGGTGTAATAAGCGTGCGTCATAAATTTCCATGCCTCATCGCGCAGACCAACAACCGACTCATTATTAAAATAGTAAAAATAGCGATTTTCAACGTTACTGCGCCCAACAAGAGCCGGTAGAAGACTTTGGCCATCAATGATTTCTGCGCCGGGGCTGCGATCAACCGCCTCTGCTATGGTGGGTAGTATGTCGATGTTTATCGCAAGCGTATCCAGCGAACGCCCACCAGTAATTACCGCTGGCCAGCTTACAATGAATGGCACGCGGTACCCTCCCTCCCACGAGTTGCCTTTGCCGCCCTTGAGCCCAGCGGTACTGCCTTCAAAAAAAGGGCCGTTGTCACTGGTAAAAATAATCAGCGTATTTTCGAGTAGATTACTCCGGCGCAGCTCGGCAACTATCTCACCGGTGCTCCAGTCGATCTCCTGAACAACATCGCCATACACCCCCGCCCGAGATTTACCGGCGAATGCTGCCGATGCATAAAGTGGAATATGCGGAAAAGTATGGGCGAGATACAACAGGAAAGGCGCGTCGGCCGAGTCCGCGATAAAGCTTGTGGCCGCTTCAGTATAGCGTCTGGTTAGCGAGCGCTGATCAACACGCTGCTCGATGATTTCCTCACCCTCATACAGCGCAAAATCGGGCATATCGTTGCTGTGGGGTACGCCAAAAAAATAATCAAATCCATGGAGCATCGGTGAACTTCCCGGGAATGAACCCAAATGCCACTTACCAACCATACCGGCTTGGTACCCCGCGCCCTTCACCAGCTCTGCGATTGTCTCTTCACTCGCTGGCAAGCTCCGCGAGTCACCGGCTTCTACAACTTTCCAGGCAAGCCTGGAGCGTATGGCGTAGCGCCCCGTTAGCAACCCGGCGCGGGAGGGCGTACACACATTAGCGCTCGCATAACCGTTGGTCAGCAACACCCCTCGCTGGGCAATCGCATCAATATGTGGCGTGTCTATCTGGGTATTACCGTATGCACCGATATCTCCGTAGCCCATATCGTCAGTCAGAATAACGATGATATTAGGTAAGACATTGTTTCCAGACTTGGCAACAGCGCCCGGTGCCATCAGCAGCAATAACAGAATCAATATTCCCACAGGCTCAAATGTTCTTGCGAGATTCATCGAAACTCCCTGTGGCTACTAACAGCGAGATATGCTTCCACCAGTTGCGCACAAAAGGTAAAAAAAACCCGGCAGAAGCCGGGTTTTAGGGTTGGATTCCAGAAACTTTTTAGAATTTGTAGCTAACGCTTCCGCCAATAGTACGGGGATGCGGGCGAAGGCGCATGCCAGATACACCAAAGTTCTCCTGGGTGCCTGTGTAATAATCCTCTTCAGTCAGGTTTTGGACATAGGCCACTAAACGCCAATTCTCTATATCAAAACCAGCGCGCAAGTTCCACAGGTCGTAGTCTGGCGTCTTAAAGGGGAAGTCTCCAAACTGCGCTACAGTGTTTCGCGCAGGACCGCCGTTGGGTGAAGGGCCGTCAGTCTGCCGGTAAGTCAAACCCTCTACATCGGAAAACTGCCCGTCGCGATGGATGAATTCCACTTGCACCCAGCCTTCGCCATTGCTAATCGGAAACCGGTACTCGCCGCTAATATTGAACATTAGCTCCGGGGCTTTCGGAATTTCCAGCCCTTCGAGATCAACAACGAAACCACCGGTTATTTCAGCCTGTGTATCGCTGGTGATTTCAGTGTCGATGTATCCAATGCCAGAGACAATGGTGATGCGATCGGTTAGCGCTGCGGTCAACTCGAGCTCGAAACCCACGGCCTCGGCATCTTTTACATTAATCGCCTGCTCGAAGTTCGATGACAAATCACCGGGCGTCAGGAAGCGAAATGATTCCATCTGCAAATCACTCCACTCAAGAAAGAAAAGAGAGCCGTTCAAACGAACAGTGTTGTTCATGAACTCACTTTTGAAACCCACTTCATAGTTCCATAAAGTTTCTTCGTCGAAGGGAACATTAAAGGCCGGTGCTCCATCTTCATTCGTTTGGTTACCCACCGAGATGCCACCGGCTTTATAACCCTTGGAGATAGTACCGTAGACATTGAGATCATCGCTCACAAAATAACTAGCGACAAAGCGTGGGGAGATATCA
>CAVOFA010000228.1:0-2641 GCA_963694865.1 Gammaproteobacteria bacterium | reverse complement strand
ACAGCGCTCACCAGTAGGATAGTGACAGCAGTCATTGGCGCTGTTGGGCCAGAGCACTGAATGCGGGTACCGCCGAATACTGCAGTGATCAGCGCGATCACGCCAGCGGAGAGAATGCCGGCCAAGGCGCCACGGCCACTCAGAACGCCAAACGCTGCGCCCAGACTAATTGCGACAAAGCTGACAGTAAGCCCGGGAAGTAGTTGTTGTACGAGTTGGCTGTAAAACGGAGATTGATTCTTGTTATTAGTCAATTCCCTGACATCCAGCCGGTATGAAAGACTTTTGCAGATCGGTTGAGATTGCGAACCCGATATAGCGCCAAGCTACGTTTTGCAAGAAAATGGTGGAGGCGGCGAGAATCGAATCATTACGTAAACCACTGTAATTATAGTCTAAGCTGACAGTAGCAGAAACATATACCGTCAAAGTTACTGTCTAAAGTGCTGGATTTGGTTGGACATGATTGGACTCAAGTGGATCAGGAGGGGTGGTGTAGGCCAGCTAGCGTCAGAATGACAAAAGTGGGTAGACAGGTGTAGTTACTGGTAAAGAACCGATCTATCCGTATGGACCGTAGAAAAGCACTCTATGTACCGTGTGGTTAGGGATCAGTCACACGCAAGGGAGGAGTATGACGTTATTACATTTACATCTTAAACCGATACAGGCTACTTTTCCCTCCTCAATATTTCGGCCCTGACATACCTGTATATCTACAATCTCCGGCAAACGATACATCTGTAGCCGCAAATGCTTCACCTGCATCATCAACCTTGAGCCACGTCCCTGACAGGATTAAGTTTGCGCATTCGCTATTGCCACCAGAGTCTGAAACACTGTGGGTATGGCCTGCAGGGCACCTATCGTCAGCCGGAGGATAACTACAAACGGTTGTCCCCGTCACATATGTGGGCTAAAGTTTCGGTCTTAATTTGCCTTCACACCTCACCCCTGCTAGCTCGGTGGTCTCCAAGCAGAAATAAAAACCGCCAGCCTCGAGCACTTCTGTCAGCCACTCCGCATCTTCTTTTGATAGCGGCCAACGGTTTATAGCAAATGGTGACAGGAAGGGGCGTTAATGCTGCCTGTACTCTCCTCGTTGGCGACCATCATCTTGCTGAATCCGACCACGTCAGAGGCAAATATTGTGCTTAGTTTTCTTTCCATTTCGATCCAACTGCCGATAGGCGCCTAACCGCCAGTGTTCTTTGTCACACAGTTTTGTACATCCAGTTAATCTGCCAGTAGAAAGCATCAGTGTCAGGGCTGGCTTATTGGTGGGCGAGAAATCGGATCATCTGACCAATAGTACAGCAGAATTTCTTCTATTTCTTTGTTGCTTGGGTAGAGTCACACCCCGCCCAGTAGACAAGACCCAGGCCAACCACGCCCAGTATCGCGAAACCTGCGATCAGGGGAAGTTGGGTGCCGTCATAGGCACGGCCGAGCGGAATACCGACCAGAATTGCGACGAACGAGGAAAAGAAACCTACAACAGCAGCGCCCAGGCCCGCAATCTGGCCAAGCGGTTCCATAGCGAGTGCATTTATATTGCCGATACAAAGACCGACGCCAAAAAAGCACAAAGCACCCCAGACCATAAACCCAATCAGGCCCGGATCATCGACTGAAAGGTAAATAACAAGATATACCAACGAGACTACGGGACTGCAGGCCATGGCAAGCTGGACGATTTTTTTCATCCCAAAGCGCATCACGATTCTCGAATTAAGAAGTGACGCGGCGCCCAGGAAAAGGGCCAGTATGGCAAACAGGTACGGAAACCATTTTGCAACAGCAAAAACATCCTGAAAAATCTGCTGGACTGAACTTAGAAATCCGATAAAAGCGCCGAACATGGTGCCGATCGCCAGGCTGTATCCCAATGCGGCGCGACTGCGGTAGACGGTGACAAATCCGCTAACTAGCGTTGCGAACTGCATCGGACGGCGATGGTCGTCGGCCAGCGTTTCGGGCTGGCGTAACAGCAACCAGAACAGACCCAGCACACCAAATACAATGAAGGTGCCAAAAATGTAGCGCCACCCAACAAGTAGCATGATGGCCTGACCCAGTGCCGGTGCGAGGGTAGGCACCAGAATAAAAATGCTCATCGAGATCGACATGATCCGTGCCATTGACCGACCGGAGTAAAGATCACGCACCATGGACATGCTCACAGTCCGTGGTCCAGATGCTCCAACACCCTGCAGTACGCGGCCTAGTAGCAATACAGAGAAGCTCTCGGCGATTACCGAGACGAAGCAGCCGATGAGAAACAACAAGAGCCCTGCAACAATGAGGGGTTTACGGCCAAAGGTATCGGACAGCGGCCCGAACAACAACTGACCAAAGGCGTTGCCGAGCAGAAAGAGGCCAATCACGAGTTGGGCATCGTTCGGATCGCTGACGGCAAGGTCAGCCGCGATCTGGGGTAGGGCCGGCAGCATCGCGTCAATGGAAAGCGCCACCAGGCTGGTCAACAGCGCGATAAGCGACGCAAACTCTGCGACGCTCATGCGTTCACGCGAAGGGCTCATTGTGTTTCACGCACTGCGAACCGGTCAGTGACCGGCCACAGATACAATGATGGACTGGCGGGTATGTTAAGCGGTACCGGCTTTGCGCACAGGCGATT
>CAVOFA010000227.1:0-2650 GCA_963694865.1 Gammaproteobacteria bacterium | reverse complement strand
CCGCCTACCGCAATCAGCAAATCACAACTGGCACCCATCTCTTCCAGACTGGAAATAGCCCTGTTGTCACCACCAAGCGCAGCAGCAGACACCTGCTCAACAACAATCTCAACGCCCTTCGAGAGTAGAAACTGTTCAACGGTTAACAGGGACTCACGCACCTGGTCACTGGCGACGCGAGCAACCAGCCCTATACGGTTAAATGAAGCCATCTAATGCCATGCCAAATTCATCCAAGAGGCGCATTAAATGCCAGATACCTGAAATATTCAAACAGAGATCGCACTTTATCGACTCTGCCACCTCTACCGCCCATTCAATCATGAGATCTTTCGGCGCTATTTATCAGCAAACACATAGTAATTATTCCAATATCGAATGATTTGACCCTTGATAATCCTATAAAACAGCGCAAAATTGCGCGCCAGGCAGAGGGTAAGACATGAACTCCAGGATCAACTCCCGTTACGCGAGGGAACTGGCAGAAGAAAACAATATCGAGGACATCGCATCGGCAGGCTCACTATGGCAGGCGATTCGCCACGAGGTGAAGCTTCGCGCCGATTTCGAGCCCATCATGTCGACCTTCTTTCACGCGACGGTTCTGAACCACGATACCTTTGAGGGCGCGCTCAGCTTCCTTCTGGCAGGCAAACTGGACAGCCCCGTGGTGTCTTCTATGGCGATCCGGGAGATTATCGAAGAAGCGTACCGGGAAGAGCCCTCGATCATTCGCGCCGCAGAAATTGACATCAAGGCCATTCGTGAGCGCGACCCGGCATGCAACAGCTATTCAACGCCCTTACTGTTCTACAAGGGGTTCCACGCACTCCAGTCTTACCGCGTCGCGCACTGGCTATGGGAGCAGGAACGGCACAGCCTGGCGTTTTATTTCCAGAATCAGATGAGCGCTATTTTCGGCGCCGATATTCACCCGGCCGCCAGCATTGGCTGCGGCATTATGTTCGACCATGCCACGGGCATAGTGATTGGTGAAACTGCCATCGTTGAAGACGATGTCACCATACTTCACGGTGTTACGTTGGGCGGCACAGGTAAGGTACAGGGTGACCGTCACCCTAAAATACGACATGGTGTATTGATTGGCGCATCTGCTTCGATCATCGGCAATATCAACATCGGTGAAGGGGCTAAGGTTGGCGCCGGCAGCGTTGTGATGAAAGACGTGCCAGCGCATGTCACTGTTGCTGGCGTCCCTGCTGAAGTTGTTGGGAAACCCACTGGCAGTTCTCCCGCCGAGGATGTGGACCAATGCTTTTAGCATGCCGCCCCTCCTGCGGTAACCGAAACTAGACGCCTGTATACGATCTCAACCACTCGCTTTTTGTTAATCAATGCGTGCGCTTCATGGCTCTCCAGCACCGATTTACTGCGGCAGCAGCTAGGCTGGTCATCAATAGCGAAATATTACTCTCAATCCCTCTTTGGATACTGAGCAATCGTCGATAATCCGACGTATCGGCGACACCAGCAAGCCGAGACGACAACAATGAATGTGCTGTATCGGACTTGCCGACAAAAAATTACTCAGAAGACGTCCGGGTCACCAAACCCCATTTAGGCAATTCACCGTTTGAACAAGGAGTAGCGCGTTAGTGGAGTAAACACGCGGACGCAGACATTCAATCTGATGTCAGTGATCGAGTTGTGAGCTAATAGCTCGATAGGTTTGGCTCTGACAGAGTCAGAGTCAAAATGAAAACGTGCGAGGTGACCAAGTAAAGGCAAGACAACAGCCTTTACTGCGTAGCTTTGTCGACCTTTTGCCAATTGCGCAATCGGAAGATATCGCTGGATGTACAATAATAAAAATGGCGGACCGGACGGGATTTGAACCCGCGACCTCCGGCGTGACAGGCCGGCATTCTAACCAGCTGAACTACCGGTCCAAAGAATGAAATTTTATTGTTGGTGGGTGTTGCAGGGGTCGAACCTGCGACCTACGGCTTGTAAGGCCGTCGCTCTCCCAACTGAGCTAAACACCCAAGTCATTTTGGGAAAGCGAATTGTACTCTTCAAACAGTACTAGTCAAGAACTAGGCCTCAAGGTTGGTTCGAAATTTACCTCGATAACAATTTTATCATCTTCAAACAGACACTTGTTAGGATTTCTGCTGGCACCAGCATTGCTTTTGTCAACTCTCACACAGCTAGATTGGTAGGGCCGACCGAGACACCAGACGCTTTTTGATCATCCTAGCGGCGCACGCAATACCCCCGCGCCAAGTAATAGACAAGATACACAAGCCATCGCTGCAATCAGTATAAAGATAGGAGTACATTGCCTAAGAACAAACGGTTCGAGAGTTTTTAGAAGGTAAAGAGCTCTTGAAACTTAACTAAATCCTCAACCATCGTGGTGTCTTCAGGTAACATTTCCTGAAGGCGTTCATCACACTCCATGGTTAAGTCACGTAGCGGAATGTGTTGGTCAACAAAAATGGTTTCAAGACGCGGGTAGAGCTCTTTTAAAGCATCCGCCATGTCGAGAGACGACATCTTTCTATGCGACATATTGTAAACATCGGATTCCATTTCACGTTTCACCATCCGCGCCATGACCTCAACCAAGCGGTAAACGCTAATGTGGGTTTGCGTGTGTTCCGGCGACCCATGAATTGCTATTCGA
>CAVOFA010000226.1:0-2727 GCA_963694865.1 Gammaproteobacteria bacterium | reverse complement strand
TTATGGTCTCGTCGAGTATTGTCATTAATCTAGCCGCTGTAATGCGATTCATCATGGTGACATTGTGAACTGACATTGTCACTGATATCTGTTGTGCCTAGAAAGCGCCCACCTAGGATGACTGCAGGTACAACAAACGTGTACAGCGCCCTGACAAAGTTGTTGTTCAAAAGGTTCACGCTACTTTGGCTAGAGTGGCATGTCGATCCACATAAATTTACACGAACCGATTCCGCCATTGGTGCTTGGGTCATTGCCATACCCGTTGCTACGAGTGTCAATGCTTGTCTCCTCTGGTTACCATCCATTCGTATATAATGGTTAGCAAAATGAGGGTGAGTAAAGTGTATGTGATTAATTCGCTCTGAAGCAACGTGCACCGCCTGCCGCTGTGCGCCGGGAAATGCCGCTGCAAGCGGCTCAAAACGGTCTCTTTGCCCCTAACTGATGGTTGATACCACGGCGGAGGCGGATTCATGAGTAGCAATCCACTCTCGCGAGGCTACGTTGGCCAAGTTGCCTTAGGTATTTATCCACAGAGCTAAATGCCATACTCACTACAGGCAAGACACTCAAATTCGGTATCGATACCTGTTTGTATACTTGGGGAAATCAAATGCATGTAGGCCTATCAGTTATTTTTCAAAACCCGGGAGAGAGCAAACCCGACCGCGATATTTACGCCGAAGAACTTGTTTTAGCGAAACAAGCTGAGCCGCTGGGTTTCGATTCAATATGGAGCGTCGAGCACCACTTCACCGACTACACAATGTGCCCCAACGTCTTCCAGTTCCTTACCTATATGGCCGGGTGTACCGAAAAAATCCAACTCGGCTCAATGGTCGCTGTACTACCATGGCATGATCCTTTGAGAGTCGCAGAGCAAGTGGCAATGCTAGATGTGCTGTCAAACGGGCGTACTGTCTTAGGCATGGGTCGTGGCACCGGCCGCATCGAGTTCGAAGGGTTTCGCGTCGCCATGCCCGAAGCACGTGGACGATTCGCTGAAACTGCAGAGATGCTGTTGAACGGTCTGGAACAAGGCTTCTGCGAATACGACGGAGAATATGTTAAGCAGCCGCGTGTCGATCTTCGGCCCCGGCCCTATAAATCGTTTAAGGGCCGCACCTATGCGGCTGCCATATCTACGGAATCAGCAGAGATCATGGCAAAAATGGGCGTCGGTATTCTTATCGTGCCGCAGAAGCCGTGGCCAGTTGTCCAAAAAGAACTGACGCAGTACCGCTCAACCTTCTTTGCCGCAACTGGCGAGCAGGCGCCGGCACCTTACTGTGCAGGCTGGATGTTCATCGACGACTCGGCGGATCGTGCGGAAGAAATGGCTCGGCGCTACATCGGCGCTTACTGGGATTCTGTCATCGATCATTATGAGTTCAACAAGGATCACCTGAAAAACACAGCGGGCTACGAGTTTCACGGCGAGATGTATGATCGGCTGAACGCGCCCGGTGGTATGCAAAAAATGACGGACTTCTATGTTGACCTGCAGATATGGGGTACCCCAGATCAAGTGTTCGACAAAGTGCAGACGATGCGAGAAAACACTCTTGCCGACGGCTTTATGGCAGTGTGCTCCTACGGAGGCATGCCCCATGACGAAGCCAATCGCAACATGCAGCAGTTTGCAAAGGACGTTATGCCCGAACTCAAAAAATTGACACCCTTAGAAGCGCCTTTAGAGCAAACAGCTTAGTCCATTTGTTTAAAAGGGTTTAATAAGGATTGGTCCACGTCTTCTGGGGGTGAAACACCTTTAAATGAGAATCAGCAATTATTGTCTTTGGCCGATCTTTAGATAACGTGGTTATATTGGCTACCCTCTGTGCCAGGTCTATATTGAGTTGAGACTAATCCTGGATCCATTGACATTGAGTAAGGCGGAAAAACATGCGTTGGTTACGCTCTTCTAAGATTTTCGCAAGCTTAATTCTCGGCGCCCTTCTATTGGTGGCCATTGTGCTCTGGACACTGTCTATTAGCAGCCATGACGATTGGCAGTATTCGGTCCTTTACACGGATTTACCTGAAGTGTCTGGCCTTCAGTCACATGGCAGTTCAATCTACGTGACTTTTGAAACGAGGAACTACGATGGGAAGCTCGTTTCAATTGTGGATGGAAACAGGTCGACGGTCGTCTCCGGGCTGCAAAAACCGGATGGCCTCACAACTTCTCTCGGTTCGCTAGTGTATACGCAAGAGTTTGGCGAGAGCCCGGTCTATGAAGTTATTAATGGCGTTCCCCGCGGGCTATTCATCACTGATTGTGCAGAAGGCATCGACAGCACGCTAAATGGTGACCTGTACGTTATCGAGGATAGGCTAGGGGGGCGCGTTCTCAAATATGAGAGATCCACAGGTAAAATATCTGAACTCGCGACTGATCTGGAATCCGGTGAAGGCATCTGCGCGATGGAATCCGGTGTTGTTTATTTTAGTGAAAGGGACAAAGGTATCGTCTACAAGATTCAGGATGGGGAAATTTCTGAATATCTTACGGCTCTAAATTCACCCGGGTTTCTACTGTGTGATGATGAGTCGCAAAGTATCTGGATCACTGAAGATCGCCGCAACTATGGTCGCCTGCTGCACTCCAGCGCCCCGCACCAGATTAAAGTGATGGCAACAGGATTGAGTTCACCCCAGGCTGTCACGATTAATTCCGAGGGTCGCCTGTTACTTGCAGAGCAAGGTCGTAATCGAGTGATT
>CAVOFA010000225.1:0-2795 GCA_963694865.1 Gammaproteobacteria bacterium | reverse complement strand
AATCCGTACTGCTTGATGTGTGGAGCATAAGCAGTAGCGAGGGCGAGCCTGCAGGCCTTGAAGGGCAGGCCGTGGAATGGCGATCTGTCTCTGCCTTGCAAGCGCGGGATTTTCCGGCCGCAAATGCCCGCATTATTAAATGCCTTTCCCTACCTCGTGAGATCGCCATTACCCCCGATGTTAAAACTAGCGAAGTTTTGCAAAGTCTACTGGAGCAATTGATAGCAAAGGGCTTGAAGGTGATTCAGATTCGCCAGACGCATTTGACTGGCGAGCAATATCTGGACTGGTTTCAGCGTGCCAGCAGTAGTTGTCATGGCAAGGGTGTGGCATTGCTGCTAAATCAGGATCTGGCTTTATTCGGCGGTTCTGGCGCTGCCGGCTTTCATGCCAATGCCCGTCGTCTGTTGCAGCTACAGCAGCGGCCGGTTGCCGAGGAGTTACTGTTCAGTGCCTCTTGCCATAGTCTCGACGAGTTACGCAAAGCAGAAGCGTTGGGCGCAGACTTTGTTTCACTTTCTCCCGTGGGTAGCACGGCAAAGTACGCTGCCGGCGATCAACTGGGCTGGGACAAATTTCAGCGGCTTGCTAGTAGCGTTAACCTGCCGGTCTACGCCCTCGGGGGCATGGGAAGTACCGATCGTGACCAGGTCCTGCGGCACAATGGTTTTGGCATCGCCGGCATCCGTACATTTTTGTAAAGCCTCCTCTAATCGGCGCTACTGCTCTCGTTAGCGTCGCGCTAAGCGTTTCAGACATAAAGTCAGATATTGCCCCCAACTTGCTGATATAAATAGACTTACCTGCTGGAAAACTGGAATTGTTTGCGACTATTTGTGATAAAGTATTTCTTCAACAGGCAGATACAGGTCTTTGGGTAGGCGAGACCCGTGAATTTTGCTCGCCTGTGTGATTAATGGCTTCAGATCAATATTGTGAGTTCTGTGATGCAGATCACTGAGATTTGTTCTAACTAGTTGAAAATACAGACTTTAGTAGTATTTTTCTGCTTATGAAACTGCAAGTAATAATAGCTGGTAATCGATGTCGATCAACAGGGTTTGTCAAAAATTTCTTGAGCTAGCTAGCCTGGCGGCGCTCATTACGCTGGGCGTTGCGCACGCTGATTTCGCCGTGCTGGTGGATAACAGCATTTTGGTGGAATCTAATCCGGCGTTCGTAGAATTGCCTCCGGAATAGCAACCTGATCCACCTCTGCCCATCCCAGAGAATGCTATCAATGCTTCCTATATCAGTTCAGGGGGTTGGGCTGTAACCGGCAGAGAATTCATTGATGCCAATGTGATGGTGTTTGATTTCGGTACTGCCGCCACGGTTTCTCGCGCCACCCTGAGCCTTCCCATTGACACAGTCTTCCCGCAGGACGATGTCGCTGAGCTGGAAATATTTTTCTATTCTGACAATGGTCAAATTGAGACGACGGACTACTCAATCGGATTTTTACTGCCCATCGCAGGAGTTGATGCCGCTGGTCTGACTCAGCTTGATATCGACGTAACTGCTGCCGTGAATTCGACGTTGGGCAGTAGTAAGTTTGTAGGGTTTAGAATTGTCAGCACTATCTCGCCCGCCGCGATCGAAGAGGGCAGGTTGCCAGCGTGGGTTGGGGTTAAATTTTTAGCTGATGTTACGCTCGATTATACACCGGGCGATCCGCCTCAGGTAGCCAACGATACGGCAACTTTTGACGGCCATACACTCGAACTGCCAATTATTGACGCTGCTGGAATAGGGACAGCCAGCGCCCAGCTACGCCTTGTCGACCCCAACAATTTTCTTTTTCAGTTGACCAATGCCGTGCTTACGACCAGCGGACCTGTCGTCCCTGCGCATTCTGGCATCGAATTGTTTGACTGCAACGCCTTTGAACCGCCGGTTATTGCAGGGGAAGATGCCGGTGCTGCCAGCTATTCTGATATATCCGGCATTCTGGATATCCTAAATGTTGATGTCAACGGTGAGCAGATAGCGATACGACTGGAATTTATTGAAGGTAGTGATCCGGCTATTTTTGAGACTTTGTCACTCGCTCCGGTGCAAGCTGAAGTCCCTGAAGGGGTGGTCTCAGATCTGGACGGATCTTTACTGGTTGAGCCATCCCAGGATTTCGTCCCGCTTTGTCATGGCTGGGTATTAATTGACGATTCGATTCGCAATCGTGTCGTAGAACGAAATATTATCAGCGGTGAAACCGGAGCGACCTACACTTTTAATACGGTTCCAGACCAATTTACTTTGGATGACGTTAACGGCGCCGTTTATATGACCGCGCATCCCGAGTCTGAACGCCTCTACCGCCTGGATCTGAATACCGGTGTCATTGGCTGGAATCGAGTAAGTCAGACGTTGACCAACGCTATGGGCTCTCATACCTATAACTGGGCATTAAGAGACTTGGCTTTGGGCGAGGATGGCAATGTATTTGCCATCATGTTTGACAATATTGGGGTTAATCCGGAGCTTGAATTACCCTTTACTGACACTGGTTTGTGGTTGGGTTTAATGGATAGTAATGCTAATTTTCTCAATGACAGCTTGCCATTGGAAGATCCAATCCGAATTGAGTACGATACTTCGCAGGATCATGTATTCCTGGCAACAGAGTCAAACTTGGCCACTTTCAATTTTGACGCTGTCGCCAATACATTAAGTTTCATCGAGGACACCGATCAGCAGGTTGGGAGTGGCTGTACTGATTTCAGTGTCTCCCCAGATGGCAATCGTCTCGCCTATTCATGCCCTAACGGTAACCGTGTCGGTGATATCGATTTTAG
>CAVOFA010000224.1:0-2843 GCA_963694865.1 Gammaproteobacteria bacterium | reverse complement strand
ATGCACTACGATAAACAGACTAAGTTATTAACCCGGATGGGCTAATGTGCCTCTTAGATCAGAGCTAACTTTGTCCAAGATGGTTTGACGACGTACAGCTTGAGGGCGGTAATTATATTTTTGTCATCATCTGCTATTAATACAGTCACAATATCCCTTTTATGTAGCGTACCTATTGAAAATTTATTGTTCGATAGTAACTATATAGGGTTGAACTAATATTTCAATATTGCTGATGGGTATCGGGGTCAGGGTAGAGGAAATAGGAAATTTATCAGAAAAGTTAATTTAACAATAACCGCGGCAATCCTAGTACAGCGAAATACCGCACCTGGTCTCGTTTTAGTGGCTATCGTTTATGCGCTAACCTAACCTAGTTTGGTGCAACAATTCTAAACTTCTGAATCCGTCGCCCTTCCTGTTCGGCCACATAGACATTACCGATTGAATCTACAGCGATCCCGTGGGGCAGGGTAAACTGTCCAGGATACCTTCCCGGACCATCACCGAAACTTGTTAGCAGTTGGCCAGTCTGACGGTCCACCACGTCAATCATCACGCTGTTTTGATTAACTACGAAAATGAATTGTTGCTGCGGGTCTGGAGAGAAAGCCAGCACCACGGCAGAGCCACGACTTCCGCTAGAACGACCTGTGGGTGACGTAAAGGGTTCAAAGGTAAGATCGATATTGCGAATAAAATTGCCCATTTGGTCGAACACCTGGATCCGATCAGCCTCGCGATCACAAACATAAACCAGATCGTCATTGGACAGGCGCAGGCAGTGAGGCAACGGTCTAATATCCCGTTCTGACTCGCTACGGTGCAGCGGCCACTGTCGCAGAAACTGTCCGTTGCGGTCCAGTACGGCAATGCGTTGATTGGCTCCAGGTAGCTCCCCATCGGCCACATAAATATCACCCGTATCGGCATCCACATCGAGTGCAGCTGGCAGGAAGAACTGGGCTCGATTGGAATTTAACGGGCGACCCTGGCGAGATCCATCGGCGGAGTCATACCGCCCTGACTCACCAACTTGTAGCAACATCTCGCTGCCATCGCTGGAATATTTGCGCAGCACACCGGTTGCGGCCGCTACGACCCACACATTCTGATCGCTATCCACATGGCAGTCGTGAAGCCGATCCCCAAGTTGCTCCGCGTCGCCCCATCCACCTACCACATTTCCCTCTGGGTCCAGTTCGATTACCGGTGGTGCCAGCTTCGCGCCATCCAGATCATCGGGTATCACGTTTTGGCGATTGAGTATGTAAATATGGTCCCGGCTGTCTATACATATCCCACCCAGACCACCGGTAAGCCAGTGATCACCAAGAGGTAATTTGGGCCAGGAGGGATCAGCTTCGTAGTGGGGAACTTCCTGTGCTTTTACTGAACCTCCAGCGCCAAAGACAAGTAGAGCCACCATCAGTAGACCGATGCCCAGGCTCAAATACCCAGGGGGAAAATAAGCGTTTTTACTGTAGCTAAGATTCATCATTAACCTCGGTAGCAATTTAATTTCACTGTTTATTGTTACGCTCCCACACTTCAAAACAAGATTAGCATTGAAAGCTTACGGTGGATACAAGTAACAAGATAACCAGGCGGACTGGCGACACACCCAGTTTAAAAACCACACGGCAAATAAGGCCAGTTAAACGATACGTAATTAAGCCACCTCTGAATAACGGCATACGGTCTAGCCCTTCGGGGCTTACAGGCTGATTCGCACGCAGAGGTGCCTTAGCTCATTAGAAATGCGGTTTGATCGATAGTTAATTGAGCGCAATTTAACAGGGGTAGCCTCTTTAGAAATCTGATAACTTCAAGCCAAATTGGGCTATTGTTCCCTGATCTATTCGTAATTCTAAATTCTTGTATTTTGAGTAAAGCCGGTCAAAAGTCTTCTGGTGCATTCCCTTCTTTTTGAGCCAACCCTCGCCAAACTCATAGTGCTCAAAGATGCGTTCACCCAAATCATGTTTTTTATCGAGCAATCTGTCCAGGTAGCCGTTCATCTGAGAACTGTAAGGTAGGCGGTAACACTTACGACATAGAAAAAGTTTATTTACGCCATACAGAACTGCACAACGGTAATTGCAGCGTGGACAAAGAAACCACTGTCTTGAATTACCGTAATTACATGCGGTGCTGGTTAACGGTACTATTTGTTCAACAGGCTCCCATTCTCCTCCATTAACCCGAAATTTAAAGTCTAGCAACAAACACCCGCCACTGTATCGGTATCTAATACTCCCAGATGGCTCTCCATTACAAGACCATGACAGCGAATTACTGGATCCTGGTACTAGCAGGCCATTGCGCCTCATATATCGAATATCTATCCGCTTACAGCTTTCTGTGGTTTCCTGCTTACTCCACCTGCACCATGTGCCGCTTCCAATTCCGCCCATCTTTTTCTCCTAAATCATTAGGAAAATACAAGTTTTAACCTTCAAGTATTGAGGCCCCATATTATATACTGATCACTCGTGATGGTTTCAATTCATCGGAAAATATCGCAACTCATTCATTCTGAGCCAATAACCACAGGATACTATTAATGAATAGCAATCAAAAAATAGCTATAGGCATATTCGCAGTCACTTTGCTTGCAATGATCTGGTTGTTTCGTTGGGATATTGAAGCATCTTCTTCTGATAATCGCGACATGACAGTGAGACTGGATCGCTGGACAGGAGGGGGTTTGCTTTGGTCTTGCTGGCTGTGGTCTGTACCCCGTCAGCCCTAGTTGGACATAATTGGCCCATTGCTTAAGAGGTACTTTTAGCTCATCGTCAACCCGAGAGGAAAACGATGATGCGAAAGAAAAGAAGTGC
>CAVOFA010000223.1:0-2878 GCA_963694865.1 Gammaproteobacteria bacterium | reverse complement strand
AGAGGCACAAATAATTGCCGAAGCTGGTCGACCGGGAGTGGTGACAATTGCCACTAACATGGCCGGCCGTGGCACGGACATTGTACTGGGGGGGAAATGGGAAGCCGAAGTTGAAGAACTCAAGGATCCAACAGAGCAAGAGGTGAAAAAGATTAAGGATGCCTGGCAGTTGCGCCATGACGAAGTTATCGCCGCGGGTGGCTTGCATATAATAGGTACAGAACGCCATGAGTCCCGCCGTATAGACAACCAGTTGCGGGGGCGTTCCGGTCGTCAGGGCGACTCGGGATATTCAAGATTCTATCTTTCCATGGAAGATAACCTGTTGCGAATATTTGCCACAGATGGTGTCAAGAACTTTATGCGGCGACTGGGTATGGAGCGAGGCGAAGCGATAGAGCATCGGATGGTTACGCGATCAATAGAAAAAGCGCAACGCAAGGTGGAAGGACGTAATTTTGATATCCGCAAGCAATTGCTGGAGTACGATAACGTAGCGAACGACCAACGTACTATTATATATCGTCAACGCAATGAACTGCTGGCTAGTGATGACGTATCAGATATGTTGAATGGCATGCGGGAAGAGGTGGTTGACAAATTGGTAGATGATTACATTCCACCGCAAAGCGTTCCTGAGCAATGGGATGTTGAAGGCTTGGAGGAGGCTATCGAAACTGAATTTGGTAGTAAGCAAACATTGCAAACCTGGTTGGATGAAGATGATCAACTCTTTGAAGAACAGCTGAAGGTAAAGGTTGCAGAAGTCCTCTCCCGAGAGTACGAGGAAAAATGTGTAGCCGTCGGTGAGAAGATGCGCATGTTCGAAAAACAGATTACCTTACAAATACTCGATGGTTTGTGGAAGGACCATCTTGGCACTATGGACCATCTGCGGCAGGGTATATTTCTCCGCAGCTACGGAGGCAAGAACCCACGACAGGAGTACAAGCGAGAAGCATTCGCCCTGTTTCAGGAATTGATGATGAATCTACAGCACGAAGTCATCAAGGTGCTAAGCCACGTCAAAATCCGTCAGGAAGATGAAGCCAATGCCATTGAGCGCCAACGGGAACAGCAAAGAGCGAAGGAAAAAGTTAGCTATCTGCACCAGGCCACTTCCGCGCTGGCCAAGGCTGCAGCCGACAAGTCTTCGGAAGCAGGGGAGGGTGCTGCAACGACAGAGCGACAGAATCCTTCGCGTCGTGAAGGCCCCAAGGTAGGCAGGAATGAGCCTTGCCCCTGCGGGTCTGGCAAGAAATACAAAGCTTGTCACGGCCGCATTGGCTGATCGATTCAAACTATGACCGAAAATAGAATATATGAAGTTGCTGGTGTCAGATTAGCGGCGGTCGAAGCAAATATCTGTTATCCAAATCGGCTTGATCTGGTGCTTATCGAAATTGCAGAGAGTGCGAGTGTGGCCGGTGTGTTTACGCAAAATGCATTTTGTGCGGCACCAGTAATAGTGGCAAAGAAACATCTTCGAGTAGCCGCGAGCCGGTATTTCCTTATTAATACTGGCAATGCGAACGCCGGGACAGGTCAGGCAGGGATTGACGCTGCTCTGCGATGTTGCCAGTTGGTATCGAAGGCTGCGACGGTGCAGACTAATTCAGTGCTGCCTTTTTCAACCGGTATAATAGGCGAAGCACTGCCGGTCGATAAGATTGAAACTGGCCTGCCCGAGGCCTATGAGAACCTCTCCATGGGGAATTGGGCCGCAGCGGCTCAGGGTATTTTAACTACCGACACCCGTCCCAAACTGGCGTCTGTTCAAGTTGAAATCGATGGAGAAGCAGTGACAGTCACGGGCATGGCAAAAGGTTCCGGAATGATTAAGCCTGATATGGCTACGATGCTGGCGTTTGTATTCACCGATGCCAGAATTTCTCAAGCTGTTCTTGAGCAAAAACTACGACGAGTTGTTTCCCATTCCTTCAATAGAATAACAGTCGATGGTGATACCTCGACCAACGACTGCTGTATGTTAGTTGCAAGCGGTGTCAGTAAGGTGCAGATCGATGCCGGTGATAGTGTAGGCAGCCAGGACTTTGACAGGGCTCTTGAGCAAGTTTTTGAAGCACTGGCGACCGGGTTAATCCGGGACGCCGAGGGCGCAACCAAGTTCATCACCATAAGAGTCAGGGAAGGAGCCTCCGCTGCAGAGTGCTTGCAGGTGGCTTACACGGTGGCAGAGTCGCCCCTGGTGAAGACGGCGTTTTTTGCCTCCGATCCAAACTGGGGCAGGATACTTGCCGCTGTTGGCAGATCGGGCTTGCAGGATTTGAAGCTGGATTCGATCAATATAGCGCTTGGTGATGTAGCGCTCATCAGTAAGGGCGAGCTGGATTCAGATTATTCAGAAGCAAGAGGCCAGGCCGAGATGGACAAGCAGGATATTACGATAGATATCTGCCTGGCTCGCGGGCAATGTATGGAAACGGTATGGACATCGGATCTGTCTCACGACTATGTCAAAATAAACGCCGAATATCGTACTTGATCATTTGACTGATTCTTCACCCATACATGTTGCCGTCGGTGTCCTGCTCAACGCTGCAGGTCAGGTATTGATTTCTCGTCGTCATCCTGACAGCCATCAAGGTGGTTTGTGGGAATTCCCCGGGGGTAAAGTCGAAGCGGGTGAGGACGTGCAGTCCGCGCTCAAGCGAGAATTTAAGGAAGAGCTGGGGGTCATCCCACTTGCATGTTCCCCATTCCAAAAAATCACCCATCACTACGCCGATAAATCCGTACTGCTTGATGTGTGGAGCATAAGCAGTAGCGAGGGCGAGCCTGCAGGCCTTGAAGGGCAGGCCGTGGAATGGCGATCTGTCTCTGCCTTGCAAGCGCGGGATTTTCCGGCCGCAAATGC
>CAVOFA010000222.1:0-2886 GCA_963694865.1 Gammaproteobacteria bacterium | reverse complement strand
CTCATCATCGTTTTCCTCTCGGGTTGACGATGAGCTAAAAGTACCTCTTAAGCAATGGGCCAATTATGTCCAACTAGGGCTGACGGGGTACAGCCGCTGCCACTATAAACAACGAAAATCGTTAACAACAGCGCCACTACCACCGACCCTTTGGATACGTCAGAGCAAAATAACGCTGGCGGCTCTCCCTGGTACAGCGACCGGCGCTGCCACGGCGTCAGCAACCAAAGTCCAATGACGCTAAACGGCAGAATCCGCGGCGCCAACGCCCACAGGTTCGTGCCCGACTCCATCAGGGCCCAGGCCACGGTAGCAATCAATAAGCCAGCATAAATAAGCGAACCGATAGGGTTTGCCTGCCACAGGCGCATGGCACTGGCAGCAAGCACCAGACCCGCCAACAGGTAATAGAATGATCCACCCAGAAATACCAGCTGTATGCCGCCAACAATCATCGGGGCAGCAATCAGGGCGAGCAAAATGGGGAACGCGCGAGGAGCTTGCGTGGACGCAGTTGGGTTCATGAGCGTAGCCTTGTTATTATTTTACTATCGGAGGCTCCTTTACTACTGAGCCTGTTCGCGTTCAGCAAGAAAGACTATACTCAAAAATCCCAGGCGCGGCTATTGCAACGCTTCGTTACCGGCGCGGGCTGTGTACTAGGACAGCTCTGACTTCGAGCTACCGCTGTGACGCTGTTCTGCCTTGAACTTGTGCTTTTGCCGTCGCCTCGTCTCGATGACCGACTGCATGGGCATGCCGATATGCGCTTCGCCCCTGTTCCTGGCGAGTTGCATCTGCCGCTCTCTTTCGGCGTAGCGTTGCCGCTGCGCTTTGCTGTGTTGGTCGTAACAATAATGGCAACTCACGCCTTTCTGATAGTGCTCACCCTGCTTGTCCTGCTCGGTTATGGGCATTCTACAAGCATGACACTGATAATATTCACCTTGCTCCAAATCGTGATTGACGGTGACTCTGTTGTCGAAGACAAAGCATTCACCCTGCCACAGGGTCTCACTCTCGGGGACTTCTTCCAGGTATTTCAATATACCGCCTTTGAGGTGGTATACGCTTTCAAATCCACGCTGCTTTAAATAGGCGGTAGATTTTTCGCAGCGAATACCGCCGGTACAGAACATGGCGACCTTCTTGTGCTTTAACGGATCCAGGTTGGCCTCGACATAAGCCGGAAATTCGCGAAATGAATCGGTTTGGGGATTGACGGCGTTCTCGAAGCTGCCGATTTCAACTTCATACTTATTCCGCGTATCGAGTAATAGCACGTCCGGATCGCTTATCAACTCATTCCAGTTTAAAGGCTCTACGTAAGTGCCGACGATGAGATTCGGGTCTATGTCGTCTACTCCCATGGTAACGATTTCTTTCTTCAGCTTTACCTTGGTACGGTAGAAGGGACTTGCATCGACGTAAGATTCTTTGGTTTCCAGTTTGGCGAAGCGTACATCTTGTTGCAGCCACGCAATTACTGCATCTATGCCCTGCCTTGGTCCGGCTATGGTACCATTGATGCCTTCTATGGCCAGCAGCAATGTCCCGCGCACTTCCTGCTCGAACATAAGCTGATGCAGAGGTTCGCGAAAGGCTTTGTAATCGGAAAATTTTGCGAAATGATAGAGCGCAGCAACTACTACGCCATTGGTGGAGTCATTCATATTTGATCCTGGCTGCCGGCCGGAACGTAAATCCGGTGCAAGTTAACAAGCTGGGGATTTTAGGCGTAAAAGGGATCGGTGTAAAAACTATTTGCGATAATCCAAGTTGTTTCGTTACAGCGATTGCCCGCAACAGCTATGCGCTCAACTCTTTGATCTATGTCAATAGAATCACAATCACTTCCCAAGTGTCTCCGGAATCAATAGGGCGCGACAATTTGTCGCATGGCGCAGGCTCATGTTCCTTGCTAGTTTCTCGACACAGAAATCAGGTACTCAAGTTATGCAGAACACGAGCAAGTTATTGATTGGACTTCTCGGCCTATTGCCGGCGGTGGCATTCGCGGACCACACTACAATCGGTTTACAGGGCAATGTGACGGGCCCCAGCACCACCAGCTCTGCCAATCCCATGGATGCAGGTAAAATGGGGTTCACCCTGCAATTTCAACAGGTGAATTTCGATGCTATTAGCGACGCAGATTTCGAGCACGCCGCAGAGAACGATGAAGATGTGCATGGCACCGATTCGATTACCAACACGGGATTTGCGTTTACTTATGGCATGTCTGACAGGCTCACCCTGGGTTTCTCAATAGCCAATATTCGCAGATCTGGACTGGTAGAAGCCGCCCATCACGATGATGAAGGTGAAGCCGGACCTCACGCAGAGGAAGAGGAGATAATTGAACACCTGGGTTCTGCAAGTGGTCTCGGCGATGCTCGCCTTTATGCCAGCTATCAACTCTTCAGCGGAGCAAGCAGTAGCACTTCAGTGCTTTTCGGTATCAAGGCACCTACCGGTGAAACCGGTGAGGTCAGTAATGATGGGGAAAGGCTGGAAGCGGAGTTTCAACCCGGCTCAGGTTCCTGGGACACACTCCTGGGCCTGGCATTTACTCAACAATTGAGCAGCTGGACAATTAACAGCAATGTACTCTACACCTTTGCATCAGAAGGGTCGCAGGACACAGATCTGGGTGATGTATTCAACTACAACCTGGCCGCCAGCCACGCTCTGCCCAAATTCGGTCCTTTCAATGAATCACCCTGGAACCTCGATTTTGTGTTTGAAGTGAATGGAGGGTGGCGCGACAACGTCAAAATCGCTGGTGAGTCTGAACGCCATAGTGGCGGCAACATTATCTATTTTGCCCCAGGACTCAGCCTGAGCAATGACAAGATTTTTATCAATGCCTCTATTAGTAAGGCG
>CAVOFA010000221.1:0-2901 GCA_963694865.1 Gammaproteobacteria bacterium | reverse complement strand
ATCATCCAGCGGCCGGCTAACTTCCTCGCCACGGGTATAAGGAACGACGCAAAAACTGCAATATTTACTGCAGCCTTCCATGATCGTAAGAAACGCCTGACAGGAATTGGACTGGGGTTGCGGTAAATGATCAAATTTCTCAATTTCCGGAAAACTGATGTCCACAAGAGGTTTGCCTGAGCTAGCGGCATCGAGCATTTCTGGCAGTTTATGCAGAGTCTGTGGACCGAAGATTACATCTACATAGGGTGCTCGAACGCCGATGGCTGCACCTTCCTGACTGGCGACGCAGCCGCCAACAGCGATTTTCAGCTTCGGATTGCCTTCTTTCAAGGCGCGCCAGCGGCCCAGTTGATGAAAGACTTTTTCCTGTGCCTTCTCTCGAATAGAGCAGGTGTTCAGGAGTAATAAATCCGCGTCAGCAGGGTCTTCCACCAGGGTCGCACCATGGGTTTCTTGCAATAGATCGAGAATTCGAGCGGAGTCGTATGCGTTCATTTGACAGCCGTGAGTCTTTATAAAAACCCGTTTCGGCTCTCCCGCTTGCTCAGCAGCTTTGGCTGTGGAAATCAATGTGGTTCTCGATTCTGGCATTGAAATTGTTAAAAATGTCTGTGCTGTTAAAAAGGGCACGAATTATAACAGCTCCAGGGCCAGCTCTGAAGGCCAGGCGCATCGAATTGATGACTGCGCGCTTGTAACATTGTGGCAGGGGGCTTGAAAAACATCGTATTAACCTGATATTACGTTTACCCTAGCCCTTGCTGTTAGCTATGTCACAGAATTTTCGGGCTTATAGCGCTGCTGTCAATACGAACCATAGTCTAAGAGATTGAATTTAATGGGAAAAAATCCTGAAATATACAAGATAACTTTTCTGAATAAAGGTAAAGTTTACGAAGTCTTCGTTAAGCAGGTTTATCAGAGTGATCTCTACGGGTTCGTCGAAATTGAAGACTATGTCTTCGATGAACGTTCACAGGTGGTGGTAGACCCCGGTGAAGAGAAATTAAAAGCTGAATTCAACGGCGTTAAGCGCAGTTTTATCCCGATTCAGGCGATTATTCGTATCGATGAAGTGGAGAAGAGCGGTGCCAGTAAAATTTCCAGTGGCGACAATATTGCGCCGTTCCCGGTCTCTTTTGCCGGCGGCAAAGCAGACTCAAAAGATTCCTGATTCGGGGCGCCGGATCTTGATGCAAGCAATCATCGGAATCGGAGCGTCGGTACCGTAGATGAATCCCTCTGCACATCCTTATTCCGAACTGACCCCCGCAAAGGTACTCGACGCTGTAGAAAGCCTGGGCTATGTGGCAGACGCCAGAGTGTTCGCTTTGAACAGCTATGAGAATCGCGTCTATCAGGTGGGTTTACGCGACGGCTCCTACGTAATCGCGAAATTTTACCGACCTGATCGCTGGACTAACGCCCAGATCCTCGAAGAACACAGTTTTGCCCAGGAACTTAGCGATTTGGATATTCCGGTAGTAGCGCCGATCAGGTTTACGCAACAACAAACCTTGATGCAGTTCGAAAACTTCCAGATTGCTATCTTTCCTCAATGTATTGGTAGAGCTCCCGAGCTGGACAATCTGGATAACTTGTTGGTGATGGGCAGATTTATAGGCAGGATTCATGGGGTAGGTGCCATGAGTCACTTTTCACACCGAGTTGATCTAAGCATCGACAGGCTGGCAAGCGAAAGCAGAAGCTTTCTGCTGGAAAATAATATTCTAGCCCCAGACCTCGCCAGTGTTTATGAAGCTCTCTCAACAGATTTGATTGAAACAGTTACCGAGAAATTTGCAGTACACGGTGAACTACAGACTCTGCGCATACACGGTGACTGTCATCCCGGTAATGTATTGTGGCGGGATGACACGCCGAATTTCGTGGATTTCGATGACACCATGACTGGACCCGCGATTCAGGACCTGTGGATGATGTTGTCAGGGGATCGCAACCAGAGGCAGGCGCAACTGCTGGAAATTGTGGAAGGCTATAACGAATTTCATGATTTTCGTGCCAGCGAGTTGCAATTAATCGAGTCTCTCAGGTGTTTGCGACAGATGCATTACAGCGCCTGGCTGGCGCGGCGCTGGCAGGATCCTGCGTTTCCACTGAGTTTTCCCTGGTTTAATACCGAGCGCTATTGGGCCGAACATATCCTGGAGTTGAGAGAGCAACGAGCCATACTTGACGAGCCGCCTTTAGAATTAATATAGTCCGCGTTTGAGCACCAGCTTAAATCTTTTTGTCTTCAATGTGGCGACAATTACGGGCCCGGGCAAGGCTCTAGTCTGATTTCAGTCCAACACCTGAAACTTCTTCGTTGCTGTCCATATACACATGGGACAGACCCGATTCCTGCAACCAGGCAATGGCGTCACTCTCTTCTTTTAACATGGCAATGGTAGCGACGGAGCCGGCCACTGTGCACAGGTTCGCCGCTACACTCACCGCTCTGAGACCGCTACTGGGCCAGCCGGTTTTAGGGTTAAGGATATGGCTGTAACGTTTACCCTCGTGCATAAAAAATCGTTCATAGTCACCGCTGGAGGCGAGTCCGCCGTCCAGTAAGTCGATTTTTGCCATTAGTGATTGTTCCTGCTTGGGGTTGGCGACGCCAACAGTCCAGGCTTGTCCATCTAGTTGGGGACCGATAACAGCAAAATCGCCGCCTAGATTAATCAAGCCGTGGGCGACCCCCAGAGTCCTTGCTAATTTCGCAACTGCATCAGCTGCATACTCTTTAACGATGCCGCCAAAATCCACTGTCATTCCGGCTGGCAACAACAGGCGCGAGTTGCGCCAGGATAATTTACTAAATCCGACCAGGGGTAATAAGGCATCAATCTCCTGCTGGCTGGGTGCTTTGGCTTTTTTAAAATCCCAGATACG
>CAVOFA010000220.1:0-2913 GCA_963694865.1 Gammaproteobacteria bacterium | reverse complement strand
CCGTAATGCCAGGGCTTGGCCTTACGGAAAGCGAGCAACACCGGGCGCTCGCGAAATTGATTGTTGGGTAGGATGTAGCCCTGAAAGTAGGCTATCCATAGCACCAATACGACACCAGCGCCCAGACCGATGTAGGGGATCAAACCAAATACTTCCGGCAGCGAATCGCCTCCGAAAGCATAGCCGATCATCGCCCATATCAGCAAATAGAAAATCTCACAAAACATGATAAACAGCATGACCGAGCCAACTTCCCAGCCGGGAATCTGGTCGCGCCGGTTGAGGTAGTATGCCATTGCACCCTTGCCGATCTGTTCGTTGAATATGGAAATGATGTAGGCGCTGGCCCGAATCGGCGCGATGTCTTTGTATTTGATGTCAGCAACAAACCAGTTCAAGGCACGGGTAACAACGAGCGTGTCGATGGCAAAATAAAACAGGGAATAACAAATCATCAGTAATAGCCAGGGAATCCAGTTAACCGTGGCAAAAACCTGGGTCATGTATTCTGCCAGCGAGAGCCCCTCACGTAGCGCCGCCCCATTCAAGCGGTAATACAGATAGCCAAAGCAGGCTGCGGTTAGAATTAGGAAGGCAATGCGGCCATAAGGGTTTTTCTTGCGAGCGGGCGCAGCTGCCTGATTTTTTTCTGTTGGAGTTTCTGATTCTGTCATGATGATCGCTTCTTGTTGATGATTTTCTCTAGTGTGGTCTGCAGGGGTGTCAGGCTTATACCGAGGGCGGCATCGGCATTGCTTTGAACTACTTCGTCCATCGTAATCACATCGATAACGGTGGCGGTGATGCCGCCGCCTTTTAGCTTGCTGCTAATGCTGGCACCGAGTTTGGCCAGCCATATCGGTATCGAGCCGATCTCTATTTTTCTGCCCAGCATCTCTGCAGTGCGAGTAATTAGATCGCTATAGGTAATAGGCTCCGGACCCGCTAATTCATGTATTGTTGCTCCGCTTGCCTGTCTGTCACAACAACGCAGGATTGCTGCATTGAGGTCGTCGATATCCAGAGGCCGCATTAAATAATTACCGCCGCCTAACACTTTTGCCCTGGTTTTTGATGCCGCTGCCAAGAGCGCGGTTGCTCCAGCCGTGTCAGCACCGAGCAAGATGGGTGTGCGAATGATTGTTGCCGAGATGCCAGACTCAGTCACCAGCTTTTCGGCGCAACCCTTGGATCTGAAATAGGCGTTGGCGGCGCTGTCATGGGCACCAATCACGCTTATGAAAATGAAATATTTTACCCCAGCCTGCTTGGCCGCTTGCACCGCCGCTGCGGTCGCCTTTACGTTGGCGTCGGTATAGCTGTTGTGTTGGTTCTCGATCAGAATGCCGGCCAAATGTAAAACACAGTCAACAGTGCTCAGCATGCTGGCGAGACCATCAATATCGTCATAGGAAATCACCCGAGCATCGATCTGTGGAGATGTGGGCAGAGAAGTCTTCGCGCGCTCCGAGCGCACGCCAGCTATCACACTTATCTCGTCTTGCGCGGCAATATGCGCCAACAAGTTCTGTCCGACGTTACTGTTGGCACCGGTTACTGCAATAATCATCGAATTTTGTCTTTTCCGTGTTTAACGCGCAGCCCAGTAAAATACTTCCCATGTATATTGCGGCTCAGTTTGTCCGGCGATAATCTCACCATCAAAAACATGTCCCATAGGCATGCCGTTGGTTTTACTCTTATAGACTTTGTATGGATATCGGCGCGGGCATTCTATCAAACTACCTGGGCGAGGTTGTCGATTCTTTTACTGCGCTGTTTCTTGGCGGCGGAGTCGTTCTCGATTCCAGTTAATACGGCAGCATTCATGGCACTCTGGTAGCGCTCTGCAGATGCATCTGTATACAGGGTGTTGCGCATGCGCGGCGTTCTAGCCATTTTTCGAATAGTGTCTTCAATCGCGGCGGGAGCCCACTCCTGACCATAGCTTGCCCCGGCGGCGCGAGTGATGCTCTCATTCATCAAGGTTCCACCGAGATCATTGGCGCCGGCGTTCAGACAGGCGGAAACGCCCTGTGCACCCATTTTCACCCAGGAAGCCTGAATATTAGGAATCAGTTCGTGAAATACCAGGCGCGGCACTGCGTGCATTAGTATGGCTTCACGAAAGCTGGGGCCCTTGCGAGACTTGCCTTTCAAATACATGGGAGCTTCCATGTGCACGTAGGGCAGTGGTACAAACTCGGTAAAGCCACCACTGCGGCTCTGTAGTTCGCGAATCTTAAACAGATGACTGGCCCAGTGCTCGGGCTTGTCGACATGGCCGTACATGATTGTTGCGGTAGTGTTAAAGCCCTTTTCATGCGCGCCTGCCATCACTTGTAGCCATTGTTCGCTATTTAATTTGTCAGGACAGATCAATTCGCGAACCTCGTCGTCTAAGATCTCGGCCGCAGTGCCTGGCAAGGTATCGAGGCCGGCAGCTTTAAGCTGAGACAGATAGTCTTTCACACTCAGGCCCAGGGTGCTGGCCCCCTGCCAGACTTCCAGCGGTGAAAATGCGTGTATGTGCATGTCCGGCACCGCCTGTCGAACGGTGTGAATGATGTCCAGGTAAGTCTGACCAGTGTAGTCAGGGTGAATGCCGCCCTGCATGCAAACTTCTGTGGCGCCGCGCTGCCAGGCTTCCTGGCAGCGGCGGCTCAGTTCTTCGGCGCTAATATCATAGGGAAGACCCCGCAAATCCTCGCTGAGTTTGCCTTTGGAAAATGCGCAGAACTGGCATTTGAAATAACAGACATTGGTGTAATTGATGTTGCGATTTACCACGTAGCTAACGACCTTGCCGTTTAATTGCTCTCGAAGCGCATTCGCGTGTTGTGCAATATAGGCAAAGTCGCTGCCTCGGCTTTCAAATAATCTGCTGATATCGGCAACAGAGACGGCTTCCCG
>CAVOFA010000219.1:0-2915 GCA_963694865.1 Gammaproteobacteria bacterium | reverse complement strand
TGTCTCGGCCGCGAAAGGCAGAAGTTTTCCATTCCGCACTGCCGACTCCAGACTTCTAACCGTCGTCGTCCCAACCGCTATCACGCGCCCGCCCCTGGCCTTACAGTTATTCACCTGGTCGCAAACCAGTGTCCCGATTTCTACGCTCTCCTTGTGCATTCGATGTTCCAGTACATTGTCCACACGCACTGGTTGAAAGGTGCCGGCACCAACGTGCAGCGTGAGAAAAGCCGTATCGATACCCCTAGCAGCAATCGCGGCAAACAACTCGGCATCGAAATGCAGCCCGGCGGTAGGCGCCGCCACCGCTCCCTCGTTACGGGCATACACGGTTTGATAACGCTCAGCGTCTGAACCCTGATCTTCGCGCTTGATATAAGGTGGTAGGGGTATATGCCCGATATTCTGCAACACGGCATGTAGATCCAACTCTGGCGCAAATTGCAGAACAAAAAAATCCCCATGCCGACCACTTACTTCGGCAGTAACTGCCTGCACCTGGGCGTCGCTGGCATTGCCGGCTGCATCGAAGATCAGCCTAGTTCCCGGTTTTGGAGATTTGCTGGCTCGAATCTGCGCCAGCAGTTGATTGTCTGGCTGCAAACGCTCTATTAGCACCTCGATTTTGCCGCCAGACTGTTTGTGCCCGTACAATCGAGCGGGGATCACGCGGGTATCGTTAAACACCAGCAAATCATCCGCATGCAGCAGGTCGACGAAGCTGTTAAATATCCTGTGTTCGGTGGCACCGCTGTCTGCATTCAGGCACAGCAATCGGCTATTACTGCGCTTCGGTACCGGATAGTGAGCAATCAACTCTTCCGGTAATTGATAGTTAAAATCACTGCGGTGCATGGCATTACTCAGATTAGATCAGGGCGGCGGCGCGAGACTGGAAGACTAACCAAAAAGGCCAAGAGATTAAAGCTGCCATAAAGCATGGTCGACGGGGGCCGCCTGCGCATTGCAGGATCAAACCTAGCTGCTATAATGACCGCCCTTCTGAAGCCGCATCGACTTTTCGTTTTCAGTACCGATGTGGCCCGCTTTCCGGGCAAGGGGAAAGCAGCAGAAAATCCATGGAAGTAAACCCTCTATGCCAGTGCGGTGAAATTGGTAGACACGCCGGATTCAAAATCCGGTTCCTTCACGGGAGTGGCGGTTCAAGTCCGCCCGCTGGTACCAAATCTTAGTCTCTAGCCGTCCAAGACTGTCTCTTCTTCCTCGAAATCACGACAGAAACCCCTATTTTATAGTCTATACTTGTCTACACTCGTCTTTCTCCATCTAAGAATTTATGTAACACTGTTTGTAACATCGCGTGCAAGTGAACAAACCTCTCAAGACGCTCTAAGAGCCCGTACGCGGAGAACATTTGACCGCGCAGGCTTCTCCTGAACGAAATAGTAGTAAAGCCCCTGCGTGATTGTGAGGTGTCTGAATGCCCAAAATCGTCAAACCCCTCTCTGCAACCCAGGTTCGCCAGGCGAAACCAAGACTAAGAGATAATCCAAGGGAATATAACCTGGCCGGCGGCAAGGGGCTTTATCTTCGGGTCAAGCCAAGCGGCACCAAGCTATGGCTATTCAACTACCAAAAGCCCTACACAAAGCAGCGCTCTAATATCAGCATCGGGGCCTATCCCGAGGTATCAGTCGCGGATGCCGAAGCCGAGCGAAACCGTTTTCGCTCTCTGCTTGCTCAAGACATTGACCCCAGAGAACATCGATCGGAGGAGGAGCAAAAGGAGGCTGATGCCCACTCCAATACGCTGAATAGTGTTGCGAAACAGTGGCTCAAGGTAAAAGAAGACGATCTCTCAGAGATATACCTCCTTAAAATTTCCAACGGTTTAAACAAGTACATTCTTTCCAACCTGGGCAAGATGCCCGTTCACAAAATCACCTCCCAGAAAGCCATTAAGGTGATTACTCCTGTCGCAGCCGCCGGGAAAATGGAGACTGTAAAGAAACTATGCCGCTGGTTGAATGAAATCATGGTTTTTGCAGCCAACACTGGGTTTATCCAAGCAAATCCATTGTCAGGTATTCGCAAGGGCTTCAAGGATAAGATATCAGAGAATTTCCAAACCATAGACCCTGATGAATTACCAGCATTCATGACGACATTGGAAGCGGCGAGTATCAAGCTGATCACAAAGCTTCTAATTGAGTGGCAGCTGCACACTATGATTCGTCCGGCAGAGGCCGCGGACACACGTTGGGAGGAGATAGATTTCGACAAGCGGTTATGGGAAATTCCCCACTGGAGAATGAAGGGCCGAAAGAACCCCAGGAAAAAGAAGACCCACGTATCCCATTTTGTCCCGCTAAGCGATCAGGCCATCAAAATACTCGAAACTATGAAGCCGATTTCTGGAAATCGAACAAATGCTGAATACGTTTTCCCGTCCGACATCGATCCGAGAAAGCCAAGGAACTCACAATCGGCGAACATGGCTATAAAGCGAATGGGCTTTAAAGGCAGGCTCCACTCTCACGGGCTCCGACACTTAGCCAGCACAATCCTCAACGAAAAAGAATTCAATCCCGTAATAGTTGAAGTGGCACTCGCTCACTTGGATGCTCCTTCGATTAAGGGTACTTATGACCACGCTCAGTATTTAGAACAGCGCAGAGCCATGATGTAATTTTGGAGCGATCACATTGAAGAAGCAGCAACAGGCAAAAAATCCTGTGAAAGTGTGAAGGGACAGAAACATTTGAAAGTAGTTCAGACTAGGTAATCAAACCCCATGCATCGCTATACAAAGAGATAAGGCCACAGGAAAAGAAGATGAGCACATCAACTTCTAAGCCCACGTGGTTTGATCTAGGCAACTATGATGCTATTACGCATGATCAAGCCGGTTTGGAGCAGCTGGCCAAGTTGCTTTACACTAGGCCCAAGCTCTT
>CAVOFA010000218.1:0-2929 GCA_963694865.1 Gammaproteobacteria bacterium | reverse complement strand
CGCTCTGGGGCCGTAGCTCAGTTGGGAGAGCGCGTGAATGGCATTCACGAGGTCGTCGGTTCGATCCCGTCCGGCTCCACCAGGACAGTTGTCCCCATCGTCTAGTCCGGCCTAGGACACCGCCCTTTCACGGCGGCAACAGGGGTTCGAATCCCCTTGGGGACGCCATATACTTTAAAATGCTTATGAAGGCCGGCGACCTGAAGCGTGGTGACGTACAACAAAAGGTACAACACAAATCCTCAGTTTTCGTACAGGTTGAACCCAGCCATCGAACGATTACCATACTCTGACTAGAGAAACTCGCCGCAGACCGCTTCCGCCGGACGCGCAAAGTTGCCGCGCTCGAAAAAGGCTATCACCCTGTCGGCACGGTAGTTACACCCCGCATCAGCCAGTTGCCACAGCTAAATCAGAGGTGCTGTTAGGTCGTTGTGTATCGAAACGATTTTCGATCGAAGACAAAAGGTATGCACCTTGCTCAAGAAGCCCATGCTGGCCAAGTTGCACTGAGAGTTCACGCGGTTGAGCGCCCGAGCCGGCAGCCAACGCCGCTGCGCGCCCTGTGATCCAACGCTGTGGCCCCCGCGCAGAAACGAGTGCGAATTTTGCACCGCAGGAAATATGCCGACTGGCACCGAGCACACCATCGAGGCGAACCGGCACCAGAGAACCATACGAACAGAGATATTCTGGAAACTCGGCGACAGTGATGTCGACACCCCAATTTGATCGCCCCACACAGTGCCGATTCGTAGGCGCGGGAGAAGGGGTGTACTAACAAAATGCATAGCCACACTTGCTGTTCATTCCGTAGAGTTGGGCTGCAGGGCAATGGCTAGAAGCTAACCGTTACATAACATCTCAAAAACTAGGCGTTCCAGTGACGGGTTTAGTGATCATGCCAAGTAACCAATCCGGAAGATGCCAAGACATCTCTAAGGCTTTTAAGCTTGTCAGTCTCGTCGACCGGTAGCAGTGGTAAGCGCGGGTATCCTCCTGGTTGGTCCATTAGGTTCATAAAAGCTTTATATTGGGCTTGAGGAGTTCCGAAAACCCCACTCCAATCTGGGCGAATAAGACGACCCATTAGATCGCAATAGTCGTCCGCAATTAATAAGGCGGCATCACTATTGGAACGTTGTACGTTTTGGTAATACTCGACGCCAAATGAGGCAGCAGTTGGTCCACCATCGATGTTGCCATCGCCACCGATTCCCGTAAGCACAGAATGCCCACGCCTGCTTATGAAAGGTGCGAAGACACGAACATCCTGCACGACACATTCGAGAGTCTTAATCATTTGATCGCGGTTAGCTGTACTCTCTTTTAGTGCGACTACGTTTTTCCTATCTTTGACAAATGGACTGCGGTTTCGTGATCAATCTCAACATTTGTCCCGCGCGCCCAGTTGTAGACCATGAATGGAATGGTTGCATGCTCTGATAAATCAGAAAAAAGTTTGACGATCTCACGTGATGAGGGAACACAGTAGGGAGGAGGTGTAGACAAAATGCCATCTGCGCCTATCTTCTCAGCGTGTTTTGCCAGTACACCACTTTCACTTGCCGTGAAAGTTAAATTCAATCTTGATGCCATGAGGGTCGTAACAAAAGATTTGTTGAAGTTCCATGCCGGGCACGGATTTATGTTCGAACTCGATGCCGTTGTCTTTTAGTCGTTTGGCAACTGCACCAAAATTCGTGGCACGAAAAGCGACATGATCAATTGCTCCACTATTCTTAGGTTGTGACTTATCAGTATGAATGAAGTGCAGCACGGGTGAATGGCCTAAATAAATCCAAAGACCTGGGAAGTCGAAATCGGGACGGAAGCCCTCTTTAAAATGCAGCACATCGACATAAAAGTGCCGACATGCCGCCAGATCGTTCGTTAAGATATTGACATGGTCGAGAGATAACGCATCAGTGGTTGTTTCATTAGACATATTTGATTATCTATTTAACTTGATCGGACTAACTTAGTACCAACGCTATGTTAGATGAAAACGACTAATCATGACATCGAATTATTAAGTGACACATAAAATGTCGCCTTTATCGCGCTGATCATGTTGCTGTTGTTCAGTGTGAGTGAGTGTATGGTAAGCGCCGAGGATTCTATGTCTGGTTCCGGTTATGGGTGACGCAGCCCCTGCTAGCCAGTGAGACGTGTATTGTTGATGGTTTCGATGATGAGCCTATAGTTGTCCCGAGACGGAATTACTTGGGCAACACAAAGATCTGAAGATTGATAGTGAGAATGAAATGATCGAACAACGTATTGGTTTTGTTGGACTCGGCAATATGGGTGCGCCCATGGTCGAAAACTTTCTAGCAGCTGGTTTGTCAGTGGAAGTATTTGATATCGATCCGTCACGGATCACGCCGTTAGTTAATAAAGGTGCTGTTCGGGCTTCAAATGTTGCTCAAGTTTCAAGTAAAGTCGATGTTTTGTTTTCAAGTTTACCGACAGCCCAAAGTGTCGTGGAAATGGTTACTGGGGAACTAGGCCTCGTTGAGGGAGCCAAATCCGGACTCATCTACGTGGACACCTCAACGGTGCCGCCGCCCTTGTGTGGGTATTTAGCTAACGAGTTGGCACAGCATGGGATTGAGATGCTCGATGCCCCAGTAAGCGGGGGTAAAGCTGGTGCACAGGCGGGAACACTCAGCATAATGGTCGGCGGGTCACTACCGACCTATAACAAATGTAGGCCACTGTTTGAGGTGATTGGCAGTGTGGTTGGTCATTTCGGCGAGAAGGTGGGATCAGGTATGCACGCCAAAATGGCGAACCAAATAATGGTGGGTATTCATTTGGCAGCGCTTTCTGAGGCTATGGCGTACGGTGCGAAGGCCGGCTTGCAACTCGATACGCTCGTAGAGCTTCTACGGTCTGGTCGTGCAGATAGCGAGATACTTGGTGT
>CAVOFA010000217.1:0-2944 GCA_963694865.1 Gammaproteobacteria bacterium | reverse complement strand
TAAGGGCTGACCAGTTCACCGATCAGGATTGCTATTAGGACAAAAAACGCGCCAAATTTGAGCGCCGATAACGTCATCCGTGCCACAGAAATGCCACTGGCACGGATGACTATTAACTCCGAGTCCTGCGCCATACTGGAAAGGCCCAGGATGGCGCCCAGCAATGCCGCCATGGGAAAGACCTCGTAGACAATTCGCGGCACGCTCAGTCCAACGAAAATAAATGCCCGCATCACGCCGTAATCGCCTGACCCGATGTCAGCGATCTGGTCAATAAAAATCACGAGTGCAAACAGTCCAACGAGGACGGCCATCACCACCAATGCCTGATGAACAATGGTACGGCCGATGTAGAGATCGAGCAAACTCATGTCATCACGCGGCAGCGTTAAGCATACCCAATAGCGGCCGATTGTTAGAACGACACCAAAAGAAATAGCCCGCTGCCACCAACATCAACAGATGCAAAAGCCATAGCATCGTAGAATCGGTCACTGCCCCATTACGAATCATGCCTACCAGGAGAGCGACCGCATTGTAATAGACGAAGTAAATCCCGAGCGCGATCACAAATCCGGGCAAGCGCTGTCGCCTCGAATATCCACTGCTTGACGCCAATGCAAACAAAATCAAGGCCGGCACCATGACGACTTTGGAAATGCGCCAACAGAGCTCCGACACTAGCAATGGATTAGGGCTGTCGATAAGACGCTGGGTTTTCCAGCCACGCAACGGCACATTTAACGGACCGGAAGACTGTTGCTGAATACGGATACCGTACTTCTCAAAATGAGTCACTCGATAGGTCGGTGCTCCTGGCGTGCCATCGTAACGCACCCCATCCCTCATCACCAGATAGTCAGTCCCGCTACGTGTTTCCTGATAGCCGGTGGCTGCGATAAGCACTACCTGGTTACCAAGATCAGAGCCGTAAACAAAGAGGTTCTTCAATCGTTTGTTGTCAGCGTTACGGCTCTCAGCAAAATATACAGAGCTTGCACTCGCGGACTCGATAAATAGACCTGGGACCACTGATTCGGGATCACTACGATTCCTGAGCTCCGTTTCGACGCGGGCCCCTGCCTGCACGGATAACGGCGACAAATAAAACGAAAAGCCACCAATCAGCAACACCGAGATCAACATGAGCGTAACCGATGGACGAAGAAAAGCCGGCAGTCCCAGTCCTGATGCGGCAAGCACAATGAGTTCGTTATCTTTACGCCATCGCCCCAGCACCAACAGAATTGCCACATATAGCATCAGTGGCAACATTACATCCAGGTACGACAACAACTTCAAACCCAGTAATGAGACAATACGGCCCAGCGGCATAACACCTTCTGCAGCCATGCGGAGAAATCCAAGCGTTCGAATGACCAGGAAAATTACCAACATGATCAAAGTGACGGCGCTGCAGGTCCGCAGGACTTCACTGACGAAAGTTCGGTGGAGAATCAACGTCGACTAATTCCATCTATTGCTTTGACAGAATTGCGATTGTCGCACGACAATAACGGCAACGCTGTGCGAATTATTATCCGAACATCCATAGACCCACTTCACCCTACACGAATCCAACTGAGCCATTATGAAAATTTCTGTGACCACCTCTGATCCTTGCGCACTGACGGCAGACTGCCTGATCGTCGGTATTCAGCAAGACACGCCGGTAACCGGCCTTGCAGCGGCAGTGAACCGGGCAACCAAAGGCTTAGTCAAACGCCTGTTGGACCACAACGATATGGATGGCACAGCGGGGCGTTGCGTGATGCTACCGCTTGATACTGGTGTCAACGCGCAGCGGCTGCTCTTGGTTGGGCTTGGTAAAGCCAGCAAGGGACGCGACTTCGAGACAGCTGTTCGAAGAGCGGCTGAAACCCTCGGGCACTCCGGCTCGCGCAATGCGGTCTTTGCACTGACCTCCTCTGGTCGACGCGCGGCAGAAACCGCTCAGCAGGCCCGACTAGTGGCACAGGGTTTCTCTGACGCGCAATACCGATTTGATCAGATGAAGAGCCATAAAGATAAACGACCGGCGACACTCACACGCCTGACGTTAGCCGTTGCCAAGGGCAAACACGTGGCCAGCGCCCGGCAGGGCGTTCGCGAAGGCAACGCCATTGCCGCAGGCTTAAAATTAGCCCGTGATCTCGGCAACCTGCCCGGCAATATCTGCACGCCCACCTACCTTGCACAGCAGGCTCGCAAACTGGGCCGAAGCCATGCCCTGAAAGTGACGGTACTGGATGAGAGTCGGATGAAAACTCTGAAGATGGGTTCCTTGTTGTCCGTTTCCCAGGGCTCTCGCCAACCAGCCAAGTTAATCGTGATGGAATATCGGGGCGCACAACGAGGCGATGCACCCACCGTTCTGGTTGGGAAAGGGCTGACTTTTGATGCCGGCGGCATTTCACTTAAACCTGCTGGTGGCATGGAAGAAATGAAATTCGACATGTGCGGTGGTGCCAGCGTTTTTGGCACATTACTTGCGATCTCAGAACTCAAACTGAAGATAAATGTGGTGGGTATCGTGCCGAGCAGCGAAAACCTCCCCGATGGTGCTGCCAATAAGCCCGGTGACATTGTCACTAGCATGGCCGGTAAGACGATCGAGATTATTAACACTGATGCCGAAGGACGGCTCATTCTGTGCGATGCGCTAACCTATGCCGAACGTTATCAACCCGCTGCCGTAATCGACATTGCCACCCTAACGGGAGCTTGCGTGGTGGCACTCGGTTCCCCGGCCAGTGGCCTTTTTAGCAATGACGATCAATTGGCCGGCGATCTGCTTAACGCAGGCACAGAAAGTGGCGACCGTGCGTGGCGAATGCCGGTATGGGATGACTACCAGGCACAGTTAAAGAGTCCTTATGCCGACATGGCCAATGTCGGCGGTCGCAGTGCCGGCGCAGTCACGGCGGCCTGTTTCCTGGCTCGT
>CAVOFA010000216.1:0-2944 GCA_963694865.1 Gammaproteobacteria bacterium | reverse complement strand
AGCAATGTCTCGCCGTGTTGGAACAACTAAAGAAAAGCTCGTTGAACGATGCCACGCTGTTGCAACTGCTGAAAAAAGTGTATGTGAAACTGGAAGACTGGGAACAGCTTGGCGCCCTGGTTCCAACTCTGAAAAAACTAAAAATTATTGATAAGGATGAAGTCGAACTGATTCGGAAAAGGGTTTTTGTTGAGGAGTTGTATGCTTCATCCAGCGGCGATAGTGCTGAGGCAGCAGACGTTGCCAGGCTGTCAAAGTTGTGGAGAAAAGCACCGTCTCGTTACCGGGAAGACGAGAAAATAGTCAAGCACTACATCGAGCTTTTAATTCAGCGGGGCGAAAAGGAAGAGGCATCGAAGGTAATGGAAAACGCCCTGTCTCGCAGTTGGAGCGATGCCACAATACTACGTTACGGCGAGCAGGATCTAGGCACAAACCCGCAGCAATTAATTCATGCCGAAGGCTGGCTCAAAACTCGTCCAGCCAACAGCACATTGTTGCTTAGTCTGGGCCGGATTTGTATGCGCAATCAACTATGGGGAAAAGCCAAGGACTATTACCGCGCCAGTATTAAAATTTCTCCCAGCGCGGAGGCCTATGGTGAATTGGGCCGCCTGCTAAAACATCTGGGGGAATACGAAGCCGGTGAAGAGTACTTGAAAAACTACGGCGATCTGATTGGGGCGGCATCGCCTGAGCTGCCGATGCCCTCAGACAGCAAGGTCACGCACTAGCCTGAGAGCTTTTCAACAAGCTGCTAGAGAGAATTTGATTCATTTTCAATGAGCTGCCAGCGAACCGTCAAGAATCTTTGTCGATACCAAGTTCATGCCATATGTCATCTACGCGTTTTTTTACCGTGTCGCTCATGGCTATTGGCGTGCCCCAGGTTCTTTCGGTCTCAGCGGGCAACTTGTTAGTCGCATCCAGGCCCATCTTCGAACCGAGTCCGGAAACCGGCGAGGCAAAATCCAGGTAGTCGATAGGCGTGTTTTCGATCAGCACGGTATCCCGCGCGGGGTCCATGCGTGTAGTAATAGCCCAGATCACATCCTCCCACTGTCGAATATCGATGTCATCATCCACTACCACCACGAATTTGGTGTACATGAACTGACGTAGAAAGGACCAGACTCCCATCATCACGCGCTTGGCATGACCCGGATATTGCTTCTTCATGCTAACGATTGCCATACGGTACGAGCAGCCTTCCGGTGGCAAATAAAAATCAACAATCTCTGGGAATTGCTTCTGCAGAATCGGTACAAACACTTCGTTGAGAGCAACTCCCAGCATCGCCGGCTCATCCGGTGGCCTGCCAGTGTAGGTGCTGTGATAGATCGGATCTTTTCTGTGAGTGATGCGTTTCACCGTAAACACGGGAAATTTTTCCACTTCGTTATAGTACCCGGTGTGGTCGCCATAGGGACCCTCTTCGGCGACCTCATCTGCTTCGATCACGCCTTCCAGTACTATTTCCGCACTGGCAGGAACTTGCAGATCGTTGCTCAGGGATTTAACTACGTCGGTTTTACTGCCACGTAGCAAACCTGCGAATGCATATTCAGACAGAGTATCCGGTATCGGAGTGACCGTCGCCAAAATAGTTGCCGGATCGGCACCGATGGCAACAGAAACAGGGAAGGGCTTGCCGGGATGGCGTTGTTGCCATTCCTTGAAATCCAGGGCGCCGCCTCGATGTGAGAGCCATCGCATTATTAATTTATTGGGAGACAAAAGCTGCATGCGGTAGATGCCGAGGTTCTGCCTTTCTTTCTCCGGTCCACGGGTGATGACCAGGGGCCAGCTCACCAGTGGTGCGACGTCACCAGGCCAGCAGGTCTGAATGGGAAGAAAGCTCAGATCAACATCTTCTTCTGCTATAACCACTTGCTGGCAGGGTGCGGATTTTTTTACGTTGGGTGCAATGTTTAGCACACTCTTGTAGCTTGGCAGGCTCTGCCATAAGTCTTTCCAGCCACTCGGGGGTGTTGGCTCTTTTAAAAATGCCAGCAGCTTGCCAACATCTCTAAGCCCTGAAATATCTTCCTGTCCCATTGCCAACGCTATGCGCCGGGTATTGCCAAATAAATTTGCCAATAGCGGAATAGATGAGCCTTTTGGGTTTTCGAATAAGAGGGCGGGACCACCATTGCGGAGAGTGCGGTCGCTGATTTCGGTTACTTCGAGATAGGGATCTACTTCGGTTGTAATACGCTTTAATTCACCTTCTGCTTCCAGTAGTTCAATAAAATCTCGCAAGTCTTTAAATGACATATTTACAGTTTAGTTCGCAGAGATTGAGTTGGGTGTTGTTTTATTGTTCGACTTATTTGCGCTTCATCGAATTAAAAAATTCTTCGTTGGTCTTGGTACCCTTTAATCTGTCCAGGATAAACTCGGTTGCCTGCACGTCTTCCATCGAGCTAAGTAATTTGCGCAAGATCCATATGCGTTGTAATTCTTCTTCTGTTGTCAGTCGTTCTTCTTTCCGAGTACCGGATCGGCGTACATTGATCGCCGGATAGATACGCTTTTCTGCAACTTTACGATCCAGATGCAGTTCCATGTTACCAGTGCCCTTGAATTCTTCGTAGATTACTTCATCCATTTTTGAGCCGGTTTCAATCAGGGCAGTGGCTATGATTGTCAGGCTGCCACCTTCTTCAAGATTACGAGCCGCGCCAAAGAAGCGCTTTGGTCTCTCTAGTGCGTGTGCATCGACGCCACCGGTCAATACTTTGCCCGATGATGGCACAATCGTGTTATAGGCTCGTGCCAGCCGAGTAATAGAATCCAGCAGAATTACCACGTCTTCCTTATGCTCGACTAAACGTTTGGCTTTTTCGATGACCATCTCGGCCACCTGCACGTGACGCGATGGGGGTTCATCGAACGTACTGGCAACGACTTCACCCCTGACCGAACGTTGCATCTCGGTGAC
>CAVOFA010000215.1:0-3012 GCA_963694865.1 Gammaproteobacteria bacterium | reverse complement strand
CGTATATCACGAACTGTCTTCTCGGCACTTCTTTTCTTTCTCATCATCGTTTTCCTCTCGGGTTGACGATGAGCTAAAAGTACCTCTTAAGCAATGGGTCAATTATGTCCAACTAGGGCTGACGGGGTACAATTGCGGAAATACCTCAGGCACTATCTCCACATACACTACCGATAATTGTCTTCGCTGGGTCCTGCTGCCGCGTCCGCTTCTTCGACTCGTGCGCCACGCAAAATACCGGTCATGCCATAATTCCATTCGTGACAGGCGTACTCGAAGATCGGGCCGGCATCTTTCTTCCAGTGATAGCTGGCGGTCCAGGGTTGCTCCCAGGTGCGGGGATCATCGATGGTGTATTCGTAGTGAATACGGCCATCGTTGGTGCGGGTCAGGCGTTCGATAACCTTCATGTCGGGGCTGGATCCCTGATAGCTGTACGACTCGTGTATGTTGGTGGTTTCGATGACCAGAGTATCGCCATCCCAGTAACCGCTGCTGCTGCCGTAGAATTGTTTCACATGCCCGGGCAGGGGCGGTCGATTATCCAGTGGCACAATGCGGGAGTCGTGCATTCTTTCGGTGTGGATAACCACATACTCTTCGGTGAGTAGAATTTGCAGCATCGCGTTTTCGATCAATGTTTGAATCGGCGGAACCGACTGAAAAGCGGAAATGCACCGCTCTGCCATGCTTCGGTCCTCTGGCCCCCGTGGAAATCCCCTGTAGCGCGGTGTGGCCGCTCGCTCTTTGCGCCGACTTTCCAGCATGGGCGGTAAGCGACCGTTTGCCGGTTCGGTGATTAAGGCGGTGCGGTGTTCGTCCAGTTCCCAGTCTCCCAGCGCTTCTTCGTGCCAAAGGTCCACGCCCACGTAATTGACGCCCTCGCGCGTGCTGTTGCGACCGCGTCGATCGGCTTCCCGATTATAGGCGTTGTCTTCCCAGTCTTTCGCCGCCGCCTCGTCGAGTACGGCTATGCCTTCGAACCGGGCCGGGCGCTGCAATGGTGTTAGGTGGTGGTAATCCCAATAGCCGTTGAGATCAGGTTTCCCCCAGGGGGTGCGGGGAATGTCATCATCGGCGGCAAACGCGGAACCAGCAACAAGTGTGCCCAGCAGTGCAGCAACGAGGACAATAGGCTTTTGGGAGAGAAACTTGAAGCTTGGCATCGATCTTCCCTGCATTGGGGGGTCCAGGTGGCAGTATACGGGCAATGGCTTCGCAAATGCCAGCGTCCAGCCAGCCGGACTCTTCTATCCATTCTACTGTCTTCTGGAAATCTCGATAATAGTCACAATATTGGGTTAGACTCTTGGCTGAAACTATCCATTCGATATTGAAAAGAAGGCCAGTGCTGTGCGTAGAGTTTCTCGCTGCTCCTGTCTAACCGCCGTGATGTGCTTGCTGGCTCTCGCCCAGCTTTCCTCAGCTCAGGAATCTGCTTACCAGGCTTCCACAGATGCCTATGGTAATCCAGATTTTAATGGTATCTGGCAGGCTATGGGCACGGCCCACTGGGATTTGGAAACCCACGAGTCCAGAGCGGGGCCGCTGTGGCAACTCGGCGCCCTGGGTGCAATTCCTGGCGGTCTTGGCATTGTCGAAGGGGGCAGCATTCCTTATCGCGCCGAAGCCCTGACCCGAAAACTGGAGAATCAGGCGAACTGGCTGGAGCTGGACCCGGTGGTGAAGTGCTATATGCCAGGCATCCCGCGGGCCAATTACATGCCGTATCCATTCCAAATTCTGCAAACTCCCGATCACATCCTGTTCGCCTATCAGTTCGCCAGTGCCAGTCGCACGGTGTTTATGAATCGGCCCGATTATGCAGCGCAGATACCTACCGTGATGGGACACTCTCTGGGGCACTTTGAGGGCGATAGCCTGGTCATAGATGTCAGTGACCAGTACGACCTCACCTGGCTCGACAGCTCCGGTAACCATCACAGCGAAAACATGAAGGTGACTGAACGTTTTACCGCAATCGGGCCCAATACTCTGCACTACGAGGCGACGATCGAGGACCCGGAAATTTTCACTGAAGTCTGGAAGATCAGCATGCCCCTGTACCGCCGCCTGGATAAAAATATGCGCCTGGTGGAATTCAAGTGTCAGCAATACTCGGAAGAGATCCTCTACGGGCATCTACGGCAAGGCGCAGATGCCGACATCAATCAGTAGTTACACCTGCCTCCCCCTCTCGCCGCCCAACCGGCCAGGTTTAGAGCGGAATCGTGACAAAACAGCAAAGCATCATAGCCGCCAGCAGCAGAGTATTGCTAGCTATGCTCTGCTGCTGGCTATAAAGGGCTTTGGGCATTCAGCAGGGTATCCAGAAAAAAGGCTGAAAGGCTCTAAATTGGATTGTTTCTGTTTTTATTGCAGTGCTGCCGGTAAACCAATTTCTCCACAGACCGTTTTAATCCCTGACGCATTATTCGGTGTTATGACACAGCGAAGATATCAGTTAATCAGGATAATGGAGCAGCGCTATCAATACGGTCATGAATTACAGTACTAAAAATTATCACAATCTCTGGCGGACTAAACTGCTCGAAGTAATCGCCTTGCAGTTGCTGGCGCTGCCGTCAGCTCTCTCCGGAGCGCCGACTACTGCCAAATTTTATGCCGGTGCAAGTGCCGACGACGGTGTTAGCTTTGCGGTCAGCTTCGATGTTGGTAGCGCGCCGCAGCTGTTAGCAGAAATTCAGGTCGAATCAGGGCATATCAATACAGTCGGTAACTTGTATCTGGTGACGCAGCAGGATGGACAGTTTTTCCTATTGATCGACGATGGGAGTTACATCGAATGGGATGGAGCCCTGGAAACTCTTGCGGCCGCTATTCCCGCCAAATCTCTGCAAGCCAGCGAGTTGCTGTCGGTGCAGGGGGACGTCGTGCTTGCAACGATGGGTGATAGCAGCTCGGTAATAACTACCTTCCTGGCTTATGACACCAGCGCCGCTCCCGGTGAAGTGTATTTCAGTGGTGCCCCCTGAGCTTCGAGCTCGAAAC
>CAVOFA010000214.1:0-3068 GCA_963694865.1 Gammaproteobacteria bacterium | reverse complement strand
CGAAAATCAATGATCGGTGCTGTCACCGACAGGCCAGTAGATGCCCGGCTTGCCGGGTCTGTAGCCGCTACTGTCCATGCCCTCCGTGGTGGCGCAAATATAGTGCGCACTCACGATGTGGCTGCCACCGTCGACGCAATTAGAGTAAACTCTGCATTCTTCGATGCCTAAGTCTGAGCCTTCTGAGGTCTGTTAACAGAGCATAGTATGCAAGCAAAAACTAAAAATTATTTTGGTACTGATGGTATTCGAGGTACGGTCGGCAACCCGCCGATTACGCCCGATTTCATGCTTCAACTGGGCTGGGCAGCAGGGAAAGTGTTCGCCCGAAAAGGCAGTGGTCGTAACAAGATCCTGATTGGCAAGGACACCCGCATATCCGGGTATATGTTCGAAGCGGCTTTGGAGGCTGGCGTGACTGCAGCTGGTGTTGATATCAATCTGCTGGGGCCAATGCCGACTCCGGCGATAGCCTATCTGACTCGCACCCTGCGAGCCCAGGCTGGCATCGTGATCAGCGCTTCGCATAATTCTTTTGCAGACAATGGCATCAAATTTTTCTCCAGCGAAGGCACCAAGCTCGCCGACGATGTTGAGTATGCTATCGAGGAAGAGTTGAGCAAAGATGTGTCAACTGTCACTTCTCAGCTGCTGGGGAAAGCTTCCCGTATTAACGACGCGGCTGGCCGTTACATCGAATTTTGCAAGAGTACTATTGGTACCAGCCTGAAATTCAATGGCTTGAAGATAGTGGTGGATTGCGCTCATGGCTCTACTTACCACATTGCTCCAGCAGTTTTTGAAGAGCTAGGAGCCAATGTTGTAACCCTCGGGGTGGCACCGAATGGGCTTAACATCAACGAACAATGTGGATCAACCTCACCGGCTCTGTTAGTAGAAACTGTGCTCGCCGAAGCAGCCGATATTGGTATTGCCTTCGATGGCGATGGTGATCGCCTGGTCATGGTGGATCATTTAGGCAATGTCGTTGACGGTGACGAGATACTTTATGTGATCGCCCGGGAAAGACGGCGACAGAATATTGATTTCGGGGGTGTGGTTGGAACCGCAATGAGCAACCTGGGTCTGGAGTTGGCGCTGGATGCTCTGGATGTATCTTTTACGCGCACCGCGGTGGGTGATCGCTACGTAATGAAAGAGATGTTGGCGCGCAAATGGGACCTGGGCGGCGAGTCTTCAGGGCACATCATTTGCCTGGACATTACCACCACCGGGGATGGCATCGTATCGGCGCTGCAGGCGCTGGCCGCTATCGTCAACAGTGGGCAACCACTGGCGGATTTAAAGAGCAAGATGCGCAAGTTTCCGCAGTCTATGATCAATGTGAAACTCGCCAATGCGGTTGACCTTAGCGCCAATGCGAATGTTCAAACAGCAATATCTGACGTCGAATCTCAGCTTGGTAGCAACGGCAGGGTGTTGCTGCGCCCGTCTGGAACCGAACCTGTAGTACGAGTCATGGTGGAAGGTGAAGACCTTGAGGTGGTGGATAAGTTGGCCAGGGAGCTGTCTGCGGTAGTAGCAAGTGAGCTGGGGGGTCCTTGATGCATTAATCAGAGCGTCCCCAGGTGCCCGATCGGAGTCACCGGCCTTATTGCAAGACTCAGGCAACTTGGGTAGTATTGGCGCCGTTTTAACCGGCGGTCGCTGTGTCGATTAGCTAAGAATACGCTTGGAAGGTAACGGTTGAAGAGAACATGCGCCGAAAACTGATTGTTGGCAATTGGAAAATGCACGGCTCCAGGGATCAGGTATGTCGGCTGCTTGAGGCTATTGGGTCGGGCTCAGAGCAATTGTCACAAGGGGTTGAGATAGGGGTTTGTCCTACTAACCTTCATCTGGGGCTGGCATTTGAATTCCTCGATTCTGATTCAGGCCTGGGGAAAATAAAGCTGGGCGCACAGAATGTGCACGTTGAGCCCAAAGGAGCATATACCGGCGAAGTGTCTGCGCCTATGTTGTCCGAGTACGGTGTTAGTTTCGTACTTGTAGGTCACTCGGAGCGTCGGCAACTGTTTGCCGAATCTGACCAGTTCGTAGCGGAGAAATTCAAGGCCGCGCAGGCCAGTGGCTTGACGCCTATACTCTGTGTGGGTGAAACCCTGGAGCAGCGGCAAGCTGAGGAGACGGAACAACAGGTGTTGTCGCAACTCGATGCGGTGATTGCCACGGCCGGTATTGCAGCAATTCAGGATGCAGTAATTGCCTATGAGCCGGTTTGGGCGATTGGCACGGGGAAGACAGCAAGTCCGGCTCAGGCGCAGCAGGTTCACCGTCTATTGCGGGAGCACTTGAGCCAGTTGGATCCGACAGTAGCAAAGGCTACACGTATAATTTATGGTGGCAGCGTTAAAGCTGCCAATGCACAGGAATTGTTTAGTCAGCCAGATATTGACGGCGGACTCGTAGGTGGGGCCTCACTGGAGGCGGAAGAATTTATCTCTATTTGTAAGAGCGCGGATTAAGAATCATGCAAACTGTAATTGTAGTCGTACATCTAATAGTAGCCATTGCCATCATTGGCCTGGTCCTCCTGCAACAGGGCAAAGGTGCCGATGCCGGCGCTTCCTTTGGCTCCGGTGCATCGCAGACGGTGTTCGGTTCCTCGGGCAGCGGTAATTTCCTGGTACAGGCAACGACCGTTGCGGCGACAATATTCTTCGTCACCAGCCTGTCACTGGCGATATTTGCCAAGAATCAGTCTGGCCTGGGTGTGACAACGGGATTGCCGATAGTAAATCAGGAAATTCTGGATCAGACGGTCGAGAGTAACCAGTCCGATATACCCCAGTTGGAACAAGAACCTGTGTCTAGTAATAATCAGGATGATGTTCCGAGCCTGCCAGGGAATAATAATTAGGTAGCGGGCATTACATGAGTACAAGCAAGCAAAGTACAAGCAGGAAGGAAAATTAGCCGAAGTGGTGGAATTGGTAGACACGCTATCTTGAGGGGGTAGTGACCTATGGTCGTGCCGGTTCAAGTCCGGCCTTCGGCACCAACAAAGACTTTAAGCCTTATTATTTCGCTTATAAGTCAGCAATATA
>CAVOFA010000213.1:0-3081 GCA_963694865.1 Gammaproteobacteria bacterium | reverse complement strand
CGCTGAAAGCGGCCGGGGATCTCATGCATGCCGGTTTTGCACGACCGGAATTGCTATCACCGATTCCTGTGCATGGCGCGGATGAAGTGCTCGGACCCAAGAAATCTGTCATTAAGCGATTTACATTTTTTGGTGGAATATTTGGCGCCCTCGCTGGCTTTAGCTTGGCAGCCGGTACTGCGGTGTTATACCTGCATCCCACCGGCGGTCGTCCAATTATCACTATTCCACCATTTCTGATTATCACTTATGAGATGACCATTTTATTCGGCATCCTGGCAACTGTTCTGGGTTTCCTTATCAGCGCACGATTACCCGCTATTCGGGAACGTTTGTACGTACCTGAGGTTGCCGTTGACAAATTCGCCGTCACCGTTGTTTGTGATACGCAGGACAATTTTGGCCGCGCCGAGGCGATTCTGTGCGCTGCGGGCGCTGAAGAAGTCCGAAACTTGAATGAGGACGGCTCATGAAGCACGCAATAGTTTTGTTGCTCATTTTACTTTTGAGTTGGCCGATGACATTTGCCTGGGCATATCCCTGGGACAAGGACATGGTCGATCAGCCCACCGAGAAAGCTCAGGAATCGATTGCGCCGGCCGGCCCCGGGTCCATACCGACAACCGGCGGAGAAACGGTGCCATTGCCGCTTACCGACGACGAAAGCCTCGATATGAAAGAAGCAGCGGTGGCCATGGTCAACCCGGTTCCCGCCAGCCAGGAGTCTATTGAGCGTGGCGAGTATTTCTATGAGATCACGTGCCTGGTTTGCCACGGAACCACGGGAATTGGTGACGGACCGGTAGGCCTCAAATTTATTGAGAAAGCACCGGTTGATCTGAATGAACCCTACACGCAAGACCAGGCGGACGGACAGCTGTTTTTTACGTTAACGCGTGGCAGGGCGAAAATGCCGTTTTACCGCGACGCATTGAGTCCAACGGAAAGATGGGATGTTATCAATTACGTCCGAAGTGAGTTTGCCTCGCAATGAACAGTCTGAAATATCAGCGCAGCAGTATCGTTCTCTGGGTGCTTATCGCCATTTTTCTGCTGGGCGTGGCAAGTCTCGTTTTTGGCCTGTCGAGTGCAGAACAGCGACCGGACTTCGCACTCTTTACCGTGTCGTATCTGTTTCTCCTTGGCATAACCCAGGCCGGGGTGGTGGTCACTGCATTTCTTCGCCTCGTAGAATCTGACTGGGGCAAGCCCTGGTACCGCCTGGCAGAGCTGTCAACGCTGGCGTATTTTCCTTTTGCAATCATTGGCTTTCTGCTTATTTTCATATTCGCCCGGGAAGATCTCTTCTACTGGTTGAATGCATCGCCGGACGACCATCTCAATCCCTGGCTCAACATTAACTGGCTCTTTATCAGAGACCTCGGCGGGCTATTGCTGTTCTACGGCATCGCTGCCATCTACGTCAGAAAAGGCCTGCAACCGGATCTGGCCAGTGACGAGGAAGCAAAAGCGATCGATCACGACGAAGTCGAGAGTCGACTTTACGATTTTTCGCCGATCGTAATAATTGGATTCATTGTGTCCAATACGTTTATTGCCTGGGACCTGGCAATGATGCTGATACCTCATTGGCATAGCACAATTTTCCCAATTCACTTTTGGTTCGGCAATATTTTCGCGGGTTCCGCAGCCTGGATGGCAATAGCGGTCGTCATGCGACGAGTCGATGGCGGCCAGCATTTTGGCCCAACTCAGATAAAGAGCCTGGGAATGCTGGTTACGGGCTTCACACTCATGTGGCTGTATTTTTTCTGGTCACAGTTTTTCGTAATCTGGTTTGGCAACCTGCCGGAAGAGTCGGAACCTTTATGGCGACAAATGTACGGGCACTACAGCCCATACTTCTGGACCATGATAAGTGGTTGCTTCTTCGTGCCCTTCGTTTGCCTGCTGTTTGCGATCGTCAAACGATCGGTACTGGCAATGTGTATCGTTGCCTTCGGCATAAATCTGGGAATCTGGATCAACAAATATCTGATGATCGTGCCGGTTTTCTCGCCGGACGATCGCCCATTCGATCATTGGATTGATATTGCAATGGCACTAGGCCTGCTGGCTGGTTTTATCGTAACTGTCGTGTTGTTGGCGAGGCGGCTGCCCACGTACTCAGCCTGGGAAATGAGTCGCGAGTCTTAGACCGATAGCTAAGGCCCGGACCACCGGGCCAGCAGATCAGCCTGCTGCGGCAATCAATATTCGCAACTACAAGGAGTTGCGGCAGTACAGCAGACTCTCTGATGAATGAATCTCACAATCTCGATGAGCCCAGATCAACCGGTGGCGCTATTGTCACTTCCGGCGCCGTTATCGCAGTGCTTCTGGGAATACCCTGTTTTTTTATGGGTAGCTATGGCGCTATTAGTCTCATTACTGGCGAGAAGCTGATCACGGGCGGTCTGGGTGCGTTGTGGGGCTACATGGCGGTGGTCGGGGCATATGAGTTGAATCGCCGTAAGTTCGATCTGAGTCGTGGTCGAAATCTAAAAGATCAGCATCTGTTTGCCGGCACTCTAGCAGTATCCACCGGCTTGGTCATCAGTGGCGCCATGCACGAATTAATGCCTGCCCTTGCCATTGTTTGTGTGCTCTCGGCGATCAAGCAAGCGAACGATGGCCATGCCCGAAAGTATCTGTCCCTGATTCATGCTGCCGTCCTGATTGCCGGGATGGCTGTCGGGAGCTGGTTTTACAAGAATAGCGAATCATCCGGCAAGGTACTCCTTGATAGGCTCGAAGCGCTGCCTTAAAAAGGTCAGACCCGAAGCCTCATGCGAGCCATCAGGCTGGCCAATTCTCAGTGATAATCCTCGCCAATCGGCAGTGGTTTTTATCCGAGCTGCGGCGCACGCCGAATCCCCGAACCAGCAATTAGTGCTTCGGATTGAGACGAAGTTCAATTACCTCCTGGCCGGTGAGTGTGCCTGTCCTGTTGTCCGCGCGTCATTGTTTTCCTCAAATGCGTATCGACATCAAGGGTCAGCGTCATATCCTGCGATGATTTGGAATCCGGCTCTTTTTAGTCCGTGACTTAGCGCTCCGATACCGCAGAATAGATCAACA
>CAVOFA010000212.1:0-3085 GCA_963694865.1 Gammaproteobacteria bacterium | reverse complement strand
ACTGCCTTCCTCAACACTTGTTGCCGGTTTGAAAAAGAAATAAACCAACGGGCCAGCCAACAGTGTCGGTAATGCCGCGAGTCCAAGATAAGCCGTGCGCCATCCATATTCAGAGGTCAGCCACACAGTGAGTTGCGGAACGGTGATAGCGCAGATGCCGGTACCACTGAGCATAATACCTAGCGCAAGCCCTCTTTGAGCGACGAAAATGCTGGTGATTGCCCGAGTCCAGGTTACCGGGATGGTGCCGGCACCAAGAAATGCCATCGCTGTATAGGCGAAGTAAAGCATCCAGAGTTCACCGTTCTGGAATGCTGCGAGAATGAGCGCGCAACTTAGTCCCACCAGACCTGACAGGGCAACCACTCGTGCGCCGAGTCTGTCAATAACAATGCCGACCAAGGGCGCAGTAATGACCCCGGTACCGGTGCTGAAGAGCAGAGCGAGCTGGAATTCTGCTCGCGACCAGCCAAATTCTTCAGTTATTGGCACAACCAGTGCGCCCAGAGAGTAAAATGGCAGAACGATTGAACTGCAAATCACGCCGGTCGAAGCGGCAAGCAATAGAATCCAGTTTCTTGTAAGTTCGTTTTTGATGTGAGAGATTCTTATCAACTAAGGAGCAGGCATGATACAGAAAATTGGAGTGTTGCGATGAAAGGCCTTTGGTTAAAGAAAACCGCCTTATTGAGGGTGTTATTTGTCAGTTTTTTATTGACTGGCTTTCTGTTTGTTAACAAAGGATATGCGATGAGTTGTCATGAAAGCGCAGCTAAAACACAGGCCATTCAGGAGATCGAATATTTGAGGCGCTGGTATGCGAAAGCAACAGACCAGATTGGTATTGCGACCCCGGAGTCCATCGCTGAAGGCAGGGCGATTTATCATCGGATCTTTACCGCAGATGCACAGCTGGACGCCGGCCCTGATCGTGAACCACAAGTGGGCCCGGACGCTTGGGTAGAGCTGGTGGTGAGTGCTTTGGGTGAGCTGGGTCCTACGCAACATCTGATTGGTACGCAGTTGGTTGAGATTAAGTCGCTGGAGCTGGACGCCGGGTGTAATGTTTTGGCAGGCATTGCCTCTATGGAAAGTTATCTCCAAGCATGGCATGAGCAGAAGGATGAAAAAGTCTGGCTTTTCCTGGGTACATACTTCGATGAAACCGTTTTTATTCCCGGCACCGGCTGGCGGATCCAAAAAATGAAACTGCAACAGGTGGCTGGTGAAACCCGGTACATGGGTGCGGCGGTTGGCAGCGCGTTGAAATAGCTAGGTCAGGGGCAAATTTCTTTTTGTACGCTTGCACATTCTGCCGCGAAAAGAGAGACTTGCGGTTCCAAAAACTTCACAAAATTCAACAGTAGGAGCTACAAAATGAGCGTTCAAGTAGGCGATTCAATTCCAGAAGCCACCATGAATATTATGGGTGATAAGGGTCCCCAGAAAATTACTACCGCGGACATATTTGCTGGCAAGAAGGTTGTTCTGTTTGCCGTTCCCGGTGCTTTCACACCGACCTGTAGTGCAGCCCATCTGCCTGGCTATGTTGCTAATGCCGACAAGATCAAGGCTGCGGGCGTTGATGCCATTGTATGCGTATCAGTCAATGATGCCTTTGTAATGGATGCCTGGAGCAAAGGCCAGAATGCCGAAGAAATCATGATGGTTGGCGATGGTAATGGTGACTTCACGAAAGCTATGGGTACGGTACTGGATGGTTCAGGCTTTGGGCTTGGTACACGTTCAACCCGCTATTCCCTGATTGCAGAAGACGGAAAGATTACTGCTTTGAATCTGGAGCAGGGTGGTGCTTTTGAAGTGAGCTCAGCCGAGGCGATTCTTGCTGCGCTGTAATACGAAGTTCGTTCAGAAAAAAGGCTGCGCTTCGCAGCCTTTTTTATTGGCGGTCAGCTAATGCTTGAAAGTTGGGTTTTCTGGTCACTGCTGGCGGCGACCATGCAGGCTGTTCGTACAGCCGGCCAGAAGTACCTGATAGCGGATATATCGCCACTCGGAGCAACGCTGGTCCGTTATCTGTTTGGATTACCTTTCATTGTAATGTATCTCGGTTGGTTGCTGGTTGATCGAGGTGCGTCTATTCCTGCGCTGAATATACTGTTCATTGCCTATGGAATCGCCGCCGGGTTCCTGCAGATTATTGCGACCATTCTGCTCATTCGTTTGTTTACCCTGCGGAACTTTGTAGTTGGTAGTTGCTATATCAGGACTGAAATTCTCATCACGGCTGTGATTGGGCTAACTATTTTTGGGGAACTGGTGTCCGGACTCGGGTGGATGGCGATGTTGGCCTGTGTCGTTGGACTCGTGCTGATCACCGTTTCCAAATCTGGAAGGCTCAGCGACCTGTGGAATCTATCATCGCTCTACGGCTTAGGGGCCGGTTTGGCTTTCTCGCTGACATCGCTGCTGATCCGTCAGGCAAGTCTGTCTTTTGGTCTAGATGATGCGATGTTCACCGCTGCGTTGACGCTGGCATACATGATTCTCGTACAGACAGTGATGTGCCTGGCGATGCTGCTGGTGCGGAATGCTGCCGAGCTTAGGGTCATCATCAGGAAGTGGAAGCCAAGCTTGTTTGTCGGTGCCACCAGTGTGGTCGGATCCGCCGGTTGGTTTACCGCGTTCACCCTGGAACGTGCAGCCTATGTCAAAACCCTCGGCCAGGTTGAATTCGTGCTGACACTGGCAATATCGATTCTCTATTTTAAAGAACGTCCAAAAAAACTGGAACTTCTGGGTATGGCAGTCCTGATCAGCGGCGTAATCCTCCTCCTTCTGGCTCCCTGACTTTTTAACGGGGACGGTTCAGGTAGTGTCGGTTTTTTGAGCGGGCTGGGCCCCTTTCTCGGGGTCCTGCAATGGCTACAAGGTGACGTTTTTGTTGCGATGTCCCATAGGCACCCCTATAAAGCCAGGTGTTGTAGACGGATTAGAAGGTAATAGTGTCATTAATTGGAGCGGGCGACGAGATTCGAACTCGCGACAACTAGCTTGGGAAGCTAGAACTCTACCAACTGAGCTACACCCGCAATTCAATTATTCTAACCCACTAACCGGTTTT
>CAVOFA010000211.1:0-3086 GCA_963694865.1 Gammaproteobacteria bacterium | reverse complement strand
GCGGTGTCAGCCCGGAAGCCTTTGAGCAGGCCTCAAAATGAGCCTTGGAACTGTCTGTGTATCGTGGGAAGTCCAATCCATGGTAATAAATCTCTATTTAAACCTGCTTATGAGCTAAACCGCGTAGTTCAGTGTTGGTTATTTTAAGTGTGTGGCAAGTCCCGGCTTCTTGCAGGTTTAATAGCTTCCCACAATATTGCTTATCGCACTCCACTGCTCTCTTCATTAGTCTTTAGCATAGTCTATGGGGCTATGTTCATGTTGATTTAAAACAATTCAACTTAAAATCTATGGCGCTAGCTTAAAGACGGTTTGATGCTCGGTAAATAGACCTATCAGCAACGTTAAATCTATAAATCTGTTTATGACTGCTTTGGGTCGACAGCGGAAGTCAGCCCCAATTCCACCAAGGCCAGTATTTATGTCTGCTTTCGGGGGTTAAGCAGACCCTAATTTATCATGGTGATTCAATTTTGCGACCGGCAGCTCTCGGCCAAGAGCGGACATTTCAAACAAGCGATTGCCAATTTAGAAAATTGCCAGCACGTTAACCGGCGAGCCAGTACCGCCTTCTACAGCAAGTGGTGCTGCCATCACCATGAACTCCCAGCGATTGAGTCGGGCGGCAGTCTCGGCCAGCGCTTCCAGATCCTGGTTATCAAACAGATCCACGCCCATCGCCACGATCGTCAACATATGAATTGGTTCTCCTACCCCCTCGATCTGCGACGGTGCCACGTCGCTGGCCGCGTCGCCGCCGAGGAAGGAGACATCACGGGCCTTGAACCAGGGCATGGCGGAGGCATGCAATCCAGCCGCCCCTTGCGCCACGTTCCAGGGTCCCAGCGCAGCGCGACGAGCCCAGCGGCCGGTACGCACAAACACGGCATCACCCGGCTGCACAACCACACCGGTCATCTCCTCAAACGCCTCCAGATCTTCCTGGTAGATCGGCGTTCCCGGTTCCAGATAATCGACTCCTTTCAAACGCGGGATATCGATGAGTACACCGCGGGTGACAATGCCACCCTGCAGGTTCGCAATCGAGTTGGTCGCGCAGCCTGCTTCCGTTACGGTGCTCTGATCTTTTCCGTTATACATCTTCCCCTTATAGAAGACGTGACACAGTGAATCGACGTGGCTGTGGGAATAGCCGTGATAACTGATACTGTAGTTGTCGCTGACCCCGCCACGGAATGCGGGCTCAGTGGTGGCATCAGGCACCTGGAGCACTCGCCGCTGGAATGGTGAGGGAACGTCGGGCGCTTCTTCGGTCAGCAGTATATGCTCGAGCGATACGCTGATGCCTTCGGTGACGGTGGCGATCGCCTCGAGTCGTTTCTCAGGCGTGATCAGGTTAGCCGCACCAAGCTGGTCATCGGTTCCCCATCGCCCCCAGTTGGAAAGCTCTTCCATCATCCGCTCGATGTCGGCCTGGGTGAGGTCGTGAGATTCCGGGGAAACTGTCGGTGGGGTGTAGGACACGGATGCAGCCTCTGCCTCCGACTCCCCGCTCTCGTCAGCGACGGGTGTGCAGGCGACTCCTGTTAGAATCAGGATTATCGACCAGATAGATCTCAGTGGGCGCGTGCTCATCAGATACCTCCTCAGATTTATATTCAGTTTTTTATTGGTAGGATATTCGTAACCGAAAGGTCCGCTTTCGGCGGTGGTCTCAACTGGTCGACGCAACACTTTAATCTTATAGTAAAAAGATGGAGTGTGGAATATGGCTTACAGAACCCGGTTAAAGTACACAAAGCAACAGAAAGAAGGGATGTGGGACCGTTGGCAACGGGGCGAATCCCTTACTGCCATTGGGCGTGCCTTTGATAGGCCATCATCATCGATCTTTGGGCAGCTATCCCCCAGCGGTGGGATTCGCCCTCCGCCACGGAAGCAATCCAGCATGGCCAAATCGGGTTTAGTGTCCTGTCCGGTTTAGCTGGTATTTGTATAGCACCCCGCAATCTGGATCAACTCGGTGCTTGAATTCGTGTTATTGCATCAGAACCCAACAGGGCATGGACGACTCACTTCTTACAATTAGGATTGGGCCGATTCCATTTGTCCGTATTTTTTTTACCTGGACCATTATAACAACCGCCTCCAGGACCTGCATAAGCACCTCCGCCAGGGCCAGTGTATGCTCCACCTCCAGGCCCTTTGTAGGCACCGCCACCCGGGCCAGTGTACGCTCCACCCCCGGGGCCAGTATAGAGCCCCCCACCGGGTCCTGTGTAGCAAGGTCCACCAGGACCTGAATATCCTACACATTTCGATTCAGAGGCTGCAAATGATGCTGGAATTGCAAGTAAGTACAGCAGTAGGGCTACGGCTATTTTCATTGTCTATCCCTCAGCAATAAAATTGTCTTAACTGAACGATCAAAATCTTCTTTGACGAGGCAGGCTACCACTACTTTCAAGGGATAACAATGGTTTTGTTCTTCTCGAACTGCGATGTAATCAACCCAGAAAACAGATCGATGAATCGCCCCATTCTGCTATAGATCTATAGAGAATAGTTAAAGCCTTAATTATGCTAATCACCCTACATTGGGTAGCCTTTATGTGAAGCTAACAAATCATATTCCGAAGCTCCCTCTCTACCCTTGCCTGTTCTATTAATGCCGCTTCAATCCGCCTTATCTCTGCACTCCGCATCCCATACTTAAAGGCATTCAGGCTAACCCTAACCTTTCCTGCCGTTGTTTTTGGACCAGTTGACCTCTCCCACGGTTTCCACTTGCTGATTGCCTCCGACTGCTTCCTGCGGCGCTCCAATGTCCATCCGTTCATGCTCCACCTCATTCAAAAGTTTGTTTGCAGAATTGTCTGGTATTTTTGAGTTTTTAGGTTGCTTCAATCCAACCTGGTTGATCTGTTGGTTGACGGCATTGTTCTGCTGTTTAACGAATGTCGTTCGTCTGGGGTTCTTCAATTCGCCGAGTGTGGCGATAGTCTGCCGGCACTGGTTCTGGGCTTTCAGTGCGATTCTTGCGTAGGTCTCTATCTGAGACAAATACTCAGCCTTTGCCAGCCTTGAAATGAAGTGCGTGCTCATTGCTTGGAGCGTGTGAGCCT
>CAVOFA010000210.1:0-3113 GCA_963694865.1 Gammaproteobacteria bacterium | reverse complement strand
GCCTAGTTCAGCCGATAGTGACCCCTAGGTTCATCCCGGCCTGTACCGACGAACTGCTAGATGGTCTCGGAAGGCTTGCAGCAGCTGAGAATGTTCTTACTCAGACACACAGCTCCGAAAGTGACTGGGAACACGGATATGTGCTCGAACGCCACGGAGTTAGCGACACGTCTTCACTCGAAAGGTTTGGCCTCCTAAGGGATCACTCGGTACTGGCACATGGCTCACACCTAACTGAGCAAGACATCGGTGTTGCAGTCGCTGCCGGCGCTGGAGTGGCTCACTGCCCGCTTAGCAACTCCTATTTCGCCAACGCAGTTTTCCCGTTAGCTCGGGCGCTTGAGAGCGGCCTTCGAGTCGGACTAGGCAGCGATATCGCCGGGGGTTCGCAATCAAGTCTCTTTCGGCAATGTGAACACGCTGTCACAGTTTCCCAAATGCTTGATGACGGTGTGGACGCGTCAGTAGAAGCGAATAAGCGCGGGGTTTCCAGCTCACGCATAGACATACCGACAGCGTTCTGGACTGCTACCGCTGGAGGGGCGGAACTCCTGGGACTCCCTGTTGGAGTCCTTGCCGAGGGTTTCATGTTCGACGCCATAGCTGTGGACATCAGCGCCAACAGTTCCGCTGGCATATGGCCCGAGTTTGACGACTGGCCGAGAATCTTCGAAAAGCTGATCCGATGCTCCACAGCGGCTGATATCACCCGGGTTTGGGTGGACGGCCATGAGGTGACTCCCTCCTCCGGCAATCAAATACCGTCTTTGCACCAGCATTAGGACCCAAACGCCACCCGCAGCCATTCAACTGCTCAAGATCACCGTTTTACAGCACTCGTTTTTGCCCTTCTACTTCTAGTCTGCTGGCCATCATGTAGGAGATAACCGAAAGCAATACGATCAGCAGCGCTGCGCCCCAAGCTCTCTGCATGCGTAAAGACCCATTTGCCAGGGCGAAGGTCCATCCCAGTCCTGGATTTCCAGTTAGATATTCTCCCAAGATGGCAGCGATAAACGCCAGAGAGGAGGTCAACCGAAAGGCTGTCAGAAAGTTAGGAATAGCGGAAGGAACAGCCAACAACCAAAGTCGACGCGATCGTTTCGCACCAATTACATCGAAGAGATCGTTTGCGCCATTCGGAGCCGACTCCAGTCCTGAACTCACAAGTACAAACGTAGGAAACATTGAGACCAGCGCGGCGATCAGAGTCTCAGTAAGTCTCGTATATCCGAAGACCCTTGCTAGAATTGGAACAAGCGCCACCAACGGAATCGAATAAAGAATAATCATCGGTGCTCCGAGCACACTTCGTAGAAATGGCGAAAACCAGCTACCAAGGGCGGCGAGTAATCCTACAAGTGTCCCTATAAGCAGACCCAAAATAGCAAACTCTAGGGTGAACAGGGTTGCTGCTGCATAAGTTCCTAGGTTGCCGAATATGTCTCTTAGTACTGAAATCGGGCTTGGAGCGACAATCTGGCTGACATCCCACACGGAAACGGCATATTGCCAGAATGCAAGAATTCCAATCACTGGCCACGCATGAAGAAGAAGGTCCTTTACACGCCCTATAGCACCTCTGAGGCCATGGCCGGCCTCCTGCGTTATCGCACTTACCGACCCAACCACCTCTTCGAATGCTCGATAGTCTCTCTTCCGGATTGCAATTTCAATCAACGCAAAGATTCCATAACCACCGACGGATATCATCGCAGCCAGCACTGCGGCAGCCCATAATCTGAGGGTCATATAGTTCTGAAGTGCCGTCACCATTGCCAAACCCAGCCCCACGTGCGTGGTCCCAAACCACTCACCAAAAATCACTCCGAACATTGCAGCAGGGGCACCCAGCTTTGCGGCATAGATAATTGATGGGATCGCCGTCTTGATTTCAAGGCGCCTAAATTCGGTAAGTCGTCCAGCTCCTAGCACCTGAAATAGGTCATGATGCGACTTACTTACGAGTGAAAATCCGGAGCTGATCGTGACAAAACTAGAGAAGAACACAGCAATAGCTGCAAACACTATTGGGGTCGCTGAGGAAGAAACTACCATCACCAGTAAGGGACCAATAGCTATCCACGGTATAGCGTTTAAGAGGCCTGCTAGTCGCCCGATTCCAGCACTCAATGGTTTAACCAGTAGACCAAGAGTGGCCAGGCCAAGGCCTGCTAGCAGCCCAATAGTAAATCCTTTACTTGCATCCACGATGCTAACTGTGGCCACTCGTTTAAGGAATCCCCAATCACTGTAAATTTTTCCTAGCACATCGAAGAATGGCGGCCATCCATTGCCAAATAATTCTAGCCGCCCTATGACGTCCGCTCCTAAGGCAAGGAGACCGATGCCCAGGGCGCCAGCAAGTACATTCGTGGTCTTAGCTCGCATACCGGATTCCACCGTCATATGAAGTTCACTTTCCCGTCTCCATAATACGGTTTTGACCATAGCCTAACCCAGAGCATTTCTCAATTTTTTCAATTTTATCTCCAACCATTGCTAAGCAGCCATACATCACACTAAGGGCGGCAGCCTGCTGTACTGCCGAAGCCCTTCTAAATTAAACCTCGGCACCATGTCTCTTTGTGGCCGCTCCACGCACGAGACGCCGATATACGCTAATGTTTGTGCACTGTTGCCAGAATCTTGAACAAAGTGCAACCCCCTACAACTAATCCGACCTCATCGTTAATCTAATCTCAATTAAGGCATAACTGAATGTACGCCCTATGAGCGCACCAAGCAGAGGACCTCCGAATATCCTCATAATTCAAGCCGATCAACTGTCTGCTCCGCATCTCTCCATCTACGGCGGGTCCGCATGCCAGACGCCTCATTTGGATGAACTAGCTGCGAAATCTACGGTCTTTTTGAACGCTTACTGCAACGCCCCGTTGTGCGGTCCGTCTCGAGCCTCAATGCTGACCGGTCAAATGCCGTCAGAGATAGCCGTGTATGACAATGCTTGTGACTTCTCCTCATCGATTCCGACCATCGGGCACACGCTCCAATCACAGGGTTATCGCACAATGGTTTCTGGAAAACTTCATTTCATAGGAGTCGACCAATATCACGGCTTCGAAGAACGGCTAACTCCCGACATTTATCCG
>CAVOFA010000209.1:0-3196 GCA_963694865.1 Gammaproteobacteria bacterium | reverse complement strand
TATGACAAAGGCGCTGATAAGATTTTCATCTGTCTTGAGGTCGACCACTTCATGAACCGGTTGAATTTCGCATAGAACTGGTTGACAGTCATGCCGAAATTCTTCTGAAATGATTTCTGCCAGCCGTAATTCATCTTTCCTTTTTTTCGCCAGGCGCGCTCTAACTCGGCTATATCTTTATAGTAATTGGTAAACACACCTTTGTTCGTACCCTTAAGGTAACGAAGGTATGCGTTGGCCCAGGCGCCACCGTCATAATGAAAGTGAGGACTAAAACCCTTGGCATTCATCTTTTCTATCTGTGAATCGGTAGCATAGTTTTTAAGAATTACCTTGATGCTCTTCTTTTTACCGCGGGCAATCTCGTCTTTTGCTGCATTGAGGATCTCTTCCATCCATGCCTTGTAACCCCGCCACTTGTACTTTCCCATAACATTGTAGGCAAAATAGTCCGCGCCGCCTTCAATCATCCAGACTGGGCCTTCATGCCTCACAAACATATCTATGTTGGGGCGCTTTTGGGGATACCCAATCCGATATTCTTTCTCAAAATAGTACGGCATCATGGTCTGGTAAACGTGGAAGTATTCATGAGCGGCCGTTTTTGCATGAAAATTAACGTTCGTCTCACCCCAAGTATCCTCGGTGACTTCCATCAAGCCCTTGCGGCTCGATGCTTCAAATTTGGCACCCGCGAGGTTAGTGGTTTTAAAACCTTGCTCCCAACCACCGCCACCTTCAGTCAAACAACGCTTCAGGCGAGCGGCGCTCCACTCTTCACAAGAGGGGATCGACTTCGGGCACACAATCCGCCGGACGCCGCACCATTTCTTAGCGACCTTTGTGAGGTTGGATTTCTTCGTATGCCAATAAAGTGCGTAGGTATCTGCAATGGGGCGCTTCCCAAGTGCTTTGTATGACTGCGTAATTGCCCGCTTCATTAACCTTCGCGTCTTTGCCGGAACACCTCTATAGGCAGGCATGATAAGTCTTTCTTTGCCCAACCAATGAGGTTTGTGGTAATCGTAGTCATTGATTCCAGCGTCTTCAGCGTGAGGTGCTGAAACCGCCAACAGCAAAAGAGATAAACCAATGGCAATCAGATGTTTCATACTGCTATCTTATTCCTGATTGACAGAAGTATCCAGATGACCGATTACATCAGGTAGTAGCGAATTTGCCATCGGTCTGATGATAGTCAGAGCAGGCAGGGAATGAAGTGGAGACACAACGTAAGTCATTGAAAAAATGGTGGACCCGGATGGACTCGAACTAATTGATAGGTTGTTGAATCGTTAAAGTAAATTACACAACCACCCAATAGTTACTGCCAAAGTTATCGTCTAAAGTGCCGGATTTGGTTGGACGTGATTCGGTCCAGGTGGATCGCAAGGGGCAGCGTAGGTCATATAGCGTCAGGTTTCTTCACCAGTCCCACGCGGTTGTGACAAATTGCGACCCAAACCAACAGGCTAATGCCCTTTAATTAACGGCTCCGTCAAACTGAGACTTACCACTTTGGTCAAAGAGCAAGCCCTAACAGGGTGCGTGTCATATCGCTTTGGAGATTCTTGAGTCCGTCGATCACATAGAAATGATGCTTGCCCGGATCAACCACCAGTTGGGTTTTTCCCCTGCACGACCTCAGGTTTCAACCAATACGGCAGATTGGCGCATGAATTCCGGGCGCTCAGCCCCGCCCACCTAGCAAATCAATGCCCAAACTGAGGTGACCGCGCAGCGACTGGTGCCCGTTAACGGTTTGCAAGTAACGTCTGTGCAAGTTGTGCCGCCTGCCGCGCGATACTGGTAGCACCAGCCACATCACCAAGCGCAAGTCCGGTCGCGGGCCCGACACAAAAAAGAGTGTGATGCGGCTGGCTATCCGCCGCTACAACGCGCAACTCGGGTGTGACCAGCGGCTGTCTCGTAGATCCCATGGCAGTAATCTGTCCAGCCACAATCATCGAATCGATCAATTTGTCGCGCCCCACGCCGGTGCAGTTGGCGACGATATCTGCCGTCAGCTCTTCACCACTGCAAAGCTGGACCTGCCAACGCCCACCGCCTGCTGCAGGCCAGGCCACTAAAGCGCTCGTTTATGATGTTGAGCTGACCGCTAGCGTGCATGACCTTTGCGGCAACCGCCGCCTGCGGGCCAGCACGAAAGCGTAGCAGTGACCACAGCCAACCCAGTCGACGGCGCAGTCGTATCCGGTCCTTAGCAGGCAAAGCCCTGCCACGCCCGATTGATATGCACCCGCAGCGCCTCAAACCGTTCCTGACACTCTTGCTCATGCCATCGCCGAGTACCCAGATGCTGGCGGATCGTCCGTATAAAACCTGAGCCGCGCAGCCCCGTTGGCCAGTCATAGGCTGATCCGGCCACCCATGCAGCCTGCCGAGGCGGCAGCATGCCATGGGGAGACAACAGGCTGACTGGCCCTTGGTGCCTCTGAATCACCAGCGCATAGAGGACATCCATCGCGGTCAGGCCAGAGCCAACTACACAGACATGTGCCTTCGACCCGACATCGGCGAGCCAATCTCCGCGCCAGGGGACCCGTACCAGAGACGGCGCATCACCAGGTCTAACCCCCCCTGGCCATTGTGGATCAGGATTGCCGGTTGCCAGTACCAACCGCGCTGCCCTGTACTGTGTCGCGTTATCGCAAGTGACTATCCAGCCACGGTCCATCACGGCAATGCGGGTGGCTCGCGCTGCGACCCGGCGTAGAGCCCCGGCATCAGGCATTACCGCCAGTTGCGCTTCTAGGTAGCGGGCGAAATCGTGGCGCCGGTAGAAGCTGCCGGCACTGTCATGAGCCGCAGGATCCTGTAAATGTGATGCTGCCCAGTTGGCAAAATGTTCCGGCTGATCTGGCCATAACCGCTGCAGATTCTCACGTACATTCAGTCGGAAAGAGTCGGCGGTACAGCCATAGGCCTGACCAGTACCCAGTGCGCCTGATCCAATCACCAGAACTTCATGTGTGGGCAATCCTGCATGGGTCAAGTGCGCCACGACCGCCGCCGCACTGTAACCCGAGCCAATAATGATCACCGATGCGTCCATAGAACATCCCAGCCTTGCAAGCGCAAAAGAAAACAACCCCACGCCTGACGCTGGAGTCTAGATAAAGATACTACTCAACCCGGCAGAGCATATTCGGATCAGGCTTGGCATCCAACTCGC
>CAVOFA010000208.1:0-3238 GCA_963694865.1 Gammaproteobacteria bacterium | reverse complement strand
TTCGAAAGCGCTGACATGGAACAGTTTCTGCGGCTTTTTTACGTGGAGACATTGAAGATAGTTCGCGGCCTTTCCATGCCAGTCATCGCGGCCGTGCATGGTTACGTTAGAGAAGGCGCCTGCACGTTAGCTTTCGCTTGTGACATGGTTATCGCATCAGACGATGCCGACTTTGGGTATCCCGGTGTCCCCAACCTAGCTGGCCCTCCCGGCATGCATGTCTGGTTCTTACAGCGGCTGATAGGGCGAATGCGGGCTGCGGAACTTATCTTCACCGGTGAAGCAATATCCGCGCAGGAAGCCTATCAGCTAGGATTGATTACCAAGGTCGTGCCCTACGTTAAGCTCGCCAGCGCGGCTGAAGAATTAGCGCTGAAGCTCTGCCAGATGTCGCCCCTAGCATTAAAACGCACACGAGACCTGATGTACCAGATGGAAGACATGTCCTTTGCAGACGTTCCGGAGGCAGCACTGCAAGCTCTTTCCGCTACCTTTGACAGCGAAGACGGCAAAGAGGCAAGAGCTGCGTTTATCGAAAAGCGTAAACCGAGATGGACAGGTCGCTAGAATAAACTGCTATGGATTTGTTAGTATAAATGCCCATGCTATTAAAAGTATTAATCTCACCTGTCAGAGTAAAAATAGCAACGCTAGCTTGCCTGTTTTGTTTTTGTATTTTTGAGTATGAAGCAGTTCGTTAGCGTTAGAAGCAGGCTGACACCCTTATAAGAATAGGAGGATTTACCATGCGAACCAAGATTATTGCGATTTGCTCCTTGCTGGCACTGCTACTGGCGTCGGGACAAGTGGCGGCTCAGGCGATGGAGAGTGCAGAACCCTTTAAGCTGGCAACGTATTCTGTCGATGGCACACAGTCTATCGGCCTGGTGCTGCGCGATCGCCTCGTTGTTGAGATCGATGCCGCGAATCAGAACCTGCAACAGGACCCGGCCTATCCGGACATGACTATGCCCGAGGATATGCTCGGCCTCATCGGCCTGTATGAGTATGGCTTGAAAATTCGCCTTTATGAGGTGGTAAATCACCTGGTGGACGATGGCATGCTGAGTGGCAGCAATCGTCCCAGCTTTATTCACGACGTGGAAGATGTGGATATACAGGCGCCGATCCAATATCCCGGCAAGATCATGAATGCGGCCGGTAACTTCTACACGCACATCTGTGAAGGATGCAGCGAGGCGGAGCTGGCGGAATCCAGCCGCGAGCGTCGCGAGAATCGCGGCGTTCCTTATCTGTTTCTGAAGCCGAGCCGTGGTGCGGTAATCGGTACAGGCGAGAATATCGTCATTCCCTGGGGGAGAACCCGCACCGACTGGGAGGTTGAGTTCGGCACTGTCATCGGCCGAACTGGCAAGTACATTGCCGCCGAAGATGCCATGGACTATGTGTTTGGCTACATGGTTACGATCGACATATCAGATCGCGGTGGTCGAGGTGAAGCTGCTCGTCGTTCTGACTGGTTCGTCGGCAAAGGCCACGACACTTTCGCGCCACAGGGACCATGGATTGTGCCAAAAGAATTCTATGGAAACCCCATGGAGGTAATGCACCAGCAACTGTCCATCGATGGTGTTGTTATTCAGGAAGCCAGGGCCGGAGACATGATTTTCAGTATCTGGGAATTGATGGAATACGCCTCTTCCCTGATCACCCTGTATCCGGGAGATGTGCTGAACAGCGGCACTACTGGGGGTACCGCTCTGGCGGGCTTCGAGAACCGCGAACGCAGCGGCTTTCTGGTGCCAGGTGAGCGCATCGAAGCCACCATCGATGGTATCGGAACCCTCGTGCACGAAGCCGCTGCTGGCGAGGAGCCTCCAAGTAACCTTTCTGGCACCCAACTGCAACCTGTTGGTAGCCGGCGCATAAATCAATAGTAAGTAACTGAGAGGACAGTAAAGGAGGCAGGTCACGCTTTCATTTAAAACGCAGCCTGCCCTCCTTTTCTCTTAGTTGATCGATTAGTCCAATAAGATTAGAAAAAGGGAACAGTTTTATTTTATCGAGCTGACGGCCAAGGGTGTGGATGTCCGCATCGAGCTATTTTCGGGTTGCATAACACCAACTCGTCGTTGATGGAATAAATGGGGACAGATTTATTTTTTCAGGTGTCATGCGCAAATAGCATTTCGAAAAGTACCAACAAAAGTACCAACAAATTGTTGGTATCTCGTAGCATTGGAATGTATTGCGTTGGACTGAGTATATCGTAGAAAGCCCCATAATTCAGGGCTTTTAGAACGTTTTTGTATTGCGTTGGATGGGGATTTGGTCGGGGCGGCCGGATTTGAACCGACGACCACTACACCCCCAGTGTAGTGCGCTACCAGACTGCGCTACGCCCCGAAATAGATATATTATATGAAGCGAATTCTGCCGCGAATTGTACTCGGCACCTAAAATGTAGAAATTGGAAATTCTTGAGAGTGATCGTCAATAACTACAAACGAGATATTACTTCCTCTAAATCCCGCACCAATGACTTCACCTCACTAGAATTAACATTAGTTTTGGTCAATTCTTCGGGATTATCACTCATTTTTTGACGGGCTCCACCAATAGTATAACCCTGCTCGTAGAGCAAACTCTTGATTTGGCGGATTAGGATCACGTCTTGACGCTGGTAATAACGGCGATTTCCGCGTCGCTTCACTGGCTTCAGTTGAGGAAATTCTACTTCCCAGTAGCGCAGAACATGGGGTTTAACCTCACAAAGTTCACCTACCTCACCAATGGTAAAGTAACGCTTCGGCGGTATGGGTGGCAATTCATTGTTATTCTTCGGTTCCAGCATAGCCTTCTACCCTTGCCTTTAACTTCTGTCCTGGCCTGAATGTCACGACCCTTCTTGCTTTAATTGGAATTTCTTCGCCTGTCTTCGGATTTCTACCTGGTCTCTGCTTCTTGTCTCTTAAGTCAAAATTGCCATAACCAGACAATTTAACTTGCTCATTTCGCTCTAGGGAGAGACGGACTTCTTCAAAAAATTGCTCGACGACTTCTTTGGCCTCTCGCTTATTCAAGCCTAGCTCTTCAAATAGGCGCTCAGCCATATCGGCTTTAGTGAGTCCTCCATCCGTCATAGTCAACCCCCCAACTAATTCCGCAAATTTGCATTAAATTTATCTTGTAGTGCATTGACGCAGCTACTAATTATTATATTTACCTCTTCATCGCTAAGAGTGCGTGAAGGATGCTGCCACGTCAAGCCCAAAGC
>CAVOFA010000207.1:0-3301 GCA_963694865.1 Gammaproteobacteria bacterium | reverse complement strand
TAGAAGGAGAATTGGATCAAGCCTGGGTGGCGAGTCCAAATCCAGGTCGGATCACGCCGATCCACCGGATGAATCGCTACGAATACAACAACACCATCAATGAACTGCTGGGTCTTGATGTAGACGTGATGACACTACTACCCGGCGATCCAACTGCAGACGGCAGCTTCGACAACATGGCGGCGGCCCTTCCCTTCTCTACAGCTCATATGGAAAGGTATATGTCAGTTGCGCGGCAGGTTACTCGTCTAGCCACTGGCTTACCACCTGTGAATCCGGAATCTACAACCTACGAAATTCCCCTTTATATGAAGCAGGACTGGCGACAAAACGACGATATGCCGTTCGGTTCACGCGGTGGTATTGCGGTAAACCATAACTTTCCGGTGGATGGTGAATACCTGATCAGTGTCAAGCTCGAAACTAACTATCAAGATTACGTCAAAGGCTTGGGTTGGCCGCAGCAACTTGAGATACGCCTGGACGGTCGACTGTTGCGGCGGTTTTCAATCGGCGGCGAGGCACCCGGAACGCCTGCACCATTGAGCTTTACCGGTACAGGCGAGCCCGGCAGTATCGACTGGGAACAATACATGATCACTGAAGCTGCGTCGGGTCTGGAAGTCCGTGTGCCAGTGCAAGCAGGGCCACGGCAAGTAACAGTATCCTATATAAGGCAACAGCTTGAGCCGGAGGCTATTCCTCAACCTGCTCAAGGTGGCAGACTCAATACGAATAGCGAAGTCTACCTAGACAATCAAAAGGTTCACTCTGTAGAAATCGGTGGGCCTTACCAGACAGCCTCCACTTCTACCGATTCGCCCAGCCGGCAATTGATTTTTTCATGCTATCCCCAGCAACAAACTGAAGCAGCAGGTTGTGCTACTAATATCCTTTCCCGAATGGCACGAAGCGCATACCGCCGCACCGTCACTGAAAAAGATATGGACTTGCTACTCAGCTTCTACAACCGTGGTCGCGAGCAGGGGGGTAGCTTTGATACCGGCATTCAGTTTGCGCTGGAATATATGCTCAGCGATCCAGACTTCCTGATCCGCAGCTATAGCGACCCACAACAACTGGCAGCAGGAGAAGTATTCAAGCTCAGTAATCAGGAGCTAGCCTCACGACTGGCATTTTTCCTCTGGAGTGCAACACCCGATACCACACTGCTAGATCTGGCCGAAAGCGGGCAACTCAGCGACCCGGTCGTGTTCGAGCAGCAGGTGCGACGCATGCTGCTCGATTCCCGAGGTGTAACAACCTTGGTAGAGGATTTCGCGGCTCAGTGGTTGAATCTCAGACGCCTGGATGAAATACAAATCAATTCGGTGTTATTTCCCAATTATGACATGAGTCTGATCGAGGCATTTGGTCAAGAAACAGAAATGTTTATCGCAAGCACCTTGCGCGAAGATACCAGCATCATGGAACTACTGGGTGCAGATTACACATTCATGAACGAGCGCCTAGCCAGGCATTACGGAGTCCAAGGGATTTACGGAAGTCGTTTTCGCAGGGCAGACTTACCAAATCCTTACCAGCGCGGTGGGTTATTGGCCCAGGGCTCGTTACTTACTGTGACATCTTACCCCGGACGAACTTCACCGGTATTACGCGGCAAGTGGTTGTTGGATAATATGCTGGGTACACCGCCACCGCCACCGCCAGCCAATGTCCCTATTTTACCAGACTCTGAAGCTGGCCAAGTACCGACTTCAATTCGTGAACGACTGGCTCAGCATAGACAAGATCCAGTCTGCTATACTTGCCATACTGTCATTGACCCGATAGGCTTCGCCCTAGAAAACTTCGACGTGATTGGTGGATGGCGAGATTTTGATGAAGTAGGAAATCCGGTTGATGCCGCCGGCACCTATCCCGGCGGTGTGGAGTTCGGTGGATATGCCGCCCTTCGCGACTGGATGCTCAGTCGACCGCAACGGTTTGCGCACACACTCACTGAGAAGCTAATGACCTATGCGCTTGGGCGCCGGGTTGAGTACTATGATCAGCCGGTAGTGCGGCAAATTGTGCGCGATGCGGCAGCGGATAATTACAGCTGGTCGTCCCTGGTTTTGGGTATTGCCCAGAGCCCGGCATTTTTAATGAGTACAACGAACCCGAACCTAGTCGCCACTCCAGTAGAGAGCGAAACAGATAACACGGCAGATTAACAAAAAGGGAATAACAGAATGAAAAAGAATACGACTCGAGCCGTAAATTTTGTTACCGGCAAGGCGGTTTCCCGGCGTGCCATTCTGCGTGGGGCAGGTGCGGCATTGGCACTGCCAATGCTAGATGCCATGACCCCAGCATTCGCACAAAGTGCAGCCCCAGTGCATCGTTTTCAGACAGTCTATGTGCCGAACGGCATGTCCATGGACTATTGGACACCTACAATTTTGGGGCGGGACTTTGAGCTAACCCCAATTCTGCAACCACTGGCCGAGTTCAGAGAAAAAATGCTAGTTCTGTCAGGACTTTCGGCTAACTGGAATGTGGCTCACGCAGGTGCCGGCGGCTCATTTTTAACCGGTATCGCCCAAGGCGGAAGAAATGAGGTCGATATACTAGCAGGCATATCAATAGATCAAATACTCGCCAATCAGCTTGGCAAAAAAACTCAGCTTTCATCACTTGAGCTATCAATGGACGCGCCTGCGCTTGCCGGTGCTTGCACAGCTAATTTGAGTTGCGTTTACACCCATACGCTTTCCTGGCGTGGCGAAAGAGAACCGCTGCCCACGGAACATAATCCCCGAGCCGTTTTTGAACGGCTCTTTGGTGATAGTGGAAGCACCGCACAAACTGCGCGAGAGATTCGACTGCAGCAACAAAGCAGCATCCTTGATGCTGTGCTCGAAAGACTCTCAAGCCTAGAAAATAAACTAGGCTTTGAAGACCGACACCTTATGGCCAGCTACACAGAATCGGTGCGCAATGTTGAACGACGGATACAAAAAGCCGAAGAGCAAATCGACATGGATCTGCCAGAACTCGCACAACCAGCAGGCGTGCCACCGGAATTTGAAGAACACATGGAAATTATGCAGGATCTGCAGGTTCTGGCGCTGCAAACAGACCTGACCCGCGTGATTACCTTTATGATGAGCAAAGAACAAAGTGCGCGGCCTTATCCTCAGGTCAACGTTCCCGATGCCCACCACCCTTTATCTCACCACAACAACAACCCTCAGCTATTGGAAAAAATGTCCAGAATCAACAGTTACCATACGACGCTGTTTTCTAACTATCTGAGCAAGCTTTCCGCAATTCCGGAAGGCGGTGGTTCGTTGCT
>CAVOFA010000206.1:0-3377 GCA_963694865.1 Gammaproteobacteria bacterium | reverse complement strand
GAAAAAACCGGACTGGATTCGTGTCAAAATACCAGTCTCACCGAGAATAGCCCACATCAAGCAGAAGTTGCGAGATCACAAGTTGGCATCTGTCTGTGAAGAAGCGTCCTGTCCGAATCTGGGGGAATGTTTCAGTAATGGCACCGCTACATTTATGATTATGGGCGACATCTGCACCCGGCGCTGTCCTTTCTGCGACGTCGCTCACGGCAAGCCGCGTCCTCTCAATGAGAATGAACCTGCGGAATTGGCTCAGGCGATCAAGGAAATGGGTCTTCGCTACGTCGTCATCACCTCGGTCGATCGGGACGATTTAAAAGATAGTGGCGCTCAGCATTTTGCTAGTTGCATCACCGAGACACAGCGCCTTAATCCCAATACCCAGGTGGAGGTATTGGTCCCGGATTTCCGCGGGCGCATGGAAATAGCCCTGGATATATTGGCACAGACACCACCGGATGTGTTTAATCACAATCTGGAAACCGTACCTCGCCTGTACAAGCAAGCGCGGCCGGGAGCCGATTATCAATGGTCGCTGGATTTGTTGGCTGCCTACAAGCTACGCCGGGCCGAGGTGACGACGAAGTCGGGTTTGATGCTTGGATTGGGTGAAACCATTGCCGAAGTCAAAGCGGTGTTGAGAGATCTTCGGGTACACAACGTGGATATGATTACCCTGGGCCAGTATTTGCAGCCCAGCAAGGAGCATCTGCGCGTAGAACGCTTTGTGCATCCTGACGAATTCGACGCGTTGCGGGTGTTTGCTGAGGAACTTGGTTTCAAACAGGTAGCCAGTGGTCCGCTGGTTAGATCTTCCTACCATGCAGACAAGCAAGCTCACGGGGAACAAGTATCCTGATCTTGCCCCGACTCATGGTTCTGTGACTTATGAATCTAAGCTTACGACAGATAGTAATCTGTGTGACCGCATTGTTGCTGGCCCTGGCCACCGTCATTTTAATGTCGCAGAATGCAGCTCGCCTCGGTACTGAGCCGCTGTTGGTCAGGGCGCTGCTATTAAGCGTCGCCATCGTTGCCGCGTTGATTGCCGTGTACCCATTCAATCCGATTTTTAAAGACAAGCCCGGCGCCTATGCCTTGACTATTTGCCTGCCGGCGCTGATTCCAGGATTTGTCTATTTTCTGATATTGTTTCCAGGCCAGGCCGGCTCGGGAGTGACGGCCGAGCAGTTGCAGAGTCAGTTGATCACCGACAGCTCCAGCAACGGCATCATAGAGGTGGGTTTTAGCTACCCCATTTATACCCCCACTATCAGTGTGAGTAATCACGAGCTGTTCACAAGCCAGGTGAATGTGTTTTTGCGCATGATAGACGGCAACAATGAGAGCGCCTTATTCAGAGCTGTTCGACGTCGAATTCCCGGCTCGGGCTTGAGTGTGGAGGCAAGCGTGCAGGGCATGTTGAGTGAGAATGAGGAGTATTTATTTATTCCCCTGGAAATACCGCCGCTGCGAACTGTCACCGGCCAGGTGGTGTTTATAATCAGTAATCTTGAAGACGGCAGTACTTTTATGGAGGCGCTGGGGAGGGCGTATCAGGCACAATTTGAACTGCGAAACCCTGAAAATGGGGAACTGATAGCTGAGTTTCCCCTGACTCGAATATAGGATAACCCTATCGCTTGCCTGGTGTGTATTTCAACGGCTTGCTAGATCACGGCATCAATGGGCTTTCTCTTCGCCGAGATCAGGAGCACTATCAGGGAAGCTGCTGCAAACGCCATCAATGTGCCTTGCAGCATGTCACCAAAATCAATAAATGGCATGGCCCCCAGTAATAAAATCAGTCGAATTCCTTCAAGGCTCACCGCGTTCGAGCGGGATTCCAGCCATCGGCCATGCACGTAGTAGCAATAGGTCAGGTAGATCACAGCAATACTGGTGGCCACATAACTCCAGCCATTTATATTTACTATCACAGTCAGGCTCAATCCTACGGTTATAAGGAACTGCACGCAGCAGTAGGCTTTCTCAAAGTTTGACAGGGCGGGATCGAATCGGCTGGAGAGATCCGTCTCCTGCTGGCGTAATTTGCAGGAACTCTGCATCGAATCCGGTAACCAGCCAGGGGGTTTAAAGCAGATTTTTATTTTATTGGCTATGCTAGGCGCTTTAACACAATCCAGCAGCAGGCGCCAGTACACATGCACATTAGCCCACACGGGATTCCAGCTGTTGAGGGGCTTTCTAAGTCCGAACACAGCCACTTCGCTTTCCAGTTCATCCTGAAAGCTGCCGAAAAGCCGGTCCCAAAGTATAAATACGCCCCCATAGTTGCGATCGACGTATATCTTGTTGCGGGCATGATGTACCCGATGATTCGAAGGCGTAACGAATACCCACTCCAGTATTCCCAACTTCGGTACGTGTTCGGTGTGCACCCAGAACTGGTAGATGAGGTTCATGCTTACCACCGTAAAGAGAATTTCGGCAGGGTATCCCAGCACAAAAAATGGCAGATAAAACAAAAAACCGTAGAAATCGATGCTGGTCTGGCGTAGTGCCGTGCTCAGATTGTAATCCTCGCTCTGGTGGTGGGCGACATGGGAACCCCAGAACAGCGCGATCTCATGACCGTAGCGGTGCTTCCAATAATAGGCAAGGTCATACAACACGAAGCAGCTCAGCCACACCCACAATTGATCGTCTGCCAGCTGTGTTAACTGGTAGCGCGCAACGATGAATTCATAGATAAGCCCGGAAAATCCGAGTACGACCAGGCCTTGTAAACGGCTGAGGCTGCCCAGGGAAAGGCTGTTTATGGTGTCGTTAATGCGATAGGTGTTGCGCTTTCGCAGCACGCCATAAATAAACTCCAGCAGCATCAGCAGGAAGAAAAAGGGAATCGCGTAGAGTATTAAGTTCATGATCGTGTCGGGGTTATAAGGTGCTCGTTACATATTTGTATGCGATATCTAGCCGATTGTAAATGCTTGAGGAACCTTAACCTGGCGTTGCAAAACGCGCTATCATTCGCGGTCAGCTTTTTGGCTCCAGAGGTTCCCTACCATAATCAGGAGAACGGCCACAATGAAGAGAATAGTCCCATCCATTTGCCTGCTATCGATGCTTTTCGCTAGCTCCGTGCTTGTCGCTCAGGGTATTCAGCAAACCAAAGGAACTTTCGAAGACAAATTTCGCCAACTCGACGAAGTGCTGCCGACACCGAACGTGTATCGTAATGCTTCCGGCCAGCCGGGGCACGAATATTGGCAACAGGCAGTCGACTACGACTGTACGTCGTCAAACCATCTTGTACAAAGTTAGCTCTGATCTAAGAGGCACATTAGCCCATCCGGGTTAATAACTTAGTCTGTTTATCGTAGTGCATTTTCCGGCGCATAGCCAAGGTGGCG
>CAVOFA010000205.1:0-3465 GCA_963694865.1 Gammaproteobacteria bacterium | reverse complement strand
GGTGCGGTTAGAATAATCGCGACCATTGAGGATCCGTTGGTTATCCAGAAGATCTTGGCTCACCTGGATGCCAAGTCCGGTGCTTTGGGCTGCGCTAATCAACTGCCTGAGCCACGAGGGCCGCCTCAAGCTAGACTATTTGATTAAGAATCACAGGGACTGAAGAAAGGTGCTGCTCAAGGATGAAGCTGGCAGGGTGTCTCGCAGGCTGGGAAAGACTCATGGGCAAGCGAGGGCGATAGCGTGTAATTAAGAGCCAACCTGAGCGAATTTTGCCTATTTATAATAATTGGCGATCGGCATAATTGCGATCGGTAGGTGTTCCGTGTAATGTTGCCGAAAAAGAAAGGGTGTTTATGATAACTACACTCCGGTCGTATCGATGATCCTGATGCAGGGTGGAAAGGCCGCGGCGTGTGGGCGAACTATGGAACCAACTTCAATTGGCACACGGAAGGCGGCAAGGGCACGACCAGCAAGATGGTCAAGTTTCAAGTTCGGCCTGATCCACTAGCCCAATAGGTTTGAGCGCGAGCCTCAAATAAAGGGAATAGGACTCGAGTTAGGATGCCGTCATGTGGTTGTAGTCGGTCTCCACTTGATTCCAGTTTCGGAACAAGCAAGATAGCTGGCAATTATTATTACGGAGATAGAACGATGTCTAAATCTGCTAGAAGAATAATTCTGATCGTATCTTTACTGGGGCTAGTGCCGCTGTTTTCTGCGACATCTCAGGCGCAGGTCGCTGAAGCTAGAGAGGCTGAAACTGAAAAGTTAATCTCACTCTCTCGTCGTCCGACTTCTACGATGGATGGGCCGTATGAGATGGTTGAAAATTGGCCGACTCTACGTCCTGGTCAGGAATGGGGAGCAGCTATTGGGCTGATTCCAGATGACACGGGTGGACTTTGGATGCTGTTTCGATCAGAGCCGCCTATCAATTACGTTAATGCTGAAGGCCAGATCATCAAGAGTTTCGGCGAAGGGATGATCGTTCAGGCGCATGGTTTCTGCATGGACAATGACGGAAACCTCTGGGCAGGAGACAGCGGCCCCTTCAGTGATGACCCCTCAACTGCAGGTCGCGGATTCCAGATTCACAAGTTCAGCCCCGATGGTGAGCATTTATTAAGTCTTGGGCAGGCGGGTGTTTCACGAGCAGGAACAGAGACGTTCATTGGTCCCACCGCCTGTGCTCTGATGCCCGATGGCAATATTGTGATCGCTGACGGCCACTGGCCGCGCCCCTCCAATGCGCAGCAGGATGGCGATCGTTTGGTGGTGATAACACCCGAGGGCGAGTTTGTCCGAGAAGTTGGAAAAATGGGAGCTGGCCCGGGTGAATTTATGGGACCGCATGATTTGGCCTACGATGCGCAGGGACGTCTGTATGTGGCAGATCGTTCCAACAACCGTGTTCAGATATTGGATGAGAATCTAGAGTTTGCAGATGATTGGAGACATTTCGGCCGACCCAGTGGTATCACCGTCCTAGACAATGGAACCTTCGTGGTCGCTGACTCCGAGTCTGGCGGACTTCTTGGGGGGCCGTCAATAGCGCCAGAAGGCGGAGGGCAAGTCGCACGAAATCCTGGTTTTCAAGTAGGCATTCGCATCGGGCAGACCAATGGCTCGTTGCAATACTATATTCCTGGTACCCGACCAGAGGGTATGGCTGCTGATAATCTGGGAAATATTTTTGCCGGGCTTACCGGTGGCTGTGACGCGAGCCCCTCGGGCGGTTGTTTACAGAAATGGGTTAGAAAATAATTTGTAGATTGGGTTCGTAGGATAGAGCCTAAGTAGAAATACAGCACGGCTTTCTCGACTAAGATCATGCAGGCTCTCATTCACTGGCAGGGTGTCTCGCAGGCTGGGAAAGACTCATGGGCAAGCGAAAGGGCGATAGCGTGTAATTAATAGCCAACCTGAGCGAATTTTGCCTATTTATAATAATTGGCGATCGGCATAATTGCGATCGGTAGGTGTTCCGTGTAATGTTGCCAAAAAAGAAAGGGTGTTTATGATAACTACACTCCGATCAATCCATGTGCATATTCGTCATACCAATCAAATGCTTCCTGGGGAATGGGCTGAAGTGCCGTCGCTTCTTGATGTTGTAGTTCTGACATAGGAACCTCCCGATTTACTGACAGGAAATCGCTCTTCAGGCGATTGGGGCACTCCCCCGGTAAGGCCGTTATGAAGAGCCGTTTCGTGGCAAAAAAAGTGTTAGTGGAGGTCGGGTATTTTGTCAATTCAGCAGTTGGCAATGAAGCTGGACGTGAAACAAGGCTTGAGGCACGAAAGTAACGACCAACGGGAGAGTCAGCCATCGTTTAGACTCATGAAACCGCTATGTTTACCAAGCGGCCGGGGGCGAGATGCCTTTGCGGATGATGGAGCGTCCTCCTCATAAAGAGACCGCTCCCATCCTACCTAAAAGCGCTCCACTTCAATCCTTCGAAAGTCCAGGATTCCATGCTCGGCCTGGATACCAATGTGCCCCTCACTATTCTTTACATCAATGGCGAGCGTGATTAACTCCCCATTCAATCTCACAGAAAGCGTTTCTCCTACACACTCGATCTCATAAACATGCCAAAATCCAGCGGGCTGATAGACCGACTCAAGCGCCTTCAAATTCGAAACATGCTGGAAAGGAGGCGCCCCATACGGAATCATAAAACCTAACGGTGACGGGCCTTCCAATGAGTCCAGAGCCTGCAGCTGATAGCCGTTAGAAGGCCAGCCGTTTTCGTCCTTATTGCTTTCACGTGCTGTTCGCACGAAGATGCCGCTATTCGCGCCCTTCTCCACAAACCGGAACTCCATCGTCAATTTGAAGTCGCCGAACGTGTCTACGGAACGCAGCCACCCAGTTCCTTTATTCACCCTTAAAAGGCCGCCATCCACGGAGAACTGCCCGCCATTCACGATCTCCCAGCCCGATAAGTCCTTCCCATTGAAAAGCGGCTCTGCGAAACTCATGTTTCCCAAAAGCGCACACACGCAAACAGATATACTCGTTTTCAAATTCATGTTTTTCTCCTTTAGGTTTACAATTAATGCGACAAGCAGTTTGGTATTATAAGTTCCTTCTATATCATCCAAACCTTGAGAAAAAACCTGTCGACGAACCTCTGGTTGCCAAAGCAATCATCCCCAGAGACGGTATATTTCCACTTCCTCATTATTTCGGTACGCCGCTACCTTGGCCACTATTTCGCGACTCTTTTCAGAGTCGAGGCCTTTGAACTCGCGGGCGATCTTAGCGTTTCTCGCTACGAACTCCGGCCGATCCATCCCGCTCACCCAACAGGAAATGGGCTAGGATAAAACGTATTACACTCGCATTTCCAGTAAATGTCTAATCTGCGTGCTCTTGGTCCGTATCTCCAATGTCGCCTGGGGCTGCCTGGAAAATTCCGGCACGAAGAAGCGGCAAAAATTACTTACCGGTTC
>CAVOFA010000204.1:0-3502 GCA_963694865.1 Gammaproteobacteria bacterium | reverse complement strand
ATTGATGATCTGGGCCACGTGCTCGTTGTAGGTGAACTGCTCTTGGGCGAATACGCCCTGGAGCCCAATCAGTGCAACGGCCGCGATCAGTAATTTGGTAAATTTCATTTGCTCTTCCTCTGCAACGTACTTGTTGCTATCCGAAACCAAGGAAGCTTCGGTCAGTGATATCTAGTATGAACTATTTCTAGCGAATATCCACGAGACAAGTCCGCGACATGACGTCACTGTGTCGCTTACCAAACTGGATAATGCTTGGTTTCACAAATAGCTTTTAAATTCCACAGTCATTGAGCTCACTATTATGAAAACAGCAAAAACCCTAGCTCTGCTATATTACTCCTTGTCTGTTGTTCAATTCCAATTCAAAATACTTCATTTTTAGGTGTCTTATCCTATCCATTTTCTGCAGGAAGATAAGGGCGAAGAGCTGGCAAGTTATCTCGTTGAGTGGTTTCAGGAGTAATTTTCTGAAAATTTTGATTGTATGGCTTATCTAACTCGAATTAACCAAATGGAAAATTAAAAGTGAAACCCATTTATTCTTTGCTAAATAAACTGAATAATAGAATAAGGCCTACTCTTCGGCTAAAGAAAGTAGTTCCCGGACTGCTAATTCTACTCACCCTTCCCGCTGCCGCCCAATCTCTGGTTGGAGATTCACCGACCCGTGCCCGGGCGATCGACGGTTCCTACATTAGCTGGAAGGAACATCGGATCGACGACCCGGCTATTTCCGGTGTCGATTTCAGTGGCAGCGATGGTCTGGTTATGGCAGACCTGGACGGCGATGGGTTCGAGGATATTGTGTCCGTCCACGAATCAGACAATACCTACGACTCTGCTCAAGTCCTGCCCGGCTTTACAGCAGAACCCCGCGGCCATATACGTGTGGCATTTGGGTCCAGTAATCCGGATATATGGACCAATATAACACTTGCCGAAGGCGCCGAAGTCTCTGCTGTGGAAGATGCGGCGATTGGCGATGCGAATGGGGATGGCTACCTGGATGTGATGGCAGCAGTCGAGCTGTCTCATTTGATCTACCTGCAGAATCCCGGTCCTGGTGCACGCACCGAAACCTGGCAGAGACTGATTCTCCCCATCTCTCAGAATCGAGGCTCATTTATTCGTGTTTATCTGGCGGACATCGATGGCGATGGCAAGCCAGAAGCGGTAGTGGCAAACAAGGGCGCCCAGCGCCCCGGCCCCGAGGATTATGCACGATCCACACCGGTTTCCATTTTAAAAGTTAATGGCGATCCACTCGATGGCGACAGTTGGCAGGAAATTCCACTAGGTAGATATAGCGTACCGCGAAATGCGGAGCCTTTTGACCTCGATCAGGATGGCGATCTCGACATCATAGTGGGCAGTACAGGCGAACGGCGCATTGTGTTCTTCGAGAACATCGATGCGCGAAACTTGCTATTCAAAGAACACGCCGTTGGAATCAATGGTCCGGCCATGCAAGGCTTTCGCATTCGTTACGTCGATCTCAGTGGTGACGGGCGTCTGGACATGGTGAGCCAGGTAGGAAGAGTAGGTTTGGCCTGGATCGAACAACCGGAACACATCGACGATGCCTGGAACTCTTACCCCATTGGCAATTTTGGCACCGATACCATGACAGGGATCGAACTGGCAGATATCAACGGTGACAGATACATTGACGTCATGGCCGGGGGCTATAGTAGCGGCGACCGAATGGAAGACACTGATGTTGACCAAAACAACGCTCTCGGGCGGCTCGCCTGGTTTGAAAATCCCGGAGATGCCAAAACAGATTGGACTCGCCACGACATCTCAAGGCGCAAGCGAGGCATGTTTGACAAGTTCATCGCACGAGATATGGATGGCGATGGCGACATGGATTTTGTTTCTACTCGAGGCAACAGCTATCCCTATGACGGTGTCTTCTGGTTGGAACAGGTAAGGACACCTAACCCGGTAGCCGCTTTCGAGAAAGCGCGTGCCGAAGACAGCCCTGAAATGCCGCTGCCCACGACTAATTGATTGGGATTGGAAGTTCTATCTAGCTTACCAGCATCTAAACAGTATACGGATTCGCTGTGGTTTCGGGGGTACTGACAAGTTAAACGTCATTCTGCGACAATCTAGCGCATGAATCGATCAAAAAAGTTTAGGGCGTTGAAAAAGATCAACCCACAAGCCCAAGATTTAATTCCTAAGACTGCCGACTTATTTCGACTGCCAATGCTGTAAAAACGCGAGTCCACGCCAATGTAACAGGTATATCCGTTGCATTGGGCCAAGTATCATCGGGATGATGAAAAAGAGGATTGTCACCAAGTAGCGAGATATATTCCCCTGAGCCATCATAGATAGTTCTGGCCTCCCCTCGCGGCCGTTCAGATAGTGGCGTTTCGCTTGCTGGCTCTATACCAATTTGGCTTAAATGTTTGTGGGTTAAAGCCCGATTTTCCTCGCTAGAATATTGCAAAAAAACATCTGAACCTGCGGCGGAAAAATTGGCTCCCAGATGAATCCACATGTGTGCATTCTCAACCAACCCAGGATTGTTATGAATAAAATGATGGAGACCCAAGTGACCTAGTTCATGTCCTGAGTTCGCCGTAAAGTAAACATCCCTTTTCGGATTAGAGTCAGAAATTGCGCGCATCAGCTCGAGAAACAAAGCGATACCCCCACCTCTTTCCGATGCACAACGCCACCACCCACTGCGCGGCGTCATTATCACTATGGGTGACAACTCAGAATTGCTACCTTTAATTCTCGCCTCGACGTTCGTTGCTGTGCTGGGTGCTCGCTCACAATGTACGACAGCACGTGCGCTGGCACCAGCGTCTACCGCCTGCTTTAGTTCGGGCCAGGCATAATGAGGTATATGCAAAACTGGTGGGCCGAAAGGATCGTTAAAATCGTCAGCATTAATGACTGCTTCTCCCTGTGCTGGCATTGAATCACTCGTAACAACGACAATCGATTTATGTGCCCCACTCATTCGCGCCGTAAGAATGCTTGCCGCTACCGGTCCATTCGCAGCAGACATTACAACCCCTATGTCGGCGTCGCTGTTTAGCTCACCCATTGAACCTTGCAGGCCCTCGCCATCGGTGTAGTTGCAATCATAGGCGGGAACACCTTCAATCACACCACCGTCCCAATGCAGCTGTGCCGATATCACATTCACTTGATCAAGCGGAAAGTGGTGAAGGCTGGCATCGATACCCATTCGTGAAATGCGATCTGCCAGCCATTGGCCGCTAAGATTATCCACTTGCGTTGCTGTGCGGTGAACACCTTGGGCTGAGTATTCACGGATGATAGTGCTGATTCTCTGCTGCAGATCATCGCTCTGAGCAAAAGCCCAATGATTGAATCCCGCCAGCGGTGAAGCCGCCAGCAGCTTATTAAAATATCGGCGTTTCATCTTGATTAGTTCTCCCAGACACAGCGGTCATAAAACGATTAGAGCTTATCATAGTTATAAACTAGCCTCGGCTAATTGTGCTTATGT
>CAVOFA010000203.1:0-3504 GCA_963694865.1 Gammaproteobacteria bacterium | reverse complement strand
ATTTGTTTCACCATACAAGGCTATACCCCGATGGTTGATTTATGTCTTCTACGGTTGATATGGGATCAAGTCGAATCTCAAATAGTATTTAGTCAGATTGATTTGATGCCACAGGGCGATGACCCCGTGAAAGTTGGTAGTCTGATAACCCAACCAACAAAAAGTAAGTTAAATACCAATTGACGCCAGAATGCCTATATAGGGGGAGAATCACGTATTCGCCAGAGCAAGGGCTATTCTCCCTAAGCCGCACCCTGCCATTCAGAATAAGAAATTGCCGGATACTTTTTTGCAACTCTGGGACATAGATACTACATTGATAAACCGATATCCATCAGATAAACTAATTTTAGTTTTGGTTGCAAATCTCTGGTTACCGGTTTGTAAATGAAACTGGTAGATTTAAAGGCGCCAATTTAGAACAAAACCTACTGTGATTCGATAATTAAACTCCATGAATTAGAAAGCGGAGGACTACGCATGTTTGTCTATCATACTGCCCCAGCAAGTAAGAGTGTAACCATCTATATCGACAAATGCTCCGTCGACGTACCTGCCACGATAAGCGTCGCCGGTGCATTGTTGGCAAGCGGCTATGCGAGCTTTCGTCGTACACCGGTAACAGGGTCGCCACGGGGTCCCTGGTGCTTGATGGGAAGTTGTTTCGATTGCCTGGTGGATATTGATGGCATCAGTGGCTGCCAGGCCTGCTCGACTACTGTTCAAGACGGAATGCTCATCACACTCTTCGGTCCTGAGCAACGAAATACAGAAGAACCCGACCCATGGGGAGATGATGTATAGCTTCAACACAATTTTCAAAAACTTCTGAGCGCAACACATTGAGAGAAAACCGAGAACTGGTGGTTATTGGTGCGGGACCTGCTGGCATGTCCGCCGCTATTGCAGCTAGTGCGTCAGGGGTGGATGTAGTGGTGCTGGACCAGCGGAAAGCTCCAGGGGGCCAGATATACCGTAATATAGAAGCCGCGAACGCCGATGTTGCCTCATCTCTTGGAACCGATTACCTCCAGGGGGCGGATCTGGTTAAACAATTTCGCGAGAGTGCAGCAGAATATCGCCCGGATGCAACCGTATGGGAAATTTCTGTTGGACTCGAAGTGTATGTTTCCGGTGGCTCCGGTGCACGTATCATACAAGCACAGAGAGTGGTCATAGCCACCGGCGCGCTAGAGCGACCCTTTCCCATCCCCGGATGGACTTTACCCGGGGTGATGGCAGCGGGTGCCGCTCAATCTTTGCTCAAGCAAGATGGGCTGTTACCTGAAGGCTCCGTGGTGCTTGCTGGCACTGGACCTTTGATACTGCTGCTGGCCTGTCAATATTTAGATATGGGAGTGAACATCGCAGCCCTACTTGAAACAACACATCCCAGCAATCGCAAACGTGCGCTTGCGTATTTACCCCAGGCAGTTACTGCTGGTAAATATTTGTGGAAGGGTGCAACAATGCTTAAGCGGTTGAAGCATCACGGCGTCAGGCATATACACGGTGTTGAAGCACTGCGCGCGTTGGGCGAAGATCGTCTTCGGCAAGTAGAATTCAGAGTCGGTTCTAGTGAGCAGATAATTGATACTTCACTACTTCTTTTGCATCAAGGCGTGGTGCCAGATGTGAATCTGACAGGAGCTTTGGGATGCGCCATGGACTGGGATAATCAGTCTTTGTGTTTTCGGCCCCGCCTCGATCCTTGGGGAAGCAGCAGTGTTGCGGGAATATCCGTGGTCGGGGATGGTGCGGCAATTATTGGGTCACAATCTGCCATCTGGGCTGGCAAGCTAGCAGGCCTAGATGCGGCCTGCCGATTTAACCACATTGATCAAGGTCAACGAGACGCCAAAACACAAAAAGCTCAGCGTGCATTAAAGCGCTCACTAAAGGTACGTCCTTTCCTTGAAACACTGTATCGCCCTGCGAATGCATTCCGCATACCGGAACAGCCTGAGACCATAGTTTGCCGCTGTGAGGAGGTGGAGGCGGGGTGTATACGCAAGCAGATTGAGTGTGGAGCAATGGACCCTAATGCAATCAAGTCCCGCCTCCGCTGCGGCATGGGCCCCTGTCAAGGTCGTTATTGCGGCCTCACGGTGAGCGAAATCATAGCCGCTGAGACAGGCAAGCAAATGTCCGAGATTGGTTATTATCGACTACGCCCGCCAGTAAAGCCGGTACCCATCAGTGACATTCTGGCTTTGGCTACTGGAGAACTACCTGCTGAAGTAAAGCTGCCAGACCCATTCAAGAAAAAAACCTTATGGCTGCGGATGTAATCATTATTGGCGGCGGTATTCAGGGCTGTTCCACTGCCCTCCACCTGGCGCTTCAAGGCGTACAGGTAATGGTCATTGAGAAGAATTATTGTGGTAGACATGCATCCGGAGTCAATGCCGGTGGCGTACTACGAGCAGGGCGCTATCCAGTAGAGTTACCCCTCAGTACTGCAGCACTAAAGATTTGGGCCGATGCGCCGAATTTAGTGGACGACGACTGCGGATTTCGTCCCATTGGCCGTCTTAAGGTTGCCGAGAGCGATGAAGAAATGGATAAGCTGGCTGCGCGGTATGCAATGGTTCAAGACCTCGGCTATACCCATGAACGGCTGATTGATCGTAAAGAGCTGCGAGATATGGAACCGGATATCGCCGCCCATGCGGTGGGTGCTATTCATGCCCCCGGCTGCGGGCATGCCAATCCATTTCGCACCCTGAATGCGTTCAAACAGAAGGCTATTACTTTAGGTGTAAAGTTTCACGAGAAAACGCGGGTGAATCGTGTACGTCGTAGTGGATCGATCTGGCATGTCGAAACCAGAGATCAAACCTATGAAGCACCGATACTGGTGAACACGGCAGGGGCCTGGGGTGATCAGGTTGCCAAAGACCTTGGAGAAACTGTACCGCTTTCCACTATCGCTCCCATGCTGATGGTGACTAATCGACTGCCACCGTTTATGCGACAGCGTATTGGTGCGGTGGACCGTGTGTTGTCAATTGTGCAGCAGGCCAACGGCACCGTTATCATCGGCGGCGGCTATCTCGGTCGTGCAGATCGAAATGCCGAGACGACAAATCTTGATTACGCCAGGCTCGCCTTCAATTCACAAATCGCCTGCGACATGTTTCCAACCCTGCGTGAAGCAAAAATAATTCGGGCCTGGGCCGGAATTGAAGGATACATCGCTGATGGCCTACCTGTGATCGGACCAAGCGCGACTGAAGAAAGCGCTTACCATGCCTTCGGATTCAGTGCCCACGGTTTTCATCTGGGTCCCATCGTCGGGCGAATCCTTGCCCAGCTGGTTGTTGATGGACACAGTGAGATTCCAATTGATGCTTTCCGTATTGATCGCTTTGTGACGGAAGACAATAGTAATCGGTGCTAATGGGGTCTATTCAACACCACTTCAATTGAAACTAAACCGGCATTTCTCCACCGGCGGTTGTTCTGAGCACCAAGCCGGCGCGGTTTCTGCCCCAGTAGCGG
>CAVOFA010000202.1:0-3562 GCA_963694865.1 Gammaproteobacteria bacterium | reverse complement strand
CTACTCAACCGATGAACGACTGCTTGATCATACGGGTGAGCTTGGTCTGTCATTTCTCCTACTGGTTAGCTTCCTGGCTGTGGTCGTAGTGCTCTCCAGAACACTACCCACATACGCCTACTGGGAAATAAACCTTCAATCGACACCTGCGCCAGAAGAGGCTGCGCAAGAAGACCCTGCCTTAGTCGATGGTGTATTAGGGCACAGCAGTAATCACGCCTAGATGCATGCATTAGCTGGACGTAAGGTCGCGAGCTTTGGTCTCTTGGTGGGCGCTTTGGTACTCTGTAGTTTGTTTACTGTACTCGGGTTATGGCAGCTTGATCGAGCTGGACAAAAACGAACGAGCTTCGAAGAGTTCGAGAGTCGAGGTGTCGCTGCAAAAATCGATCTCAATCATATCAATGCTGCTGATAGTGCGAATTTATCAGGCTATCGAGCTACCGTGAACGGCCAGTATCGAGATACCAACATCATTCTCGACAATCAGATACACCAAGGTCGAGCTGGTTACCTTGTTTATACGGTTTTTGAACCGGATGGTGGCGATCAGCGCATACTGGTCAATCGTGGCTGGCTCCGCGCCGATTCGGAGCGAAGGCACAGCCCCGAATTCAATACACCGGCAACCAGTCAACGCCTCGAGGGACGATTAAAACAGCCGCCACAAACAGGTTTGCGATTTGAGGGTAGCGATTTGATTGAACGTATGGCAGATAATATGTGGCGAGTGCAGGTCATCGATTTCGCCGTCTTAGCGGCGGAACTGGACGTGGAATTGTTCCCTATCACCTTATTACTCGGTGACGATGGGGGTGATGGTTTCGTCCGCGAATGGACACCACCCGGCAGTGATGAGGCCAGGCATCTCGGCTATGCATTCCAGTGGTTCGCTATGGCGATGACAGTCGTCGTGGTTGCCGCAATACTCATGCTACGCAGCGGCGAGGCAGGCGATTCATGAACACGCCGCAGCCAACAACAAAAACTAGGGCACGTCTTACGCTGTTGGCAGTGTCGGCGGTGTTCTTAATGCCATTGCTGCTGGCCTGGATATTTGCCAAGGGTCCTATCGATTGGCGGCCGCAGAGTAATCTTAATTATGGTGTGTTGTTGCAGCCACCGCTGCAATTGAATGCATATGGCATTTTGGATGGCAACGGCGCAGCACTGACATTGAATAGCAGCGCCCGGGACTGGTTTGTGGTGGTGCTGCAGGATGGTGCTTGCAGTGAAACTTGCCAGCAATTGATACAAGCCGCTGAACGTATTCAGCTAGCTGTAGGGCGCGATGCGCAGAGGGTTAATTTGGCTTTGCTCAGCCGCGAGGAATCCTCAGCGACCTGGGGAGAGCAGAATTGGTGGTTACCGGCAGATAATGAACTCGTTCGAGAGCTACGCCTAGCATCGGGTGATTCACAGTTCGATACCAAATTGCTGATCGTTGATTACCTGGGGCATGCGATCTTAATGTACCCCCCTTCTGAAGAAGGCTACGGCCTGCTGGAGGATTTGAAGCGTTTACTGCGTGCAGCCGCAACTTAATGCGGTGGCGTTGACTGTATAGTAATGCATAAAGTTTACTTGCCTGTTTCGAACCTAGGGAGCCTTGCGGCGCACCAAACATGATTGATTTCCTTATTATCGCAGTGATGCTTGGCATATTCGCCAGTCTGGGCAGTGGACTTTATTTTCTGGTGCGGGACCGCGGCAATACAGAGCGCACTGTAATCTCCCTGACTATCCGAGTGGCTTTGGCTATCGCGTTACTGATTTTATTGGCGGTGGGATTTATCAGCAAGTACTCGTGAATCTGCAATTTACCGACTAAGCAAGCTTTCTTGATTTAGCCCAGTAGATCCGGCGTTCGCAACTACCCTAGGTCTGGGTCTGGGCGCCGACTTCGAGACGAGCGCCGTTCTATATTCGTTACAGCCCACGCGGGATTTAGAGCGAGATGAATTAAATACCACGCCTCACGAAGTGTTATACTGCCTGCTGTAATTATCGAATTTTGGAGGAAGATCTATATGATCGAACAACAGAAGCGAGAGAAATTACTACCCGTGGTAGTCGGCATATTCTTTACCTACGTCTTAATAGTCGGCGGCTCCTATTTCATAGCCAGCGTCCTGTTATAGGCATGAGTTATAGGTACTAAGTCAGCATTCTTTGAGTAGCTGAAACAGAGCATGTCGGGGTGAGGAGAAGTTACCGGCCACGCTCTTGAGTCGTCGTGCCAGGCTCCAGTTCACGTCGGCCAACAGGTCGAATCAGCTGCGATTCACATTTTCATTGTCATCTAATTCAGTCATCAATAATTTTAGCCTGGCGATTAAGTCGCCCAGCATCGAAGCCGTGCGTTATGACTTTCTCGACAGCCACGGGGTTTCTCTGCGCGTTCTGCGTCTGGATGAGGTCCTCCCAGTGATGCACGGTAATAAGTGATTCAAGCTGAAGTACACTCTGCAATTGCGCTGGAATCTGAGGAAAACAAGGCAGTGTGATCCTGTTTTAATTCTTCCGTAGATAGAGCGAGGTTCCCCTGTCTTCTCTGTTGTTGATCTCAGTCACGTGTTGTTCGTTAATATCATAACCAACGACCTTATAGTGCTTGGGAAATGCGTGAGCTAATGGTGGGCCGACGTAGCCGAGGCCCATAACGGTTAACTAGGTGTCTGGGCTTAGCGCTTCCAGTGGTATATAGATTGTTCCTAATTGCGTTAGAAATAGTGGCTGATCAAATAAAGTGCTGATGTTACTCGATATTACACCTAGTTCGAGAGCCCGATTCTAACGAATATTCTTCCCTAGACAGTAAATTGTGGATTGTGCTTCTGCTATAATGTGCAGCATTAGCAGTTAGCTTTGAATCCTTCAGTGATACAGGTTTTGAAATGGCAGAATTTAATCGAATTGGCTTGGTGGGCCGTCCCGGACATGCAGGGGTGGTGGCTACTTTGCAGCGCTTGTTGGTATTTCTCGGTTCGAAAGAAGTAAGCATCGTCGTTGATGATGTGACTGCTGGTTTGATAGATGGGCACGGACAGAAAGAGTGTAAGCGCGATGATTTATCTGACTGTTGTGATTTGGTGATAGTGGTTGGTGGGGATGGCAGTATGCTCACGGTTGCGAAATTTATTGCCTCTGACCAGATTCCAGTGATCGGGATAAATCGTGGGAAGTTAGGTTTTCTTACGGATATTCTTCCTGATGAAATCGAGGCTAAAATAGAAGAAGTGCTTAGTGGGCAATACACTATAGAGTCAAGGTTTCTGCTTGATGTTGAAACCAACGAAGCTGGCTCGCGGAAAAAGCTCGGCAGTGCTTTAAACGATGTAGTACTTCACCCTGGCAAAGCGGCCCAGATGATTGAATTTGAACTTTATGTCGATGGTAAATTTGTTTACAGCCAAGAATCTGATGGTCTGATTGTGGCGACTCCAACTGGCTCTACCGCATACTCATTATCAGCCGGTGGGCCTATTATGCACCCTGATTTAAATGCCATAGTTCTCGTGCCTATGTATCCCCATTCCCTAAATAGTCGACCAATTGTCGT
>CAVOFA010000201.1:0-3579 GCA_963694865.1 Gammaproteobacteria bacterium | reverse complement strand
GGCCTTCCTCAATGCCGTCAAATTCCACCACTAGTGCGGCGTTAGCATCGGCTGGGTATCCTCCTGCGAACACACTAGCTTCTACAGCTCGGATTGTAGCGCCATCGACAATCTCCAGTGCAGCGGGCAATAAACCTCTTGCCATGATGGAGGTAACGGCTCTTCCAGCATCCTCAATACGGTCGAATATTGCCAGCAATGTTTGTACTGCTTCTGGTTTCGGCAACAGTTTCACTTCCACTTCTGTAGCAATCCCGAAACATCCTTCAGAGCCAACGAAGACACCGACCAGGTCATAGCTGCCTCGTTCTCGTCCGAGGCCTCCTAATTGTAATATCTGCCCTTCATAAGTTACGATAGTTAGTCCAGTGACATAGCGTGAAGTAACCCCATATTTCAGGCAGTGAGGGCCCCCAGAATTTTCTGCCACATTTCCGCCAATTGTGCACGCGCTCTGAGAGGCGGGGTCTGGGGCGTAATAAAGGCCGAAAGGTGATGATGCTTCTGACAAATGAGCGTTAATAACTCCAGGTTGAACCACTGCTCTTCTATTATCGGCGTCAAGCTCGAGAATAGTGTTCATCCTTGAAGTTCCAATAATTACTGAAGTTGGCTCAGCCAGGGCGCCTCCTGAAAGGCCAGTACCAGCACCTCTGGGGACAACCTTGATTCCATTTTGCGACAATAGTTTGAAAACATTACTTACCTGGCTGGTGCTTTCTGGAAGCACTACAGCTAGGGGTATACTCCGATAAGCGGTTAGACCATCAGACTCATAGGCGAGTAGCCGATCTCTATCCGTAAGAACCCATTTACTACCAACGATGTTCTTTAGGTCTCTGGCTAGATTTTTAGGTAACGATTCCATAGGCGCCAAATTATTCGTGGCTAATTGCCTGCCACGTACTTCGTGAGGGCACCGCCCGCCCAGCTTAGCGAATTTGGACCTTCGGCAGCATAGATATTTCCGTCCTCGTCTACGGCGACACCTTCACCTGCCGTACCCTGGTATACACGACTCTCACGCTCGAACGGCGGAACGAACGCGACGATTCGGTCTTCATCGACCGGACCTATACGGACCCCGTTTCGCCAGTTCGGATGATTCGTCGGACTGGACTCTGAATCGATAGCGTACACCATCTCGTCCTTGATGAAGATCCCGCTGATACGACCATAGCTATAACGCGAGTCCAAGTAATTACCGTCCGCGTCATAGATTTCCAGACGATGGTTACCGCGATCAGCGATCCACAGCCGGCCCTGGGAGTCGAAGGCGAGCGCGTGAGGGGTTCGGAACTGGCCGTGCTCGACACCTATCTCACCCCATTCCATTATGAACTCACCCTGTGGGGTGAACTTCTGGATACGTGCGGTCTGGCCAGCGTCGCGACCTAAATTCATCGCCTGATTCGACGTCATGCCCTGGCCATTGTGGCCGTCAGAGACGTAAATGGATCCATCCGGCCCGGTCACCACATCATTGGGCTGATTGAATTGTCCGGGTGCATTCCCTGGCTGGCCCGCTACACCGAGCGTCAGAAGGACTTCTCCCTCGGAACTGAACTTCCACACCTGATGACCTCGCGTACCCTCACGGTTACCCGCAAAGTCAGTGATCCAAACGTTACCTTCGGCATCGACATGGATGCCATGCGGAGTGACCATGAGATCGGCTCCGAAGTTTGCGAGCACCTCGCCGGTGTTACGATCGAACTTGAAAACTGGGGGAACCGGATTCGTCTCGCAGTTCACTGGTTCTCCATCACCGAAGCTACCTGCTCCACAGCGTTCGTAAGCCCATATGTGCCCGTCATGCGGATCGATGTCGACTCCAGCAGTGGTCCCCCACTCCCTTCCTTCAGGGAGATCACCCCAGTTCGTGATGACGGACGTGGTCGGGTTCACAAGACCGTCGCCTGTGATGAGGTTGCCACTTGAATCTGCAGTGACTGAGCTGCCTGATGGAGCACATCCTGCCATTCCAACGATAGCGACTACCATGATCGTCAGATAAGAATAGTGAGTCCGCATCATAATCTCCTTTTTTATACTTTTAGGTAGCTTTCTTGCTACACCAATATTTCCGACCTAGTAATACCCTCCATCAGCCGAGTCTGCTTGCAATAAATATTATGGCGACTGTCGTCATTCCAGCTAGGCCAAAGTATGAGTATGCGCGCATTGCCTTGCCGGGTTGGTGCTCCTCGGGCATTGCTGGAGATGTAACGCACTTCAGGTTCAAAAATCCAATGATAGGTCCCGTCAGGAAGGCTACGATAGTTACAAAGTCCACCAGCTGTGTCATGCTGGTCTGGAATAGTTGTAAGACAGCGGTCATAGCAATACCGATTAGAATCACTGCAACCCAGTAGGGCCTGCTAATGGGTGCGTTTGCTGTTTTAGTTGGGTCATTAATGGTGAGTACTTTTACTGCCCGATCTAGTACCCTTGGATAGCCGTCTGCAACGGTCAGGGCAGTCGACATCATGGCTGTTAGAGCGGTGATTGTCATCAGCCATTTGGTCCAGGGGCCGAGTGTTTGGACATATAGGTCAATTAACTGTGTTGAGAATACTGCACCATTAGAGCTAAATTCTGTTCCCGATCCATACATAACACCAGCACCTAGAGTAAGAAATGCAAAGGCCAGGATCGCCGTTCCCATGTAGGCAATTTTAAAGTCTAGCCTTGCCGTGGCCACACTGGCTTTTATTCCGGTGGCCTGATTCTTGGCAAGGGTCCATAGAGAGCTATAGAGGGATATCAAAATGTCTGAAGGCATCCAGCCAGCCAGTGCGAGCATGAATGCAAGGGTGACTGTGCTACCAGCTGGTGGTATCAGACTTATGCTGAAAGTAGAAAAATCAGTTTGAGGGGCTACAACAAAAGCAGCAATAAGTGTGGAAACAGCCAAGGTCAGCAGTATCACTTTAATCGCGATGTCTAACGCCGAGTATCCAACCCTAAGTAACACGGCACACAAAGCATACATCAGTGCGGATGCGAGAACGGGACTTACTGCAGTGCCAAGAGCAAATTGAAACAAGGAGGAGGTGAAGAGAATGATTGCTGCGTTGGTGATGACTACAGTAAAGACTGCCAGAGCGAAAAATAACCAGACGGCCCATTTCCCAATCCGGCGGTATCCCTCTACTAAGCTTTCCCCAGTGGCGGCAGCGTAGCGAGGTCCGTACTCAAAGAAGGGGTACTTTAGAGCTAGGGCAAAGATAATAACTCCAGCTAGTGCGAATCCTGCCTCTCCACCGGCACGGGTGGACTGAACGAGATGAGAAACTCCAATGGCACTTCCCGCCCAGAGCAACCCCGGACCGAAGCTTAGTAGAAATTCTTGCATACCACCATTGTTCGAGTTTTCAGATGTTGGGTTGTCAACGTTCATTCGTTCTCTCCGCAAGAAGGTGTTTATTGTCTAGATCCGCTCAGAAAGGTTGCATGCAAATCCCCTGAGCACAATCATCGCTTTCTATTTCCGTTATAGGTTATGATTCCAAGACCTTTGAAAGAGTCGCAATGACACTATCGATCTCTTCCAAAGTCCCTACTGAGATTCTTAAG
>CAVOFA010000200.1:0-3600 GCA_963694865.1 Gammaproteobacteria bacterium | reverse complement strand
GTTTTAGCATTTAGATGATCCAGAATTTTCTTGATGACCAAAGGATCTTCGATGCATGCGATGATCTTGACCGTACCGCTACATCGATTGCAGATCGTGATATCGATAGATTATGGCCGAGTTGCAAAACAGAAAAAACTATTTATGACAGACACCGGTTTAATGACCTCTATTTTAAGATGGAACATTGACTAGGTCAGAAATGACTCCGACCGATCTGGGAAACTCATTGAAAGCTTTATTTTTAATGAACTTGCGACCCTAATAGATATCGGGGATGGTGAATATGAGCTTTATCATTACCGTGACCGAGAGCAGAGGGAAATAGATTTCATTATCGAGCGAGATGATGGCTCAATATTGGGAATTGAAGTCAAAGTTTCTGCATCGGCTCTGGTTGGATAGATTGTTCAGAGCTGCCCTAGAATCTGATCGATATCGGCTGTGGAGATTTCATTGTTATGGGCTATAATGATTGGTATAAAATGAGTTCAAATCAATTGGTTAAAGACTCTGTTCAGGAGGCGCTAGCGCCATGGGTAGATTTAAAGCGCAAGCAGACCCCGGGTTGATGTAAGAACGTTCTCAAGCCACTATGGGGCATACTCCAGTGGTGTGAGCAGCTATGCGAGCTAGTACAGGAATTGGGAACAGCCAAGTATGAGTGACAGGGATTTTCTCGAGGCGGAAGAGGTTACAATACGCCTGAATGATTTCTATAGTCGTTTTGGGATGCCCGCAAATTAAAGTGTTCGATCTATCTTCATCTGAGAAGGAATTAAATATGCAAATCCCCACGCCTCGGCAGTATTACTTCGCTACCGCTGCTATTGCCGTCGCGGTGTTTATGTCGACTGCGCTAGCGCAATCGGCGTTGGAGGACTACAGCCCGGTGTCGTTGGAGGAGTTGCAGGACCCCCCGGCCACTGACTGGTTGATGTGGCGTCGCACTGCGAACCATTGGGGGTACAGCCCTCTCGATCAGATCGACAAGTCGAATGTAGCCAGCCTGCGCCTGGCATGGGCCTGGACCATGGAGCCTGGCAGGCAGGAAACCACTCCGCTGGTACATGACGGTGTCATGTTTCTGCCCCAGGCCTGCGATTTTATTGAGGCAGTGGATGCCACCGATGGCACTCCACTGTGGGAATATCGCCGTCCAGTTGTGGATCATGCCGCTACCCTGGCCTGCGCCAATCGCAACGCTACGCTCTATAAAGATCAAATCATCATCGCCACCATGGATGCTTATCTGGTATCCCTTAACGCTCGCACCGGCGCAGTGACCTGGGAACATCAAGTTGGTGACTGGACTATTGGCCAACATTATTCCGGTGGGCCCCAGGTCTTCGACGGCAAGATAATCGCCGGCATGTCGGGTTGTTACTACATCAATACCGGTTGTTGGATCACCGCCCACGACGCCGATACCGGAGAGGAGTTGTGGCGCACCAACACGGTGCCGAAAATCGGCGAGCCCGGTGGCGATACCTGGGGCGATCTGCCCAATGAGCAACGTCGTGGCGGTTCGGCGTGGATGCCGGCCAGTTATGATGCTGAGCTCAATCTGATTTTTATTGGCGTGGCGGTGCCCATTCCCTGGGGTACCATCCAGCGAGACACCAGAGGGGGCGATGTACTGTATACCAACTCAACCCTGGCGCTGAATGCCGATACCGGTGAAATCGAGTGGTACTTTCAACATATTCCTGGAGGTAATTGGGACCAGGATCATCCCTTCGAACGCATCGTGGTGGAAACAGAAGTCACGCCGGAGGCGGACAACGTCTCCTGGATAAACCCGAATATTGCTTCCAGCACACGCCGCAAAGTGATCACCGGGATTCCCGGCAAGCCCGGCATCGTCTGGACTCTGGATGCTGCGACCGGGGAGTTCCTGTGGGCGAAGGAGACTAATTATCAGAATGTCATCGTCGGCGTCGATATCGAGGGGCGCAAGGGCATTACCAACCCCGAGATCGACATCACCGAGATCCGCCAGCGCAAACTGGTGTGTCCTACCACCACCGGCGGTACCAATTGGTTCTCCGTCGGCTACAGTCCGCAGACCAATGCGCTCTATGCACCTTCCAACAACACCTGCATGACTTTCTATCTGAACCCGGTGAATCCTACCCTGGGGGGGTATCACAGCTCTGCCACATCCACCATGGAGTTGCCGCCGCAATCCGATGGCCTGGTAGGCATTCTAACTGCAGTGGATGTGGCCACGGGCGAATCGCGCTGGACTCACAGGCAGCGTGCCGGCATTGCGGGCTCAGTATTGACCACAGGTGGCGGCCTGGTTTTCGTCTCCGATGATGCCAGGAGATTTCGGGCCTTCGATGCCGACACTGGCGAGATTCTCTGGGAGCAAATTCTCAATTCCTCGGCTGGCGGCTTTCCGGTCACCTACAGTGTGGACGGCATACAATACATCGCCATCGCCGCCGGTGGTGGCATCAACTTTCGCACCCTGACACCAGAGATTCGCCAACGTAACGGCGGTAATATGCTGTTCGTGTTTCGATTACCCTAGGTCTTGCATGTTAGTACGATAATACGGGACACCCATAAAATAATAAATTAAGAAAGAGTAATACGAAAGTAATACGGGACACCCATAAAACAATAGATTAAGGCAAAAACTCGAGGCTGTTCAGAATTCTTTGCCCTCGTTTTCACTAAAGATATACCGTCGCTCAAGACCGTGCCCGATGACCTGGTAATATCCTCCTACTATATGAAGTCGGTCTCTCCTTGGCATCTATTCAATGTAGTTGGCCTTTGGTAGGAACGAAATTTTACCGCTATTTTATTATTTTATAGGTGTCCCCTAATCGTGCCTGTAGCGCCACCAACACCCTGTGCCATCTTTAAGATGATGGTTTCTTATGTGTCTCGGTAGCTCAGCAAGAGTTCTTTCCTCAATCATAAGCAGCAGTGAAAGCACAGCGCGCCGGGAGATAGGACTTACTCAGTTCACTAGTTCTGAATTGTTCCAGTTCGTACATTTACGTTGACGGTCGATTCCGGTATTGGCATTTGTCCCCAATCCACGGGTCGAACCCCAGCACGGCAGAATCCTACTGCATCAGAGTTGTTGTAAGTAGTCATTCCTGTCACTACTCTATCCGCGAACCATATTGTAACGAACGAGTCCGAAAAACTGCCAGTTGAGCAGTATTGCCATGCTTCATCTGTATTACGAAAACTTCTATCAACAGGCGTACCCATGATCACTTGGACCTGTTGACCTCTCCCAGGGCTTCCACCTCCTGATTGCCTCTGACTGCTTCCTGCGACGCTCCATAGAAAAGAAGGGGACACTAATAGTTTAATAACTTAAGGGATTTTCCCGCTGTAATTTTGGCTCACTTCAGCTATCGGCAAGGACTGGCTGATTTCAAATTCTTGATCGTTACTGTCATATCTCGTTAAGCTATTAAACTATTAGTGTCCCCTTTGACCTTTCCCCTGAGTTAGTGCCACTCGCAGGATGAGAAATTCATTTTAAGCTGCTCTTTCCGCAAACACCACTGGTGGCAAATAACCCAATGAGCTATGCGGTCGCACGTTATTGTAATGCTCTCTCCATTT
>CAVOFA010000199.1:0-3754 GCA_963694865.1 Gammaproteobacteria bacterium | reverse complement strand
CTGATGGGGGAGTTCCTGAAAGGAAAGGCCACGCAAAGAGGGGTCACGCTAATCCAGGACACCATTACCGACGTTAAAATCGACGAGGGTGGAGACATCTCACACGTCAAGACCGAAAACCATGGCGCGATCAAGGCGGACCTGTTTGTGGATTGTTCCGGTTTTAAGGGCCTGTTGATTCGCCAGGCCATGGGCGAGAAGCTCAAATCGACCAAGGCCTATATGTTTAATGACAGCGCAATAGCGATTCCCACGCCAATAAAAAACCACGGCGAGATCATGTCTGAAACCATATCAAGAGCCATGAAGTACGGTTGGGTATGGCATATTCCCTTGAGTAACCGTATGGGTAACGGCTACGTGTACAGCTCGGATTACATCAGCAAGGAAGAAGTTGAGACGGAGTTTCGCGAATATCTTGGTAAGGATGCCGAGGGTATCGAGGCTCTGCATTTGCACTGGAGCCCCGGCAGGCTGGAAAATCACTGGAAGAACAACTGCGTGGCCATCGGTCTGTCACAGGGTTTTCTGGAGCCGCTCGAAGCCCTCATGATCAATGTAATTCAAGCCTCTCTTGAAGGATTTGCCAATTGTTTTGAACGTGGTGAATTCACGGATCGGTATCGAGAGAATTTCAACAGTCAGGTGAATCAATTTATCGACGTAATTCGTGACTACCTGCAATTGCACTACAAACTGAATTCACGCGACGATACAGCATACTGGCGCGACAACCGTGACAACCCCAACATGTCCGCACAGCTGGCCAGGGTGCTGAATGCCTGGGATGGCAATGAGAGTATAGACCGCGTGTTGTCCGAGAATATTAAAAATGAGGTCTACTCATCTCTATCCTGGCATTGCATGCTGGCCGGCATGGGTCGTTTCCCCGAACCAGGCAAAGGCCCGTTGCGTCTACCCGCGCGCCATCAACGACGGGCTCGCGACTCGAGTGAAGAGCAAGCGAAAAGCTTTTACCCGCACGCGGAATATCTGAAGAAATTGTACGCAGACGCGCGGTAGCAGGCTAAACGTCGCACCAGGTCGTGCCACTAACTAACGAATGAGCAAGTTACTTGAACCGCTAATCTAGGAGCATCTCCGTGCGTCCAGCTGTTTCGCCTCCATGGCGGGCTGTAACAGTTTTATTAATTCATCCAGGTTGTGCTCATAGTTTTTCCAAAATCCAATGGCAGACGTGTAAATCGGTTGTCGCACTTGCTCAGAGCTAGCTGAAGTAATACCACGTTGGGTCTGGTGAAAATTCAGGCAGTCGTCCTCCCAGGGAAGCCCACAAAAGGTCAGGAGCCGCGAAATTTCCTGTTCTGTATTTGCGACCAACTCTTCATAGTTAACGCATAACACCTGCCCAGGTAGTTGGTCATCCCAGTGCTTCATCAGGCGCCAGTACTGCAGGTAGTACTGCCCCAGTTCAAACAGGTCGTAGGAAAAATTTTTGCCCTGGGCATACAGTTGTCGGTAATTTCCGACGCAGGTGTCCAACGGGTGGCGTCTGGCATCAATAATCTTGGCCTGGGGCAGTGCTCGTGAAATCAGGCCGATCATTTGAAAGTTGTCCGGCATCTTATCGATAAAATAGGCGCTGCCCTGGGGCCGGTGTAGTTTGGTCGCCTCTAAATACTTGTCACCTAACTCCAATATTTGCCGGTCAGAGAAGTCTATGATCGAGGGCTGACTGTTCCGAGGACGGTAGGCGAGATGAGGCTTGCCCAGACCGAGTATGTACGCCAGCTCGCTGGTAGCTTCCACCTGGGAATGGCTGGCAAGAATTTGCTCCAGTAAAGTAGAGCCTGAACGGGGCATGCCGAGAATAAAAATGGGAGTGGTAGAGTGGTGCTTATTACCCGGAACGCTGTTCAGGAGCCGGTCTGAAGACTCGATGATCGCATTGATCTCCGATTCAGCGGCGACAACGTCGTGGTAGAGTTCGCCACGCTTGGCTTCATTACCCCGGGTGTAGCACTGCCAGGCCAGATCGAACTCACCCCGGTCATCCAGTGCCTTGCCCATGGCAAAATTCAGATAGGCCTTATCCAAAACACTGCTCGTCTTTACCGAGCGCATTTTCCGCAGTTCATCTTCACTAAAGGAATAGGTGCGTAAACTGGCGAGACCCCACCAGGGAGCAGCGCCGCCGCTATTTTCCGCGATACACTGTTGATACGCCTCTACCGCCTCCGTCGATCGCCCCAGGGAACGCAGCGTATGCGCTCTCCCAAGCTGGCCGCTTTCCGCAGCCGAGTCCAGTTCGCGGGCAGCCTCAAATGCCTGCAAGGCCTGGTCTGGAAGACCCATGTTAGAAAGCGACGTCGCCAATTCCAATTGGGTGTCGATGTCGGAAGGGTCCAGCTTGACCATTCTTTTGAGACAGTCTATGGATTCAACATAATGGTGGTGTTCGGTGTAGAACCGCGCGAGTGATGACAGTGCCCGTGCCTCCCCGGGGGCGAGTTCGACTATCTTCTTCAGTATCGATTCTGTGACAGCGGTATTGCCGAGTTTTTCCTCGATTATGGCCAGTTGGTACAATGCCGGAATATTGTCCGGTTGTTGTGTCAATATCCGCTGGCATAAGTCACGAGCTTGTGAATGTTCCCCTTGGTCACAGAGGCGTTCAGCCCTCTCTAACAGGGGATTCAATGGGGACAGTTCATTCGAGCGTTGCATGGCCTGCCCGGCCCGTTCCAATTCCCCCATTGCCCTAAGAGCATGGGCCAGGCCACGCCAGGCAGCGCTCGAGTGCGGCTCGAGTTCGGTAACACGTCTAAATAAAGGCTCCGCTTTAGCGGGCTCATTCAGGTGCATATAAAGACCGGCCAGGTCTTCATGAGGTTGAGCGAACTGGGGTTCGATCTCGATGGTTTTACCCAGGGTGGCCTCCGCCTCGTCAAAGCGCCCTATTTTCAACTGGATGACCCCCAGTAAGCCAAGCATATTGATGTCTTCCACATCGCCCGCCAGGGTTTTGCGGCACAAGGCCTCTGCCTGCCGTGGCTGGCCAAGTTTCAACAGCTCAATTGCCTGGGTAAACGCCTTATTGGGCATCGGTGCGTTCACATAGCGCTAACGCGGCAACCGGGGTAAGCAAACGAGTAGACGTTCTTCCTCTCCACTGGCTCACATCTCGTACTCCTGTCATTACGTCGCTATAAATTAAGCATTTTATTCGTGCTTGGCAAACCAATTTGGCAACGCAACGCGATGCAACGCTACTGGGCTTGGAGGCCTAATACGTAATAGTGACAGGCAGCACCTTACGGTCTTTCGATTGTGGCAGCAGACCTATCGTGTGTAATGATGTGTTGAATCCCGTCTAAGAATAATAATCATGAACGGTTATGCGCTTGGCATTCTAATCAGTCTGCTGGTCTATGTAGTCATCGGCAACTGGGCCGGCCGCAGAGTCAAAAACCTCGACGACTTTCTCGTCGCGGGCCGGCAGTCGCCAACACTATTGATTGTCGGCACGCTGGTGGCAAGTTCCGTCAGTACGAGCTCATTTCTGGGAGACAGCGGATTTGCCTACAGTGGTTACGTGCAAGCCTTGATTTTTCAGATTCCACCTACCGCACTGGGATACGTCGCGGGAAGCATGTTTTTTGGTCGCTATATCCGCCGCGCAAAATCGATGACCGTTGCCGAGTTTTTCGGCAAGCGGTTTTCAAGCCGCCGGGTCCGCATATTTGCAGCCCTTACCGTCATCATTGGTTTAGGCGGTTACCTGATGACAGTG
>CAVOFA010000198.1:0-3776 GCA_963694865.1 Gammaproteobacteria bacterium | reverse complement strand
AAAAGCCGAAAAGTAGAGTTTTTTTCTACAGTTAAGTCTGAGAAGCTAACGTTAACCATATAAAATATATAGAAATAATGGAAGCTTTCGCTGTTGAATGAGGGTGAGATCAGTCGAAAATGAGCCAAATGGTCGCGTCGCCGATTGAGGCTTGCTTGAATTTGCTGTGATATACGGTATGTTGCGCGCGTATTAATGACTGGCACCGATACTCAGGTGGCCATACAGATGGAGTTTGTTAGAACTAGTGGTTATTAAATGAACATTATTGAACAGTTGCAGGCGTTAGGGCTTGTCGCGCAACTCAGTGCGAACGAGGAGCTTGTTGACCACCTGGGTTCATCCATAAGAACGGTTTATTGCGGATTTGACCCGACCGCTGACAGTTTGCACATCGGAAACCTGGTTCCTCTGCTGGCACTCAGAAGATTTCAGTTGGCGGGGCATCGTCCTCTGCTGCTCGTTGGTGGTGCGACGGGAATGATAGGTGATCCCGGTGGTCGGGATAGCGAAAGAGAATTACAGTCTGCTGAAGTGGTCGAACGCCAATTGGCTCGAATTCGGTCGCAGGCCAGCCAGTTTCTTGATTTTGAGTGTGGAGAAACCTCGGCGGTGGTCGTCAATAACGCGGACTGGACGAGGAATCTCTCGGTCATCGATTACCTGCGTGATATTGGCAAGCACTTCTCTGTGAACGCGATGATACAGAAGGAATCCGTCCGGCGGCGAATTGAAGATGTATCGCAGGGCATAAGCTACACGGAATTCAGCTACATGATTCTTCAGTCTTATGATTTTGTTGTGCTGAATCGTGACTATGACTGCACTATCCAGATGGGCGGCAGCGATCAGTGGGGTAACATGACGGCGGGTATAGACCTTGTTCGCAGGATGGAAAGCAAGCAGGCATACGCCATAACATATCCGTTAGTGACGAAGTCAGACGGCACAAAGTTTGGAAAGAGCTCTGGTGGCGCCATCTGGCTGAACCCGGAAATGACATCACCGTTTAGTTTTTATCAGTTCTGGATTAATACAGCGGATTCAGATGTGATGAACTATCTCAAGATATTCACCTTTTTATCAGAGAGTGAATTAGGTGTGTTGGCGAAATCGCATGAATCCGATCCGGGCCGGAGGGCGGCGCAGGTTGCGCTTGCGCAGGCAATGACGCGGCATGTGCATGGCGAATCGGGATTGGAGGCCGCAGAGAGGATTACAGGCGCGCTCTTTAGCAACAGCCTTGGAGAGCTTTCCGAAGATGATCTAGAGCAACTCGCTCAGGATGGGATGCCATCATCAACGGTGTCAGACGGCGCCTCTTTAATCGATGTATTAGTGTCGTCTGGTCTTGCTGTGACGCCGAAAGGAGAAGTTACCGCCGGTCAGGCCAGAAAGCTGATTCAGGGAAACAGCGTCTCAGTCAATGGAGAGAAGCAGGTTGATGTTGATTTGACGCTAACTAACGAAGGGGCGCTATTTGGTCGCTTTTTTGTCATTCAAAAAGGCAAAAAGAATCACCATCTTCTGACCCTTGGCCGCTAGCGGCTTGCTACGAGCAAAAAAAAGGGATGCATTTGCATCCCTTTTTTTTGTTGGTGGAGCCAGGCGGGATCGAACCGCCGACCTCCTGCGTGCAAGGCAGGCGCTCTCCCAGCTGAGCTATGGCCCCAAGGTCACTTGGCTGGTTTCATTAAACTCGCACAAGATCTGGGTCCTTACCTGGTGGGTCTGGGAAGATTTGAACTTCCGACCTCACCCTTATCAGGGGTGCGCTCTAACCAACTGAGCTACAGACCCGGGTAAGTTTCTAACCCGATGCTTTGCATCCGGTTGAGGGCGCGTATTATACGCAGAGCGTTACTTTTTACAAACGACCTTAATGATTAAAAGCACACATCCTGAATTTGAGAAATTGATCGCTGGTAACCCGGTGTATTCAACACTTGAATTGCTGGATTTTCTCGATGGTATTGGTGTTTCTTATACCAGGCAGGGTTCAGTTTTAACGCTAAATCCTGGGATGGAGCTTCTGGACGAAGCCGCCATTCGCACCGAATTGCAGCATTTGGTTTCGGAGTTGCAGATGTCGACATTGGATCTGGAGATCCACCGGGTGACGCAATCAACAAACGATGTAGTGATGCAAAGGCTCGTTGAAAGCCAAAGTACCGCGATTTTATGTGCCGCAGAGATGCAGACAGCGGGCAAAGGTAGGCGTGGCAGGCGATGGATCTCCCCCTTCGGCAGGAATGTTTACCTGACATACGGTCGATTCATCGGCCGCCAGTTGTCGGAGCTGGGTGGACTATCGCTGGTTGTCGGCATGGTTGTGGTGGACGTTCTTCGGGACATGGGTTTGGAGCGGGTTGGGCTAAAATGGCCAAATGACATTCTGTTAGGCGGTGGAAAACTTGGAGGAATACTCCTGGAACTCCGGGCTTCTGATACTGGTGGTATCGGTTTGGTTGCAGGCGTGGGCCTAAATCTTGCGCTCAACGTGAAGGAATCCTTGAACATTGATCAGCCCTGGAGTGCTATCAGCTCTCAGCTGGAGATGCCGCGCAACATTTTGCTTGGGACGCTTGGCGGGAGGATAGTGAATGCAATCCAGACTTTCGAGGATGTAGGGTTTGATTCCTTTGCGGAGAAGTGGAGTGAATATAATCTCTATACGGGACAGCAGGTCAATGTTATTCGCGGCAGCGAGACAATATCTGGAATCGATAGCGGCGTTGATCAGCAGGGTAATCTGTTGTTGCGAACCGGGGCGGGCCTGGAAGTACACAATTCGGGAGAAGTCAGTGTGAGGCCGGTCGCCAGAACATGAAATGGATTTTTTATTCCTTGTTGCTCGCTAACCTCGCTTATATGGCACTGAACCTAAGTGGCGCAGGGACACCCCGGGTGGGCGCGACCGGCAATGCTGGCGATAGTGTTGTTAAAAACGCGGGTCCCTGGGGTTCTGGCTTTGAGCAAAAAGGCACCAGGGCTCTGTTTCTATTGGAAGACAGTCAGCGTGGCAATAAATCGACCTTGGTGGCGGTAATGGAACAGCCCACGCTGGTGGCTGCGGCGGATGAACTTAAGTCCTGCATGGGTTTGGGACCTTTCGAAAACATCATCTCGGCACAGGATGTCGCTGAACGATTAAAGGCTATTGGGTACACCGTTGAGATGACCGCTGTTGATAAGCCTACCGGAGAATCTGATTACAGGCTTGTGATGCCTCCCCTGAGTTCTCGGCAAGAAGTATTCCGCAGGCATCGTGAGTTTAAATCGCGAGGTATTAATAGCTTCGTCATTACCAAGGGCGTGGATGCGCAGGGAATATCATTGGGAGTCTTCTCCTCCAATGGCGCAGCTGAGAATTATCGACAGGCACTTATCGGTCTGGGTTACGACGTAATTGTGAAAGTTATACCGAGAGTCAACCGGGGCTACTGGGTTCAGATTAGTCAGGAAATATTCCCTGAAGCACTGCTTTCAGAGATCGCTGCCGAATTTATTGAGGTTGAAGTGACAGAAACTGGCTGTATGAATGAGTAGCAGTCTCACATTTAGTGCCATTGTAATTGATAGCGGCGTCACAATCGCATACAATCCGCTTCGCTCCTGAGGCTGGCTTATTTGGCCATTGGCAAAATCTGCCTTAACTTATTGTTTTTAAAAGTTTTGCGCCGCTATAGCTCAGTTGGTAGAGCAACTGATTTGTAATCAGTAGGTCCCGAGTTCGACTCTTGGTGGCGGCACCAGATTTTGTAGCAGTGTTACTG
>CAVOFA010000197.1:0-3877 GCA_963694865.1 Gammaproteobacteria bacterium | reverse complement strand
CACAGGTGACAAAAGTATTATGTTCCCAAATCTCCTCTTCCTTTTCTTCCCACGTTATAGGAATGTCGGCCTCACCTCCAACATCATGGGAGGAGCGTGTGTAAGCGCGGTAATGCGCGTTATCAATTAGGTCGGGATAAGGGGCGTGCTGCGGCTGATGAAGCGCGGGTTGAAGCTGCGCAACAATATTTAGATGCCGCATGATATTTTCGCGAGTAGACATGTCTGTTTTGCGTCTCCGAATTGGTATTCTCAACTTAAAGCTACTCCTTGATCGTTCTTTGTGCCAAGACATTCTGGTTATTGACTGTATAAGAAAAGTCTATTTAATTTTTTAGGCAATCTCCAAACCTCCAGGATCAATCGAGATAACGAAGATTGTATAGCTTATTTACCATAGCTGAATCATGGTAAATAAGCTAATAGTCGCCTGTATTTTTGAATACCCGGCCCAATAACGAACCCACGCAAGTTTTTCGAAGCGACACGGGCATCAACAAGCCCTCTGCACCTGCCACGATACCCGCAAGCAAACCTGAAGCAACAGCCACCCAAAACCGAGCAGCCAAAAGCTGTGTTTCAGCCTTCAACGCCCCGTAACAATATGATTAGATTAATGAGTCTGGGCTTTAATGGCGTTTCCGACACCTTGTCGCAAACTTGAACCTATTTCTTGCTACGGATTTTTAGGAATATGAAGACATCTTATTCTTCCTTTTCTCAAGTTCCTTTAGCAGCGTAGTTTTCGCATAAGGCTTAAGAGTCTTCCATTTCTGACATTCCGCTTTAGTCCGCCCGCAACCACGACACCAGCCTTTCGGTCCACCAAAATCGCAAACATCAATACACGGGCTTTTGTTGTGTTTCACAAATTCTTCGATCCGCGTCTATATCCCAATGATTACCAGTAATAAAATCATTGTTGCAGGGTGCGTAAAATCCGATCAATCCCTGACTCTAACTGACGGAGCCGATTGAACTCTTCGTATAAACGATGTTCCAGATTCTTGAAATTTAAAGGAAGTACTCTTTGACAAATACTATACCCATCGCCCATCACGTCATAACCTTTCCAACTTCGAATTTGTGCCCCCTCAGAATCTAGAAAGTCTCTAATAAAGGTCTGCTGCGACGGGCAATCCTCCTCTGCATGCATACAAATAGGGAAGGCTTTTTGTCGAAGCTGTGGAGCTTCGATATACGTTTCGAAATGCACCCCGCCCTGGCTATCGTTGAACCAGGTGTCTTTATATAGTTGAAGGTACACGCCACGGTTGTATATCTCCCAACCATCTGCAAACCAGCTCGATTGCTCTAGCTTGCTCTGAAGATTACGAAAAATAATTTTTAGATCTTTCATTTCTATCGACCTCGAGCACTCTTTAGTAATTAATCAAATCGCCCGAGACCAGGGTACAACAAGGGCCTGAGATCTGAACACCATCGCTTAGTAATTTACAAAACATATTCCCGCCCTGTGGCGACAGTTGCTGGGAAGTAAGCTCGCTCTTTGACAGATGCGATGCCCAATAAGGAACCAAGGAACACTGTGCGACACCAGACACCGGATCCTCTGGAACTCCATTTGCCGGAGCAAAGAACCTCAAAACATAATCTGTTTCCTCTCCAGGCGCAGTCGCCGCAATAGTTGGGAGATCCAACTCTTCAAGACAGAGAAAATCGGGCTTCAGAGACTGGACATCAGTAGCTTTGTCGTAAACTGCTACATAATGCCTTCCTTTAAGGACCTGCCGTGGAGGTTTCCCCAGGCCCATGCACAAACTATCTGGCGGATCACAAGGTTTTACCGTATCGGCGGGCAAAACCATAGCCAGATTACCCGAATCTCGAAAAGCGGATAATCTCCCACTCAACCTTGAAACTAGGGTAACTTCGTCTCGCCGAGGCTCCAGTTCAGACAAGACCACATGGGCTGCCGCCAGCGTGGCATGCCCGACAAGAGGCAACTCTTTTGTTGGCGTAAACCAGCGAATGAAATACTCGCCGCCGCCTCCACTGATAAATGCGGTCTCGGAGACATTGAACTCCTTCGCCAGCGCCTGTAATTGATCGTCGTGCAGTTCTTGTGAAATTACACAAACGACTGCCGGGTTTCCAGAATATGGCTTGGCGCTAAAGGCATCCACCCAGTACATCCGATTACTTGTCATTTGATCACCCATTAACTCCTTTTACTTTGAATCAATCTTGGCATATTTGTTTAATAATATGACGAGTATCCAGTACTAATTCAATCGCTGCTGAAAAAGCCGAAATCTTGAATAGCCAATCATTATGGCAACCAACGCACAATGAGCTAGGCCTGCGACGATGCTTATATACTTTTGTTAATTTTCTCGTTCGAAATTTCAGTGAAACATAGGTTTGTTGCTGCATATGAGGTAGCCATTCGGCGAAGACTCATCCGGGAAGAAGCAAGATTTGATAAAACCCTTAGATCATCGATTGGCTGTCAAACACTCACTTTATGATGGAACTACCAACCCTGGTCGCGGTGATCAGGCTGATCAACATGCCGTTTTGCCGGCGACGACGGGCGCGTGGCGCCCTCAGGCTGAAACGCGCAGCAGGTCTTCCTTGTGATCAACATCGCGCAGCACGGCATCATCTACCATAGGCACCTCGACCACAGCTGTGGCGAGGTTGTCAAAAAGACAACGCGCGATATCGTCGCCAGTGAGCTGCATTAATGCACCGAACCACTCACGCGGAAACAGTACCGGGTGACCTCGACGATCGCCAAAACAGGCGACCCGGACAGCATCTGCCGAAAAGCCCTCAAGCAAACGATTGATGTGTCTTGCGCTTACCCATGGCATATCGGCCAGACACAGCACCATGCCATCGAGATCCGCGGGCAGTTGTGACACCCCGGCACTGATTGATGCACCCATGCCGTCACAGTAGTGTGGGTTGTATATCCAGTTAAGTGAGCGGCCGGTGAGTGCATCGCGCAACGGGGCCTGTTCGTGTCCGGTGACCACGTGCACGGTACCGACTTTGGATTCCAGTGCTGCGTCAACCGCGTGAGCCGCAACCGCCTTGCCCTGCCAAGGCAACAATAACTTGTTGGGGCCTCCCGCACGCAGCGAACGACCCGCTGCCAGCACCAGTGCATCTATCCGGGGTGGCGACATTATTTAGCCGTTATGCCCAATTAACATCACTCCTCCAATTCTGGATAGGCTTGCACCCGGCCAGATCCACTGACGCGAGCAAACTCGATTACACAATTATTAATGCCTGGCAGTCAACACCTGTTTGCTACAACAGCATCAGCCCTTCAGCAAGAACGTACCCCTACCCAACCAAACACCACGAGAAGCTTAATTTCAAAGGAAATCCGCGCAGACCACCTGCAGTGCCAGTGCTGCGTACATTGCAACGCCGGCCGGAAACGCATCCTCGTTGACCCGCATTGTGCTGGAATGGCACGGGGCAGCGGGCCCATCGGTCGGCGCGGTGCCGATAAAGGCAAAAGCCCCGGGGAAGCGCTCGAGCACGTATGAGAAATCCTCGGCACCCATCCACGGGGTTTGCATCTGCTGGTAACGATCTTCACCAAGCACCTTGTGTGCGGCGCGAGCCACGGCCTGCTCACCACTGGCGTGATTTACCGTGGGCGGATAGCCTTTTTCGATGTCCAGCGAGACCTCTAAACCATGTGCCGCGGGAATCTGCCGGACCAGGCGCTCTATACCCTCGACCAACCGGGCGCGGGCATCCACAGACAGCGACCGCAACGTGATGTCGAGCTCCGCAAATTGCGGAATAACATTGCTGGTGGTGCCCGCCTGGATACGGCCCACCGTTGCCACCACCGGATCAAACACATCGAAGCGCCGGGTGATAAGGG
>CAVOFA010000196.1:0-3878 GCA_963694865.1 Gammaproteobacteria bacterium | reverse complement strand
CGGTAACGGCGACAGATATCGAACATGAATATGCGAAACATCCAAGCCTTCACCCCGTGCTCTCTTTACAGCTTGATGAATAGCACCGAAAGTTGACCCCCAGCCAACTACTGCTAGCTTTCCTGAACCCTCTCCCAGGCAGGCTTTTTGCAGCGGGATGTCATTGGCAATGCCGGCTACTTTTGCGTGACGCATGTCCGTCATCTTTTGATGATTTGATGGATCGTAGGAAATATCGCCGGTGTCATAGGATCTTTCGATGCCACCAATGCGATGCTCCAAACCTGCCGTGCCAGGCTTAGCCCAGACTCTTGCCAAGGTATCTTTATCTCTAAGGGAAGGTTTAAATCCCTCTGCTTGAGAATGATAATTTACAGGAAATGGTTTCAGCGTGGATACATCAGGGATTTTCCATGGCTCTGCTGCATTTGCCAAATATCCATCAGACAAAAGCATAACCGGAGTCATATATTTTGTTGCTAATCTAACTGCCTCAATTGCAACTTCGAAACAATCTATAGGAGTTGAAGAAGCGATTACAGGCATCGGCGTATCACCATGTCGACCATACAATGCCATATTTAAATCGGATTGTTCTGTCTTAGTAGGCAAGCCAGTGGAGGGCCCGCCTCGCTGAGTGTTAACGACCACTAGAGGGAGCTCAGTAGCAGCAGCTAAAGCGATACCTTCAGCTTTTAATGCGATGCCAGGGCCAGCACTGCTAGTAATTCCCAAAGAGCCCGCAAAAGAAGCACCAATTGCCGCGCAGACGGCAGCTATTTCATCTTCAGCCTGAAATGTATTTACGTTGAAGTCCCTGCGGGTGGCTAATTCGTGTAGTAGATTAGATGCTGGGGTAATTGGATAAGATGCGAATAGCAGATCAATATCGGCTAATTCCGAACCCGCAATTAATCCCCAGGCCAGCGCGCTACTGCCTGTAACATTTCTATAAGTGCCGGGTAAAACTTTTGCTCGAGGAACTTTATAAACATGAATCCCTGCAGGCAGCTCAGCGGTTTCACCGTAGGCATGACCCGCATTAAGTGCTGCGATATTTGATCCTGCAATCTCTGGTTTACTGGAGAATTTTGCATTCAAGCTATCAATGGTTGACTGACGATCTCGATCAAACAACCACATGACCAATCCAAGAGTCCACATGTTCTTGCAGCGCAGAGCGCCTTTGTGAGTGAGCCCAAACGATTCAACAGCTGCGAGGACTTGCTTAGATATATCAATATCGAGGACTCGAAAACCATCCAAAGAACCGTCTTTCAGCGGATCACATTCATATTTTGCTTTTTTGAGGTTCTTCGCGGTAAAAGCACCTCTATCAACTATTACCAGGCCACCTTCGACCAGATTAGCAATATTCGTAATCAAAGCAGCTGGATTCATCGCCACCAGGACATCTAGGGCGTCACCGGCTGTAGTTACATCTTCAGCGCCAAAATAAATTTGAAAAGCAGAGACACCGAAAGTTGCACCAACTGGCGCTCGGATTTCTGCAGGAAAGTCTGGAAAAGTAGAAAGATCGTTACCATAGAGTGTCGTGGCCTGAGTGAAATTGGTACCGGTTAATTGCATGCCGTCACCAGAATCACCAGCGAAGCGCACAACTACATCGACAACTTCTTTCTCATCAAGATGATGCTCATCTAGCTTTTCTTCAGCTAATTCCATCACAAACTCTTTCGATCTTTATATTGAGCTTTACAAACGGCTCATCAGAAAAAAATTCTATAATATAGGTTGATCTAGACCACCTTATTGAAAGGAGGCAGGATTCTACCAGATTTAGGATTCGTGTCCTATAAAGTCAACAACTTAGAGTAGAGTGGTTTAATCAGCGAATTCCCAGAATAAGACCAACTAATAAGCCAAAAGCAATCGATATGTAAGGAATTAAAGGTGAAACAAGAGAAGTTAACAATACCTGTCGCAGCACTCAGGGCTGAGCGCTGCGACAGGTATTGAAGTAAGGTCTTACTGCTTGATGAACTTGCGCATGATGCTTCCTTCACCGCCCTCACCGCCAGTAACCTCGCCGGTATAGACATTACCTGCAGCATCAACAACCACACCTTCAGGTTCTGAACCTTCGATAAAGCCCATAACAGTGCCATCTTCAGCGCTGCCATACGTTACGCCCCGAAGACTCTGGTAATCAGCTACGTAAAGTATATCGTTATCGTCGATAAACATCCCACTGGGCCAGCCAAATTGATCCCATTCCGTGATATAGCCACCATCTTGATCGAAAATCTGAATTCGATGATTGGACCGGTCACCCACTAAGACTCGACCGCGCCTATCAATTACTATGCTATGGGGCAGATCAAGCTCACCTTGTGCGGAGCCTCGCTGACCCCATTCCATAAGATAGCGACCAGTCTTATCGAACTTCACTATGCGGTTATTCCAATGACCATCAGCGACAAAGAAATCGCCGTTTTCAGATTGAGCCACATCAGCCGGCCCATCAAATGTATTGGGCCCAACTCCAGCAAACCCTCTCGCACCAAGTCGCAGTATTATCCTGCCAGTAGTATCAAATTTAGTAATTGTATGGCCGGTTTGACGGTTGTAGTCAGTCGCCCATATTGTGCCTTCAGGTGTGGCGCGAAAACCATGAGGGGTACTCACCCACTCAGCACCGAAAGTTTCCACTAGCTCACCGTCTGGTGAAAACTTCAATACTGGTGGATCGGCTCGATGGAAGGCATAAATAAACCCATCCTGATCAATGGTGACATTTGGAACTTGGCCCCAAGTGATTCCATCAGGTAGTGGCTTTGGCCAATCTGGGTCGAGAACATATTCTGCAGCGCTGGCAAAATTGCTCAAAAATGTGAATACAAGCAGCAGAGTTGCAGCTAATAGGGATTTGAACTTCTTGTTAATAGGATTCATTTGCTGAGCACCATTGGGCTGTTGTTAACTGAGTTTTAATTATGTTCTGATTGTGAAGCACTTTCAGAATCTCAAGAATACACGGAACTCTTAATCATTCAACCCGATGAAGCGACTGCCTCGAATATTCTAAGCCAGCGACTGGTATTTCCGAGTCATACGTATAAATAGTTAAAAGTGCTAACCGCGCCTCACAACCCAGGAGATATACCATGAGGAATTTACGACTTGCTTTCACAGTTGCATCAACTCTGAGCACCGCTGTACTCTTGGGGTATACAACCTCTGCAGCATCTGAAGATGAGCCGTCTCGTGGGCAAACTGCCCTAGCAATTCTAGACAATAACGGAGATGGTGTCGTCAGTTTTGTCGAATTTCAGGAAAGCAAATTTAGTTCAATTGCAGCAATGGACACGGATGGCAATGATGTCTTAACGATTGATGAATACCTAAACGCCAGACCAGGTCCAAGAGTTGGCAGTCAAGGCACACGTCCTGGTGCCAGTGGTCAAGATACAGATAATAGAGAATCTACTAAAGAGCAGATTGCTAGAAGATCAAAAATGCAGGCTAGAATCGCTACCCAGCGATTTCAAGAAACAGATCAAGATGGCGATGAAATCGTAACTGCTGCGGAATTTCAGGAAGCAAAATTCCTTGAAATGGATCAGGATGGTAACGGCACACTCTCTGCTGATGAATTACGGCCTCCACGTCTAGATCGAGGCGGATTTAGACGCGGCGGGCGAGGTGGACCGGGCAGGCACCGAAGAGGACAAGATCCTCGAGTATAAGGAGCCTCTCGCATAGAAAGGCGACAAAAAATTAATGACTGATGAAGAATTGATGTTAGCAGTTTGTGATGGTGATCAGTCTGCCTATCAGGTCATCGTTCACCAACATTTTAAGTCCATCAGTCATTATGCTTTTCGAATGCTCGGCAATCAGAAAGACACTGAAGA
>CAVOFA010000195.1:0-3944 GCA_963694865.1 Gammaproteobacteria bacterium | reverse complement strand
ATTAATATTGCCGGCAATATGGCGCTGATAGATGAGGCCAGTAACGGGCGTGCGTACCTGGGGCTGGCGCGCGGCGGCTGGTTGGATTACGTCGGCGTTTATCCCACGCGTACCATTCAATCACTGCACGAAGCTTTTATCTGCATTCGTCATCTGTTGAGCGGTGACCCTGCGGCGCTGCAACAGGACATTTTTCCTCTGGCCGGTGGTGACAGCCTACGCTGGAACATTCAGCGGCCTGACTTACCCTTGCTGCTCGGCTCCTGGGGTTTAAAAACGATCGCCGCCTGCTATGCGCAGGTTGACGAGATCAAGCTGGGGGGCTCAGCCAACCCGGCGGTAGTGCCCCATTATCGCCAGCATCTGCGGGATATGGGCGCCACAGAGGATGTCGGTATTGTAATGGGTGCTGTAACAGTGGTGGATGAAGACGGTGCTGCCGCGCGTGATCTGGCACGGCGGGAGGTGGCTTTGTACCTGCCGATAGTGGCAGAACTTGACCCCACCTTCGCGATAGACCCAGAGTTACTGGCGGGTATCAAAGCTGCGGCGGCGGATTACGATTATGAGGCGGCTTGCCGATTTATATCAGACGATATTCTGGCGGCCTTTGCCCTGGCTGGAACTCCCACCGATATTATCGAGCAGACTGAGGCATTATTTGCGGCGGGCGCCAACCGGGTGGAATTTGGTACCCCTCATGGCCTGACGGCGGAGTCGGGTTTACAGTTGCTGAGTGACAAAGTGTTACCGGCCTTTCGAAGCGGGAGTAATTGAAAATGACAACTGAACTGCGCGAGGATGAGTTTGAGCTGTATGACCTGCAGGTCGTAGTTGAAGCCATAGCTGGCAACTGTACCTGTGCGATGACGGTAGGTGATTCGGTTTTTCTCAGAGGTGGTAAGATTTCGATGCCCGAGGGGGCTGATTTTTGTCTCTATGCGCTGCAGTCTGTTATCCCACTGCTGCCGGCCAAGCAGCGCTTGTTGCACCCAGCAGATTGGATGGAAACCGATACCCGTGCACTGTGCCCAGACCCTGGCTGCGGCTTGACCATGCGTGTTGACCGACTGCAGAAGCGGGTATTGAAGCACGATGATGTCAGCCCAATAGGGTGGCAGGACTGAGTATGGATGAGGAAACACAACTCTGCCTCTGGCGGTGAGCGACTGGAATGAGTCATTGGCTGAAGTGGTTGACGATATCGCGAGCGAGCCGCACAATTTGACCGTGGCCAGGTTGCTGGATTAACGCTGGACGAATTGGTTCGTTGGATTATTTCCCAGAGCCCAGGTTTTACTGAAGAAATAGAAAATGGTTAGTTTACTTGCTTCCGGTCTGACTGGCGCAGACACCCCCTCATAACGTAGACCCCGATGCGATGTCCTAATGTACTCGTTCAAGTAAACTGTCCCCGTAATTAACTAAAGGTCAAAAAATGACAAACAATAGCGATGTTATGCTGACACAAGGTAGCAGCGCGTATGCAGACAGGGTGCCCCGACTGCTCAAACTTTCCTATGCCCTCGGCGCCTCAGCAGAAACAATTTTTGGCGTTGCCTTTAACGCCTTCAACTTCTTCTTCTACACCAACATCATGGGCATACCTGGCACTCTCGCTGGACTTGCAATAACCATCGCACTTGTCTTTGATGCAATAACTGATCCATTAATAGGCGCATTATCTGACCGTTGGCGATCAAAGCTAGGCAGGCGGCATCCTTTTATGTTCGCCGCGCCCCTACCGGTGATGATCTGTTTATTTTTCATCTACTCACCACCGGAACTCCTGGGTGATTCAGGCCTGTTCCTGTGGCTTACGGTGCTAACCGTACTAATGCGAACTAGCATTACCCTATTCCATGTGCCGCATCTAGCGCTAGGTGCAGAGTTGTCCGCTGACTTTACCGAAAGAACTCGAGTCATGAGCCTAAACACACTGTTAGGCGGGCTCGGCGGATACGGTACCTATATCATCGCGCTGACATTCTTCTTCAACAAAACGCCCGAGTTCGACAATGGACTGCTCAATGCCGCCGCCTACCCAGGACTTGCTATTTCTGCCGCGTTGTTAGGCGGCACAGTGATGCTAGCCTCTACGGTATTGACCCTAAAGGTCGTTCCATTGTTACCGCCCATGCCTGACAGCGTCGAGCGGTTCAGCCTCTCGAGCTTTTTACTGGACGTGAAGTCTGCATTGACCAATCGAAATTACTTAATGTTATTGATTGGCTATTTGTTGCTCAGCGCAACCCTTGGCACAAGAGACACCATTGGCCTGCACATGAACACCTACTACTGGGAATTGGTGCCGAGCCAAATTCGATATTTCGCGCTGGCGGGTTTGGCGGCCACGCTGTTTGGCTACGCCGTGACCGCCCCTTTACATAATCGTTTCGAGAAAAAACCAGTCCTCATTGTCGGATTGGTTTGCTTACTCATTTTTGCCACCGCGCCAGTTCTATTGCGAATTTTAGGTTTATTCCCTGAAAACGATTCCGATATGCTAATGCCGACGCTGATGGTCTTTTACCTTTTTACGCTGATCTTTGGAGTAATCCTGCTGATCAGCGCTATGTCAGCGCTAGCAGATATTGCTGACGAGCACGAACTCAATACCCATCGTCGCCAAGAGGGCATTTTTTATGCTGCCAGATCATTTTTTGCCAAAGCATCGTCAGGGCTTGGGCACCTGCTAGCGGGTATTGCGATTGATGTGATTGATTTTCCCGTTGGCGCAGAACCCGGCACTGTGAACCCAGACATTGTATTCCGCCTGGGATTGATCGACGGGCCGATTGCCGTCATTCCGGGCATCATCGCCGTCTTCTTTTATTTGAAATATCGCCTAACGCGAGCACGCCACGAAGAAATCCAGGCTGAACTAGCTACGCGGAGAAACCTCCAAGTCAGCCAATGACCCCGAATATAGGTGGGAAAAGCAATGTCAATTACATATCATTTATTACTACGCGGCTGCTCACGTTCTCTTCTTTCCCACAGCTTACTTCCCGATAAATTCATAAGGGCCATGAATGAAATTTTTCAATCACCTAGCGCTTTCCACCCGAAGCGGGTTCAGGCATTACTTTAACTTTAAGGGCAGAGCAACCGTTTCAGAGTTTTGGTATTTCATGCTATTTTTCTTACTAGCGTACGCTGTGGTTTGGCTCATCGATCACTTCTTCCTGCCGCCTTTAGTCACCTTAAAGGACCTGCCCTTTGGACATTTCCTACCAGGGGCTTATATGGACGATCAAGTAGGTTTGGCCGTTCTGGCGTATCGCCCGGTTATGATGATACCTACCCTTTCAGTTACTGTTAGACGGTTACATGATGTTGGTAAAAGTGGCTGGTGGTGTTGGCTTTGGATCTTACCATTGCCGGTCGTTGGGTGGCTTTGGCTAATACCCTGGTTAACAAGACCAAGTGCACAATCCGCGGGTTTCGATGGCGCAGGGGCACCTTAGAACCAACTCCAAGTGAACGGCCTGTCTCTCATGGTAAGCACCTCTACTGCGGGTAGGTGTCGCTCGGCAAGTTCGCCTCAACAGGTGAAAGCCTGCATAGCCTTAATCCTTCGCCCACATCACCAGCGAACCGTAAATCATATTCTCGCTGAGTTAGTAGGCACAGCAGGCAGCAGCATCATCTGCCACAGTTTCAGTTTCAGTTTCAGTTTCACTAGCAACAGAACCAGAGTCTGCCGTGGAAGCTAAAAAAGCTGTTAAAGCACCCTTAGAGGGATCACTAGTGGTTGCCAGAAGATTATCAGCGTCGTTAGCGAACGCGGGATACTCGCACAGATTTATTCATGGCTTCTATGAACAACGTGAAGCCAAAGAAATCCTCCCGAATCACACCGTTTGACTGGCAGTCTCTTTTGGACATCCACTTAACATTTTTTTGACGCCAGACCTGGCCATTATCTAAATAAAAGAACA
>CAVOFA010000194.1:0-4010 GCA_963694865.1 Gammaproteobacteria bacterium | reverse complement strand
TTTCGAAATGAGTGCCTGAACCTACATTGGTTCAGATCGCTTGATGAGGCTAGGTGGGAGATTGACAAATGGAGAGAGCATTACAATAACGTGCGACCGCATAGCTCATTGGATTATTTGCCACCAGTGGTGTTTGCGGAAAGAGCAGCTTAAAATAAATTTCTCATCCTGCGAGTGGTACTAACTCAGGGGAAAGGTCAGAGTATTCGTCTTTGTGTCGATTGTGTGCTTGCATCGGCTGTACATCCTCGGATCCACAAGCACCACATAGCGTTTGTTTGGTAGTTGCTCTCCACATGGAGTAAAACAAGCCGGGAATGATAAAAAAGAACCAAAGAAAAATTTGAATTCTCATGTCACCCCTGCGGACAACTACAGATTCTGCGTCATGACTACAGTTCGAACAATGATAATTCATTGCCATGGTTAACCTCCTCATTTAGTTTGTTTTTGAAAACAAAAATCAGGCTGGGATATCGCGTTTACTGCTGCAGTACTATAGAAGATCGGCAAGAGTGCAAAAGTATTTCATTTAATTTGGAATTATAGTTTTGCGTGTCGAAGTCTGAGGGCATTTGTAATCACGGAAACTGAGCTAAAGCTCATCGCTGCCGCCGCTATCATGGGCGATAGCAGGATGCCAAAAAATGGGTAAAGTACTCCTGCTGCAACTGGAATGCCGGCCGCGTTGTAGAAAAAAGCGAAGAATAGATTCTGTCTGATATTACGCATCGTCGACTGGCTTAATCGTCGCGCTCGCACGATACCCCGTAAGTCGCCCTTGACCAGGGTAACTCCTGCACTTTCCATAGCTACGTCCGTACCCGTGCCCATAGCGATGCCGACGTGGGCCTGGGCTAAAGCGGGAGCATCGTTGATACCGTCGCCCGCCATGGCAACAATATGTCCTTCAGCCTGCAGTTGTTTAACGGCTTCGACTTTTTGCTCGGGCATTACTTCGGCCTCTACCTGGTCGATATCGAGTTGCTTGGCGACGGCGGTAGCGGTGGCGCTACTGTCGCCTGTGAGCATGACAATCTTAATGCCCGCGGCATGCAGATCCCGAATCGCTTCCGGGGTTGACGCCTTGATGGGATCCGCGACTGCAATCAATCCTGCGGCTTTACCATCGATTGCAATCAGCATGACGGTTGAGCCGTCAGAGCGCTGTTGATTAGCACGCAGGGATAACTCTGCAGCATCTATGTCCAAACTTTCCAGTAATTTCGCATTGCCAAGCGCTACCTCATGGCCATCGACTCGCCCCTGTACGCCCTTGCCGGTTACCGACTGAAAGTCCTCAGCCTTAAGCAGACTTATGTCTTTTCCCCTGGCACCATCGACGATAGCTGCGGCCAATGGGTGTTCGCTGGCACGCTCGAGACTGGCCGCCAGACTCAGTACTTCGTCCTCACTAAACCCGGCCTCGGCCTGCACCGCAACCAGCTTCGGCTTGCCTTCGGTCAGGGTGCCGGTCTTGTCTACCACCAGGGTGTCGACCTTTTCCATTATCTCCAGCGCTTCGGCATTCTTGATTAAGACGCCAGCGGTGGCGCCACGCCCGGTTCCCACCATGATGGAAATAGGTGTGGCCAGGCCCAGGGCGCAAGGACAGGCGATTATGAGTACAGCGACCGCATTAACGATGGCATAGGCCAGGCGTGGCTCTGGTCCAAAAACCCACCAGCAGAAAAATGAAATCACGGCACAGGCAACCACAGTCGGTACAAAGTATGACGCTACCACGTCGGCCAGCTTCTGAATGGGTGCGCGCGATCTCTGCGCCTCCGCCACCATGTTTACTATCTGTGCGAGTAGAGAGTCTGCACCCACCTTCTCGACACGCATTAACAAACTACCCGTTCCATTAACGGTTGCGCCGATGAGCTTCTCACCGGTCAGCTTGGTAACCGGGATGGCTTCGCCGGTGACCATGGATTCATCGACACTGCTTTCACCTTCGACTACGACGCCGTCCACGGGAACCTTCTCACCTGGACGCACGCGCAGGGTATCGCCGGGCTGTACACTATCCAGCAGAATATCCTCTTCGCTGCCATCGTCTCGCACTATTCGGGCCGAGTTTGGTGCCAGTCCGAGCAGTAGTTGAATGGCGGCATTGGTGCGGGAACGGGCTCGCAGTTCAAGGACTTGCCCAAGCAGCACCAGCGTTATGATTACGGCGGCTGCCTCGAAATAAACTTCTACCAGGCCCGCTTCCGAGAGCATTACAGGCGGGAAAATCTGCGGTAGCAGTAAGGCCACTACACTGTAGGTCCAGGCTACCGAAACGCCGATGGCAATCAGGGTGAACATATTGAGATTCCAGGACTGAACAGATTGCCAGCCGCGGACAAAAAATGGCCAGCCAGCCCATAACACCACGGGTGTTGCCAGCAGGAACTCGATCCATTGGACGCTGCGCATATTGAGGCCGGCGGGGAGCAATGCTGGCAACATATCTGCCGTCATCGCCAGGATGAGTACGGGCAGCGCCAGCACCGTGCTCCACCAAAAACGACGACTCATGTCGATCAGTTCTTCATTCTTCTCTTCTATGGCGATGGTATTCGCTTCCAGAGCCATACCACAGATTGGGCAATTACCAGGCAGTTCCTGCGCGATTTCCGGGTGCATAGGGCAGGTGTACTCAGTCCTGCTCAGGGCCACCGGCACTCCCATTCGCTCCAGGGCCATGCCACACACCGGGCAGGTGCCAGGGCCCGGTTGTTCTACCTCAGGGTCCATCGGACAGGTGTAGGTGGCAAACTCGTCGCCTGCCTGGGGAGCTGGTGCCGGCTCCTTGTTCAGATACTGCTCTGGATTGCCGCTGAATTTGCTACGGCAACCGCCACAGCAAAAATAATAGTCGGTGTCGGCATAGCGGTGGTGATGTTCGGAGTCACTCGTCACCACCATGCCGCAAACCGGATCATGCAGTTGTGGTGCTTCTGTGCTGGCTGTTTCTGTCATTTTTTCCTCACACTCGTTCTTACACCTGTCCCTGCGTCCGATCGGTTGACCGTAGTCGGTGAATGGGTGACCCTGCACTAATTATTTTCGATGATCTAAAGAGAGATCTCATGCTTCACAACGAAGGTAATTTCCCCAGCATAGATGGCTGTAATTTGTACTACCAGTCATGGCAACCAGAGCATGACAGCAAAGCCATAATAGCCATCGTACATGGTAGTGGCGAGCACTCAGGAAGGTATGTCAATGTTTGCAATTATTTCCTTGCCAGGAATTACTGCCTCTATGGTTTCGATTTCCGTGGACACGGCAAGTCTGCGGGAAAAGTAGGGCATGTTTCAAGTTGGCAGCAGTACCGTGAAGACCTGAGCAGCTATCTGCAACTTATCCACGAACAGAATCCTGCCAAACCCCTGTTCCTCTATAGCCACAGTATGGGTGCTCAAATCACCTTGGATTATCTGTCGGTGGAGGCGGCAAGAGGCAAACAACTGGCGGGTGTCATCGCCTCGGCACCGGCGCTGGCTCAGCCGGCCGTCAACCCGCTATTGTTGCAAATCGGCAAGCTGCTGGCCGTAATTTGGCCGACTTGCATGCTGCAAAATGGCCTCGATGTGAATGCAATCAGCAGAGACCCTGAGGTAGTGCGAGCCTACGGCGATGATCCCATGGTGAGTTCGAAAATATCGGCCCGCTTTGGCGCCGAATTTATGGCCGGTATCGATCGTGTGCAGGCAAATGCCGGCGACATCGATGTACCGCTGTTGCTGTTCCATGGCTGCGCAGACCGGATTATACCGGTGGCGGGTACCCGGAAGTTTTTTGAGAGGTTGAGGGCTGCCGACAAGACCCTGAAAATTTATCCAGATGGGTTTCACGAAGCTCACAATGACTTACAAAAACTAGAGGTTTTTCAAGATGTTGAGAGATGGATCGGTGCTCGCCTGGAGGCGGTTTGAAATTAATTAGCAAACAGCAGGAATTTCTGGAATCACAGTGATGGATATCCGGTCTGGTCTCCTACTTGCAATACCAAG
>CAVOFA010000193.1:0-4016 GCA_963694865.1 Gammaproteobacteria bacterium | reverse complement strand
ATCTTCCTGGGGATAAAATACTCATCGAGGCGGACCTGTTCGATGCGCCTCTAAATGGAGAGCCCTTGCCCGCCACCGCCAATGCGGCCAATCGAAGCCTGTATGACCATGTGCAGCGACTCGGTCTCGAAGTCGACACGATTGTTCCCATTCATGGGCAAGCGGTATCTTGGGATGATTTTTCCCGACTGATCGGACCATAGAGATGCCTGGCATTAGCAGGGGAGTAATCATCAGGTTTACCGGTGTCTGGACTGCGCTGCTGTTGTTTTCGTCGTCGCTTCACGGAGCCGAGATGCCGTCGGAGGCAGACCCAATGGCGTTTTCCAAGGCCGCGGCGGTCGTCGGCAAGAGTCATTATCTAATTAACTGCCAACAGTGTCACGACGCCGATGGTAGAGCCTTGGCCAATATCGACTATATTGCGGCGGATTTGACCGCCCCCGGCTCGTGGTACTATGGCAGCTCGGCGCTGCATATTTTTAGCAGCATCAAATTTGGTGCCGGGCTGGAGATGCCACCTTTTAAAGCCGAGCTCAGTAATGAGGTAATCTGGCAGATTGTTGCCCATGTTTTGAATATCGGACCACAAGCAAGCCGACCGCAACAAAAATAACTCTTGAGGGAACCCTGATGGCCACTGAAAATAAGAAGAGGAAGTCGGACATCACCGCGGAGGAGGCCAAAGTCTCCCGTCGGAATTTCATTAAGGGGACGGCGCTTGCCGGAGCCGGCGCGGCGGCCATGCTGCAGAGTGAAAACAGTGAGGCGCAGGATTCCAATGAGGCGAAGATTCGCATTCCGGACGAGATTCCCAGGACCCTCGCCGAGGCAGCAAAACCGGCAAATTTTCCCATGACCGGTGCCGAGGTATTTGCCAAATTCTGTAACGATGAAGGCGTCGCCGGTTTCTTCTGCTGTCCCGGCAACTACAACATGATCAATGCCATCGCCGCCGAGGGTATTCCCAGTTATGGTGGACGCTGTGAGGGCAATATGGTCTCCGCAGCAGATGGTTTTATTCGGGTAACCGGAGAAATCGCGGCGACATCTGGTACCGAGGGGCCAGGTTTCACTAATATGATTATGAACATCGGCGCAGCCAATGCGGCGCGCTCTCCGCTGCTGGTGATCGCTAGTAACAAGACTATCGGTGAAGATGACAGCGAACACGGAATTCAGACCGCCTATCAACAATCCCAGACCGATGGCCTGAAGAAATGGGGCAAACGGCTGATCACACCTAACCGAATCTATGAGTACGCAGCCTATGCCTTCAGGCAGCTGAAAACCGGTGTGCCCAAGCCCGTGCACCTGGATTTTCCGGGCGAGATATCCCGCGCTCGCTTCGAAGAACCCGGCGAGTTGCAGTACTACTACGACAAGACTCGATATCGCACCGAATCCAAGGCCCACCCTAATCCGGCCGACATCAGCCGCGCCGTGGATATGATCCAACGATCGCAGCGGCCCATGATCGTTGCCAGTACCGGTGTGTTCTACGATAAAGCCTGGGAAGCGTTGTTGCGTGTGGCTGAGAAGAACGACATCGCGGTGGTGGAGTCGGCACCGCAACGGGGGCATTTTTCAGACGGTCATGTACTGTCTGCCAGTACCGCGCCTGATGCGATTCGCAGCGCGGATCTGGTCATGCTGGTGGGCCAGTATTGTATGCCATCGATCGGTGAGTTTGCCTTCGGACCGGAGGCAAAGTGGATCCGGATCGATCCGGATGCCAGCGACATCGGCCGTAATGTCCCCATCGACCTGGGTATTGTGAGTTCGGAAAATGCGGCCCTGCAGGCATTGGAAGACGCGCTGCCGTCGCGCAGCCGCAGTAGCTGGCGAGATGAATTAGCGGCGGCGAGACATGCCTTCGACGAGCAGAGCGAGGAATATTACAAGCTGGGTTTGAAGTACAGCGCCGACACCGACTCTATTCATCCCGCCGTCATCGGTAGGCAGTTGGGAGACTTTCTCTATAACAATGACTTGGACCGGGAACAGACAACGGTAGTCTCAGGGGGCTACGGCATCGGTCGCTATACCCGGCGTTATCTGCGTGCCTTTCGCCCTGGGCAGATCTGTAATGGTGCCTATCAGTATGGAGCCATTGGACCCGATATTGGTTACACGGTCGGTGTCGGTGCGGCGGTACAGAATGGTGTAGGTCCCCAGGCCCCGTTTAAGGGCTCGCCAGTCGTGGGCATTACCGGTGATGCCGGTGTCGCCTATTCCATCATGGAGTTCGACACCCTGGGTAAGTACCGTATTCCCGCGGTCATGATCGTGTATAACAATAATGCCTGGGGCGTGTGGACCTCCGGTGCCGGCAGAGGTGCGGTGCGGGCCCAGCATATGTATCTGTTTCAGGAAAATCTTCGCTACGATAAAATTGCCGAGGCGCTGGGCTGCAATGGCGAATATGTCACCAGTGCCGAACAGTTTATGCCAGCACTCGAACGCAGTTACGAACTCGCCGCTCGGGAAGGGATTTCTACATTGATTAACTGCCAGGGCAAGAAGGAGTTCTGGACCAACGCTTACCCACCTGCGATGCCGAGACATTTTGCCCCGGGCGCCCTGGCTTACTACAAGTAAGGTAGAGGCCCCTTATGCAGGAGATTGTAAAGGCGGTAAGCAGCGAGTTGCAGAACTACGCCGACCGTGGAATTTTTCAAAATTTTAGTCAGGTGCCATCAAGCAAGAGCGGCTTTGTGGACTTTCGGTTTAGTTGGCTGGCGGATTCTCCTTTTCATCTGAAACTCAATTCGAGCAAGCCTGAACTAGAGTTGAAAGATGTACTGCCGGCGGTGCCGTTTCGTTCCGATATGGACAAGGCATTCAGGACCTTTCTCAGCCAGCGCAGTGATGCCTCGATTCCATCGCATCGGCGCTTGGATGTTGAACGCTTTGCGTTTAATTGTCGCAACCGGCAACAAAATCTCTCGGTGATAATTGGGTTCAGCCCTGGTGATGCCGGTGACGCGGCGAAAACCGCAGTCAATTTATTACACGAAATATTTAATAACTTTCTGGCCGAAGGGCCCTATCAAAACTACATGGTGGAAGTCTTTAATGAGCCGGAAGAGTGAGTTCCTGCTGGTAGATAGGGTGTAGAGAGAGTAGTTTTGAACTGATTCAGGCTGTTAAACTTGGGAGATACTAATAAGAATAATTCACACCCCATCCAGGCGCCGCCTGGCTAAATCCATGTTGTCAGCGGCTGCGGGCATACTGCTTTTTGCTGCGGTGCTGCCGCTTTCAAGCCTGGCTCAGGAAGACGAGTTTGCCGGAGAGCGCATAGTTCATCTGTTACAGGAGCCGCGCCACCGCACCGTCCATCACGACGGCGACCTCTATCTGTTGGATGTGCAGGTCAACCCGGGGGATGTCTCCTTGCCGCATATCCATGATCAGGCCATCTTGCTAACTTATATCAACATGAGTGACGGCCCCCGCAACGGTGATGTGAACAGCAACACCGACTATGCTTCGCAGCCACATACTCATAAAGTTTCGAATGCAGGCCCCAGGCTGTTTCGAATCATCGCACTGGTCAACGCCGGCGCGGGTAACGCCGACCTCATGGCGGACAGACCGAGCGGTTTCTCTGGTGAGCCGCAGCATGAGAACGCCTGGTTTCGTTCTTATCGAGTGGAATTGGCTCCTGGCGAAGAAACTTCGGTGCAGATTCACAGCCTGTCCAGCTTCGTAGTGCAGGTCGCCGACGGCTTGTTTCATGTGGAGCGCAGTGACGGCATCACCGCCGAGCTGGACGCCCGTGCCGACTGGGTCTGGCACGATCCCAACGAGGCTTATGTGATTCGCAATGTAGGGCGAATCGCGTCTACCGTGGTGATCAACGAGGGTCGTTGATGGGACCCCGTGGATTACCCAATGTTGCGTTTTATCGATTCATAAGCACACAGATAGAGTATAAACAGCAATGATCGGCGAAATACTCAGGAGGTAAAGCATGAACTCCTTGGACCAACGATAGTATGTACTGTACG
>CAVOFA010000192.1:0-4025 GCA_963694865.1 Gammaproteobacteria bacterium | reverse complement strand
CGTGATGGATTTACTGGAAAATCCCGCCGCTGAAAACGGAATCACCGTAGTAACCACCGCCGACTTGAGATGGAAACGGCGTGATATCAAATCCGTGAATCTGCTCGCGCAAGTGCTGGCAAAGCAGGACGCTGTTGCCAGGGGAGCCACAGAAGGCTGGATGGTAGAAGATGGCTTCGTTACTGAAGGCGTTTCCTCCACCGCCTACATCGTTAAAGACGGAACCGTGATTACCCGGCCACTTTCCAATCTGATACTCCCCGGAATTCGACGTCGCACACTCATCGAAATCGCCGAACAGGCAGGCATAGCGCTAGAAGAGAGATTGTTTACAGTGGATGAAGCCCTGCAAGCAGATGAAGCCTTTATCAGCAGTGCAACAACCATTGCCCTGGCTGTCATCAAAATAGACGGACAGGAGATTGGTGATGGTAAGCCCGGGCCAATTACTTCGCGCTTGCGTGCGCTTTACAAGGATCGAATTATTGCGGAAGCAGAAAGCTAGCAGGCTGCTAGGCAAGCTCGGTAGTAAAGCCGATGACGTCACGAATATTCGATACTCCAAGCCGCAGCATGAGCAAACGATCGATGCCGATTGCAACTCCCGCACATTCAGGAATACCGGCATCCAGCGCCGCGAGAAATTTTTCGTCGGCCGCATACTCCGATAATTTCAGCTTCCTGCGTTGTTCTGCGTCCGCTTTGAACCTGATGCGCTGCTCGCCAGCATCGATAAGTTCATCGTATCCATTCGCGATTTCCATGCCTTCACAAAATAGCTCAAAGCGTTTGGCAACCGTCACATCCATCTCATCCTGCTCAAGCTTTGCCAGTGCTGCCTGTTCAACGGGAAAATCATACACAAAAAAGTTCTCGGCGAGCATTGGTTCTATTACATGGGCCATCAACAATTGCAGATACTCGGTCTTGCCAAGATCCCTGCTGTAAATATCGATCTTATCTCGAGTTACTATGGCGAGATCTTCCAGCGTAATCGCGTGGGGATCGATGTCCAGTTTCTCCAGGAAAACCTCGCGGTAGGAATAGCGCGGAATCTCTTTATAATTCAGCAGCACTGCGAGCAACTGGGCTACCTCATCCATCAGTGCAGTCATTGAGTAGCCAGGCTGATACCACTCCAGCATGGTGAATTCGGGATTATGCCGCGTGCTGGTCTCTCCCTCCCGAAACGCTTTGCAGATTTGATAAATTGGCCCACTGCCAGAACCCAGCAAGCGTTTCATGGAAAATTCGGGCGAGGTCTGTAAATACAGGATTTTTGATTTACCCTTGAATTTAGTATTTACCTGCAGTGATTCGATGTAAACATCCGTTACTGTAGCGTTGGCCAGCAGCGGAGTTTCGACTTCGAGAACATTTTTCTCAGCAAAGAAATCACGAATCCTGGCCAGCATTTCAGCACGTTTTCGTAGACTGTCTATGCTCGCTCCTGCTTGCCAATTGGCTATTGGTAGCCTCACTTGCTTACGCGGTTTTGATACTCACTACTGCGAGTATCCACGCGCAGCACATCTCCGATATTGACGAACAGGGGAACCCTGATCACAGCGCCAGAACTCAAGGTCGCTGGCTTGGTGCCGCCCTGAGCCGTATCGCCTTTCAGACCCGGGTCGGTGTCGGCAACCTCCAGCTCGACAAATTTTTGTGGTGTAATCGAAATAGGCACCTCGTTCCACTGGATGACCGTGTACAGATCCTGTTCTTTCAACCAGGTTTTGGCTTCAGTGACCGCGTTAGCATCCGCCGCCACTTGCTCGTAGCTGTCATCGGTTTTCATGAAGTGCCAAAACTCACCGTCCTCGTACAGGTATTCCATTTCCGTTTCCATGACATCCGCAGCCTCGATGGATTCACCGGATTTATAGGTCCGCTCCCAGACCCGGCCATTCATCAAGTTGCGAAACTTGACCCGGTTGAAAGCTTGTCCCTTGCCGGGCTTTACCATCTCGTTTTCCAGAATGGAACAGGGCTCGCCGTCTACCAAAACTTTGAGTCCGCTTTTAAATTCACTGGTGGAGTAATTCGCCATTATTTCCTCTCGTTACGCGATACAAGCGATATCAGTAATCGCCATCCTAACTATGATCTATTCAAACCAGGGTTGCTTTCCTTGCCTGAGCCGTCTTTGCTCTTCAGCGACAAGAATATAGCCAATATCCATCACCGATTCTGTGGTGCCTAAAAAACGGCAACAAATGGTATCCGATCTCTATACATATCCAAAGCAATTACTGGAAAAATCACTGGTCCAGTCGTGTGGCGCTGTTAGGGTTGTTGCAGTACTAGTCCTGTTTCAGTGACGGCGCGTTGCGCTACCGGATCCTTCTGCCTCAGCAGCTTGCACCCCTCCCGGGTTCCCTCCCTCGGTCAATCGGTGCTACGCTTTTATCGCTGAGGCAGAAGGATCCGCTATCCCAGCGCTTGCAGTGCCATCGCAAAACACAGAAGTAGCCAGCAGCGCACCTACACTGAGCTTCATAGTCTTATTGCCAGAATTTCAGTTCACCCTCTCGTCGATAAATTAAATGCAATTAAAGGAAGATATGCGATAATTTTAACTTTTTAGCCACTTTTAGCGTCATTTTATTCGTCGTGCTTATCCTTCACAGCCTCCTTCTCTAGTAAAATGTACTACCCTATTAGTTAGGAGTGGATTCCACGGACGAAACTTATGGCACAGTAAGAATTTACCCACCGCGAATAGTATTCAAACTAAGCCGAAGCGAGACGCTTTAACCGGCTTGTTTGAGCAGGATTTTCTCAGCCAGCAAGTTGATAAGCTCTTGCACAAGTGCAAGCAGGCTCCGGTAGAGGCCACCCTGGCGCTGCTGCAGCTGGAGAACTTCTATGAGATTCGGCGCTGGGTCGGAAAATCTGAGGCCAGCTTGTTGTTGAGCGATATTGCCCGGCTGTGGCAAAAATCGCTGCCGGACCAGGCCGTGCTCTGCCACTGTGAGCACTACGAGTTCGCCGTCTTATTGCTGAACCAGTGCAGCCTCAACGCGCGGCTGATAACCGATCGGGAGAAACTGGCCATGCAATCGGCCGTGTCGGCCTCGATTCCGCCCCAGCTCGAGCTCAAATGCGGGATCGGCATGGCCAAACTGAGCCGGCAAATACCCTCTGCCGATGTTGTCTTTGCACGGGCACGCCATGACCTTAGCCTGCGGCACCACCGCAGCGATGTGCCATTGCCGCAAATCCCAGCCCCGGTGGCGCTGCGCTGCCTGCGTCAGGCGCTGAGGGAAAATCAACTCAGACTCAGCTATCAGGCCATCGCCGGCTTTAAGGAAGACGGCTTGCGACACTATGAAGTTCGTACTCGCCTGGCCCGCCCGGATGCTGAGCTGCCCGCTGTCACTCTGTTCGAAGCCGCCGTGCAGAACGCCATGGGTGAGGCCATCGACCGCTGGGTGATTGAACAGGCCTTGCAGGTGCTACAGCAGGACCGTCAGCGCACACTGCGATTAACCGTAAGCCTGACTCAGAATTCAGTGGTCAGTTCGAAGTTTTTCCACTGGCTGGAGAGCCGGATGCAGCACTTTGGAAGTAGCGCCGAGCAGTTGGTGTTCCAGATCAGCGAAATTGATGTGTTAATTGCCCAACACCACATGGACTATTTCTGCCATAAATTGGAGCTGTTGAATATCAAGCTGTGCGTATCCCATTTTGGTTGCACCGCCGATCCTTTCCGCTACCTGCCGCTGCTACGTGCGCATTCGGTAAAGCTGGATATCGCCCTGACCAAAAAACTCTCGCTGGACTAGGTAAAATTTCAACGGCTTAACCACACCATCTCGCAACTGCATGAAGCCGGATTGCGCGTAATTGCGGCCATGGTGGATGACATGTCCCTGCTGCCTGCGCTGTGGCGATCAAAGGTAAACTTTGTGCAGGGTCACTGTCTGCACAAGCCAGCCAGCGCTATGGATTTCGTTTTTCTAAAAGATGAGATACTTACATTGTAGAGCACACGCCCAAACTTTGAGAAAACTGATTGGGGA
>CAVOFA010000191.1:0-4044 GCA_963694865.1 Gammaproteobacteria bacterium | reverse complement strand
ATAATCTGACACCTGCGGATATATATTATGGGCGTGGACACAAAATACTGGAACAACGCGACAAGATTAAAATCGCCACCTTGGCTATGCGCCGGAAAATGCACTACGATAAACAGACTAAGTTATTCACCCGGATGGGCTAATGTGCCTCTTAGATCAGAGCTAACTTTGTCCAAGATGGTTTGACGACGTACAGTTGCTGCCTACACTTGCTTGAGCCAATTTTAGAAGGAGAATTGACATGAAAAAGCTATGCCTATTAATTGCACTGGTTACGTCACCTGTCTTTGCACAGGAAGAAGAGCAGGAAATTCAAATTGAGATTGAGACTGGTGGTGGTGTTGAGGTTGGTATGAGCGCCTCCGGAATGGGCAGAGCAATAGCCGCATATCCAGACAAGTCCGTGTGGTTTCGCTCTTTTGATGACGCTGATGACCCAGCAATACGTCGCTGGGGGTTCGATCCTTGACGAAACGGCAGTCTTGTTTGGCAGTAATCTTGGTAATGCAGCCTCTCATTCCGCCAAGCACCTTCCTATTCTCGTTGCAGGCGGCGGTTTTGCCCACGGCAAGCACATTGCGAATACGCAAGAGCAAGATGCGCCATTGTGTGATCTCTTCGCCACTCTATTGCAATCGATGGGCCTTGAGGTGGATGCGTTTGGTCAAGGCAGCAAGGCGCTGCGCTGGTCATAGCAATCGATCTATAAGGAGAAACTTATGATTCGCTCTTGTTCTGCGCTACTTGCTGTTGCGCTTTTATCCGGTGCCTGTTCAACACAGCCTGAGCAGACGACTGCTCCGTTCGGTGAGTGGCATCATGCTGGTGGCAATCATTTCTCTGACAAATATTCACCCTTAGACCAAATTGATTCGAGCAACTTCGCAGATTTGGAAGTCGCGTGGGACTGGCAGTCGGCAGATGCGAGGATTCCTCGCTCGTTGGCCTCTAACACTAGCCCCTACCGCGCGGCCCCTCTTCTCGTGAATGGGGTCATGTATACCAATACGAGTCTTGGTCAAGTAGCGGCACTGGATCCAGTAAGTGGCAGAGAATTATGGGTTTTCGACCCTGAAAGTTATCTACTGCCCCTAGGGGTGGGTGCTAGTTCAACCCGAGGCATCGAATACTGGACCGACGGCCAGATTGAACGCATATTTATTGCGACGCGCGGAAAGCAACTGGTTAGCATCGATATTAAGACCGGTCTGCCGGATAAGAATTTCGGTGATAATGGCTTTGTGGACTTGCGCGGTGATTTCGGCAAGAGCACAGACGAAATTAATTTAGATAACATCACCCACGGCGCACCCCCGATCGCTGTGGGCAGCTCAGTTATCGTTGGCTCCTCTCTATTCGACTATGTGGAGTTCAATCGCAATCCTCCCGGTCATGTCCGTGCGTATGACGCCTACACCGGCCAATTCAAATGGCGTTTCAACACGATTCCCCAGCAGGGCGATGATTTTACCGAGACGTGGGAAAATGATTCGTGGCGCAATATGGGCAACACCAACGTGTGGACCTTCATGTCGGCTGATGATGAGGCGGGCATTGTTTATCTGCCTATTGCCACCCCTACTAATGATTACTGGGGCGGCACCCGCCTCGGCCAAAACCTGTTTGCCGAATCACTGGTCGCCGTGGATGCCGAGACGGGTGATCGCATCTGGCATTTTCAGACGGTACATCATGGCCTCTGGGATTACGACATTGCCTCGGCCCCCAATCTGGTCGACATCGTGGTTGATGGCCGTCCCATCAAGGCGGTAGCTCAGGTTTCCAAAACCGGCTTCACCTATGTGTTCGATCGTATTACCGGCGAGCCAGTGTGGCCAATAGAGGAACTTCCCGTGCCGCCGAGCAATGTGCCTGGTGAGCGCGCCCATCCTACTCAGCCGCATCCCACTTGGCCACTACCATTTGAGAAGCAGGGGATGAGTGAAGCAGATCTGATCGATTTCACGCCGGAAATAGCGGCCGCAGCGAAAGAGCTGGCAAAGAAATATGTGATGGGTCCGATATTTACGCCACCGATTGTGGAAGGCACCGATGGCAAGGAGGCGACTATCTTCATGCCAGGCGCAGGTGGTGGTGCTAGCTTCCCTGGTGCCAATATCGACCCCGAGACTAATATTCTCTATGTGCCCTCTCAAACGCGTCCGTATGCAATGTCATTGGTGCCACCAAATGACCCTGAAGCGGACTGGCCCTATGTCATCCGTGTACAGCGTAACATTGGTCCTATGGGATTGCCCCTGGGGAAACCACCCTATAGGCGCATTACCGCGATTGACCTCAACACTGGCGAACACGTATGGCAAACCCCTCTCGGTAGGGGGCCAGCGAACCATCCTGCGCTGGAGCACCTCAACTTGCCAGATCTCGGTAGCTCGTTTAGGGACTACTCAGCCGAGGGCGGCATCCTAGTCACCAAGACTCTGGTGATTACTCATCTGGCGCAGAAAAACGAGATTGATCCGGATGCAGATGGATCGATCTTGGTTGCATTTAACAAGGAGACAGGTGAAAAAGTCGGGGAAGTACTCGTGGATGTTCGCTTGCACGGCTCGGTAATGAGTTACCTAGCTGATGGCAGACAGCACATCTCCATATCCGGTGGCCGTTTCGATGGTCAGAAAATTTTTACCTTCGCATTACCGCAATAAAATTAATAACCTGAATGTGGCGAAGAGATTATATGAGAACCTTAATGATTAAAGTATCGGAGCTCGGCATACGACGAGCGGCTAACACACTACTGATTACACTGTTTACTGCGCTGCTTCCTATCGCTTCTTTGCACGCTCAGGGCGTAGGCGAAACGAGCTATGATGGGACTACTGCCTGGGGCGATCCGGACCTGCAGGGCCTTTGGACTAATGAAACTCGCACGCCGATGGAACGGCCCGTGGAGCTGGGAAACAAGGCCTTTTTTACAGAGGAGGATGTCCAGGCTATGCGAGCGGCCGCAGAGCCAGCGCCGGTCGAGACTATAAGTGACGAAGTATCGGTTCCCGTTGCGGGGGGGAATGTTGGAGCCCATAGCGCAATTTGGCTTGATCAGGGTGAGGCTTTGCTGTCAACGCGTCAGACGTCTCTGATAGTCGATCCGCTAAACGGTCGCGCGCCGCTTAGGGATTCGGCATGGCAAGCTCGCGAATACCGCTTGCAGCATCTGGAGGATGACTATCTTAATTTCACGCCATGGGATCGCTGCATTAACCGTGGCGTGCCCGGTGCAATGCTGCCAGCCGCCTACAACAATGCCTATCGCATAATTCAGACACCGGACCATGTCGCAATCATGCATGAAACGATTCATGAGGTACGCATTATTCCTCTGGACAAAGCTGATCATAACGATGAGCGAATTAAGTTGTGGATGGGGGATTCAGTGGCGCGCGGGAAGGAACCACACTGGTCGTAGAGACAACTAATTTTCACGGCAGGGGAATGATCGCAAATAGCGGCGCAGGCGGTCGGCTCAGGGGCGTGTCAGTTACCGAAGATCTCCACTTGGTGGAGCGTTTCACGCGAATTGATGAGGACACTATTATCTGGGAAGTGACGATTACCGACCCGGATATTTATACTCAGCCTTTCACGATTTCCATGCCGCTGAACAACGATCCGGATTACGTGATATATGAATACGCCTGTCATGAAGGCAATCAAGCCATTCGCAATATACTCAGTGCCGGCCGGGAACGTGAAAAACGGGAAGCGGCTGAACTTTAGGCACGCAGCCGTGTAGCAACGGAGTCGGCTTGAGAGTGATGCTGCGTTAGTTAAGAGCGTCTAATTTGCTACTTCTTTCCAAACAAATAGGCAGGAAGCACTGTAAATAAAGGCCCGAGACACCTCCACCAGGGTGAACAGCCTTGTATGGCTGTCCAGATGCGTTGTGAGTATGATGTTTGCTGGATATGAATTACTGGGACATCACTGTACGTCGTCAAACCATCTTGGACAAAGTTAGCTCTGATCTAAGAGGCACATTAGCCCATCCGGGTTAATAACTTAGTCTGTTTATCGTAGTGC
>CAVOFA010000190.1:0-4062 GCA_963694865.1 Gammaproteobacteria bacterium | reverse complement strand
GCATATAAGCGGTCACATCTTTTTTCATATGTTCACGTGTAGGCTGGGCCACTTTGAAAATCCAATCATGCTTTAAGCTGCCGAAGAATCGCTCAACAACAGCGTTGTCCCAGCAAGCTCCAACGTCACCCATACTGGGCCTTATGCCATAGCCCTTGAGCAATTTGCCAAAGCGCTTACTGGTGTATTGGGACCCGCGATCACTATGAAAGACCAACCTGACGTGGTCCAGCATTTCTTTACAACCCAGTTAAGCGGCTTTTTTCAATTCAACCATCTCCGCCTCATATTGATTCGGACTCATGTAGCCCAGATATGAATGCAGCCGTTGGCTGTTGTAAAACATGGATATGTAGTTCAACACATCCTGTTGTGCTTCGAGCCTAGTCTGGTAATTACACCAGTGGACACGCTCCTGTTTCAAACTTCCGAAGAAACTTTCTGCAACCGCATTATCCCAGCAATCACCTTTGCGACTCATGCTCCCGACGAAGCCATGGGTCTTAAGAAGCCGCCTGAAATCTTTGCTGGCATATTGAGAGCCGCGATCGGAATGGACAACCAAGCCAGCCTTGGGCCGCCTTTGCCAAATGGCCATCCTCAGTGCATCGCAAACCAGCTGAGCCTTCATCCGTGAACCCATACTCCAGCCAACCACCTTTCTCGAATACAGGTCAATAACAACAGCAAGCTACAGCCAGCCCTCCTGAGTCCAGAGATAGGTGATATCCCCAACGTACACCCGGTCAGCCCGATCAACATCAAATTGCCGATCCAGTATATTCGCAAACACAGGTTGCTTGTGATGACTGTTTGTCGTGACTTTGTATTTCTTTCGGCGTTTAACCTGAACGTTAGCTTCTTTCATCAATTTCCGAGCCTTCTCCCGACTCACCGGGTAGCTTAGCGCGCTGAGCGCCGCTTTCATTCTTCGGCTACCGTAGCTGTCCTGGGTTGCTTTGGCGATGTCTCGGACAGCTTCCAGTAATGCCTGGCGATAATAATCGATACCGCCACCTCCGCGCCGCAGATACCCATAGTAACCACCGCGGGTAACGCCCATGAGTCGACACATCAGGTCAACAGGCCAGGTCTTCTTGTGCTGGGCAATAAACACGTATTTCAACTTGTTTCCTTGGCGAAGAAGACCGTCATGGATTCAACTGGTCAATGCAACACACAATACTGGATGACAGATTACGGAGTTTTGTGCAATGGCTCGAATGGGAAGGCCTGGGTTGAGCGACGACGAGAAATTAGAGGTTTGGAAACGATGGCATAGTGGCGAGTCGCTAAGTGATATTGGCAGGGTGCTGAGTAAACACCCTGCCTCAATCTTTGGAGTGCTTCGATTATTCGGAGGATATCAACCCGCGCAGCGGGTAAGACGTGTAAGTTCGTTGAGTTCCCTGGAGCGCGAGGAGATATCACGTGGTCTCGCTAGTGGTCACTCAATGCGTCATATTGCAGCTGAGCTCAATCGATCACCTTCTACTATTTGCCGTGAGATCAACAAAAATGGAGGTATAGCTCGATATAGAGCAGCGACTGCAGATGCACGAGCGTGGGAGCGCGCGCGCCGACCGAAGCTTTGCGCATTAGCCCTCAATGGAAGACTTCGCTTCATCGTAGCCTCGAAACTTTCACAGGAGTGGTCACCAGAACAAATTTCTGGTTGGCTATCAATTACCTACCCAGACAATGAGTCTTTGCGTGTGTCATACGAGACGATCTACAAAAGTTTGTTCGTTCAGTCTCGAGGCGTGCTGAAAAAGGAGCTTCAAGCACATTTGCGCACTCAACGCGTTTTTCGTCAGTCAAGAACAAACAACACCCGCGGTAATGCGCGTGGTGGCATTATCGACGCTATCTCGATCGCTGATCGCCCGCCAGAGATCGAGGATAGAGCTGTTCCGGGTCACTGGGAAGGTGATTTAATCAGTGGCTCAGGTAACACACATATCGCGACACTGGTCGAGCGCCAATCGCGCTTTACGATGCTGGTTAAAGTAGATGGTAAGGACACAAATTCAGTTGTGTCGGCGCTGACTAGGCACGTCAAGAAGTTGCCCCGACATTTACGTGAATCGCTGACTTGGGATCGAGGCATGGAACTCGCGGACCACAAAACCTTCACTATGGCGACTGAAACGAAAGTTTACTTCTGTGATCCACAAAGTCCCTGGCAACGTGGCACAAATGAAAATACAAATCGCTTACTGCGACAGTACTTCCCCAAGAAAACGAATCTTGCTGTTCATACTCAGGTTGACCTAAACAAAGTAGCAAAACGACTTAACCAACGGCCACGGAAGACTTTGGGTTATCGAACGCCAGGAGATAAACTAAATGATAGCGTTGCACTGACGACTTGAACTCACAACGGTCTTCTTCGCCAAGGAAACAAGGTGAAATACGTGTTTATTGCCCAGCACAAGAAGACCTGGCCTGTTGACCTGATGTGTGAGTTATTGTCAAAAGTGGTGTTTCCGCACCTGAGTTAGGCGACGGCCTGGTCAACTGTTTTCACCTCGATTCCATCTCTGAATTTCACCCCGGTAATCACCTGTCCCAGATAATTGAATCCGCGTAGGCGCCGCCAGTTTTCCTGCGCACACATCCCCAGCTTGAACATCATGTGCAACATACCATCACGGGATAAACAGCCCTTTGACCGTTTGGTTCGATGGCGGATTGTGCCAAAGGTGGATTCAATCGGGTTGCTGGTGCGGATGCTCTGCCAGTGCTGCGCCGGAAAATTGTAAAATGCCATCAGCTCTTCTCGGTCTTTCTGTAAGCAGAGCGTTGCCTTGGGGTATTTTGCATCATAGGTCACGATAAACAGATCAAACGCCTTCTCGGCATCCGCCCGAGTCTCGGCCTGCCAGATATTATGCAGCGCCTGCTTGGCCTTTGGCTGTGACGATTTCGGCAGGCAGTTCAGCACATTCATAGTCTTGTGCATCCAGCAACGCTGTTGGCGGGTTTCTGGGAGCACTTCGTCCAGGGCCGCCCAGAACCCCATGGCGCCATCGCCGATCGCCAGCTTTGGTACGTTCAGCCCGCGGGATTTGAGGTTCAATAACACCTCGCGCCAGCTCTGGGTCGACTCTCTCACACCGTCGTCAATGGCCAGGAAGTGCTTCTCGCCACGCTCATTCACACCGATAATCACCAGGGCGCACAGTTTGGTTTGTTCGGCCCTCAGCCCGCTGTAGACGCCGTCTGCCCAGAGGTATACCCAACGGTCCTGATCCAGGCGCCTCTCGTTCCAGCGACGATAGTCTTGCGCCCAAGTCTGCTTTAACCGGGACACGGTACTGGCCGACAGGCCCTTTGCTTCCGGCCCTACAAGAACCTCCAGCGCAGAGCCCATCTCCCCACTGGAAACACCCTTCAGATACAACCAGGGCAAGGCCGCTTCCAAGGTCCTTGTTTTGCGAATGTACGGAGGCACCAGTGCCGAGCGAAAGGTCACCGGTTTACCTGTCTTGGATCTCACCTTGGGAATCTTAACCGCGACTGGCCCCAGGCTGGTCTGTAGGTCGCGTTCTGGCTGATAGCCGTTGCGCACGACACCAGCGGTACCGGCTGCCGTTCGGAGCTGGGCATACTGGGCAAGGAGATCCTGTAGCTCGGCCTCAACGGCCTGCTGGATCAGTTGCTGTGCGCCTACTCTCAACATTTCGGTCAAAGGATCCCGGCTCTCATCTCGACCTGATAGTTCAATAACGGTACTCTTGCTCATGGTGGCGTATCTCTCTTTGGTTGCTTGATTGTTTCGCGATAACCAATCAACCAGATACGCCGCCTTTTTTCAAATGCTCAAACACCAGATTCAGTTATAACTCCATATTCGTTGCTACTCCCAAGGCTTCTGCGGCTTTCGCAACCGTATAACCTTGCTCCGTGATCAATGCCACAGCTTCTTCTTTAAACTCTTTCGGGTACTGCTTGTAATTGCGTTTTTGCGTCATAATTAACACCTTTATGATTAACTATATTGTCTCTCATGAAAGTGTCTTGTTCCATTAGACCAGAACAGACAGTCAAAATCTATTT
>CAVOFA010000189.1:0-4086 GCA_963694865.1 Gammaproteobacteria bacterium | reverse complement strand
TTACTGCGACTTATGCGGCCATGATCAGGGTACTTATAGAACGAAGGATCGCCCAGGGATTAGAGCATTACTACGACTGCACGGTGAAACGCACCATCAGTCAGGTTGTCCGTGCGCCCGGCTGTATAGCGGGTGAGTCTCTCAAAGACAAACTTGACCCGGGTCGAAGAATTATCATGTCGAAGTGGGAGAGCCTTGAACACTGGGAGTCCTGGCTGCATTCTCCTGAAAGAAAGAACGTTATTTCAGAGTTGGCACCCCTTTTGGATGGCAGCGAGCGAATAACAATGCTGGAGCACACCCACTAGCAACTACCCCGGTTGGCAGTCCAGAGATTCCCCAAACTGCTTCAGTGTATTCACTGGAGGCTTTCACGAGCGAACAAAAACCGTTTAAGCCCACTATCACGCACCGCTAATCCTCACAGCCAACCTGCGACAGTAGCGCTGACAAATGGCGGGCTACTAGATGCTCACACGTTTCTCGGTCAACATCATATTCACGCGCCCTTTGGTAACTGATAATTGCCTTATCCCGCCGGTTTAACGTTTCAATATAAGCATCTCCCGCCAAGAATAAAAACTGACGCGCTGCATCTTGCGGGGTATCAGCCTCAAGCTGCAGTTCACCTTCCACTACAAGGTTGGCCAACTGCTCGTGATCGATCGATGACTGCTGTGTATTCACGAGATGATGCAGCGTCCAGATTTTTGCCTGAAACGTCTCCGTGACGGGCGCTAAGCGAATCAGTTGATCCTTCGAAAGGCCTTCACCCATCAGAGCGTCACCCACCACAGCACGGATGTATTGAGACAAAACCTTGTTCAGATACCGCTTAATGAACGGTTCGCGCACGATGTCTTCCTGTAGCGCTAACATCAGATCACGCATAAAAGCGTCAAGGCCCGGGTTAAAACCGAAACCCTGCTCACCCAGCTTGAAGTACATTCCGTAATCACGAGCTGTCGTGTCAACGGCACTAACGCTGTATACCGGCCTGTCAGAGGATCCTTTGTGCTCGGCAAGCAACCTTGTCTGTTCCTCATTGTTAAGACGAGGGTTCGCCAGGCGATTGCCAAAGAGCATATTGTGCTGCCGCCTTAATTCTATATCCGGCCTTACGCCCTGCACGTAGTGCAAGGCCCCAAGCGGACCTGTCTGTGTATCACCAGCGACAATCAGGAGAGCATTCTCGTCCAGCGATTCCAACAGCAGGCGGTTATAGCGCTCTACCCAGACAGTATCGTTTGCGCCAAGCAATGGGAATGACTGTACCGCCACCGCTATAAAAATCAGCAAGGCAGTCGCCAACCGCGTCACTGCCCGACTTTGTGACACGGCCCAGAGAAATCGAACACCAAGCACCATCCAGATTGAGCAACTCACGAACGAAAGAAGAATCCACGTCGAGTAGTACATTTTGCCTACTTCATTGAACGGGGTACTGTTCAATAAGGGCAACAAGAGGCAGTTCGCAACCCAAAGCAACATTAGCGCGACGGCAACCGGTTTGGTGAGATCAAACAGCGAACGCAGCATGCCTAGTGGAATGAACAACAATCCCAGGTAACCAAACTGCTTGATTGAAGCGAGCGGTACCCACCAGAGCAAACCCAGCCACCCTGCCGGTCTATTCGTGGAGATATCCTGGTATGTAAGGCGCGATACATAAAGCCATAGATCAGAAAAAGAGTTCACGTCGCCGATCATGGTCATGGGATTGCCGGACTTGGTAAACATCAACAGGTAAGGCGACAAACCCAATGCAAGGGCTAACAAACACCCACCTATTAACAGCGGACGCTTCAGCACATTTAACAGCGGGTGAATTTTCCAGAGAAGGAAAGGAAGCAGACACAGCGAAGAAGCAACAATCAGCGGCCAATGATTCGCGAGCCCAAGACCCAGAAACAGAGAACCCGCAACCAGCCAGCGACCATCACCCGCACGGGAAAAACAAAAACAGCAAATCATCATGCAGATAAACAGGAAGCTGTTTAGGGTATAGACCTCCAGCACAATAGATTGGGACCAGAAAGCAGTGGACACCGCCATCACCCCGACCGCCAATGCCGACTCCAGCTCTGACAGGTCAATCAACCGGCAAAGGAAGTACAGGGCACACAGCGTCAGGATGGCAAACAGCGTACTGAACAAATTCCCGGGAATCGCACCATCAAAAGGAAGCGACATCATCGGGTGACAAATCAGCGTAGCAAGCGGGTATCCAGGCGGATGCGCGATACCGTTCGCATCACAAACCATCATAAACAGCCCGGTATCAACCACCGAGATAGAAGAAGAGACAGTCGCAAGGTAGGCCCCAGCACACACCAGCAGCGTGGGCACCAGATACATCAGGTCAGCAAGCCGAAAACTCAACGATTAGTCTCATTATTTGACCTGCGGATGATACCCGTTGATTGGCAAATGGGAAGCGATGCCAACTAAATTAAAACCCGCTGTAGTCACTGCGCCAGCTTTTCACTATAATCGCCGCTCCTTGAGCCGCCCATAGCTCAGCTGGATAGAGTCCAGCGGGCCGCGTGCGGACTTCGAACCCTCGTTCGAAGAGAAGCAGGGAATTAGTTGTAGTTGAAATCTATCCGCCCATAGCTCAGCTGGATAGAGCACCAGGCTTCGAACCTGGGTGTCGGGGGTTCGAATCCCTCTGGGCGGGCCATTTCTAAAGGCCCCAACAGTTTTCTTCCGTGGCTTTCACCCCCCCACAAATAGGGTGCACCCCCCACAGAATAGCCAAATAAAGTGCTCTGCTACTCCATCAACCTGAATCCCCTAGCTGGCGATACGACGGTCCCTTTGCGGCGATAATTAAGTTATTGATTTATATAGCTAGTTGGCGGGTAAAACTTTTACGGCAATATTACTCATGCGCGGAATGCCAGTGTATAGATCGAAGTCGCGATCAGTGAAGCATAGGCGGCCGGTATTGCCGCCTTTATTATGCGGGTCTTCTGGCTCATCGGGGTTGCCACCCCAGCCATGCGCCATTGATATACAGCCTCTGCGAACATCATCGGCAGCCACTGCAACGCTGGTAATAGATGCCCGCGCTGAAATAATCTCTACGGTGTCGCCATCGCTAATGTTGAGATCAGCTAAATCGTCTGGGTTAATAAACGCCGGATTGAACTCATATTTCAGTTTTAATGCTTGGTTATCTCGCCAGTTTGAGTTGTGTGCGGCTTGTAGACGACGAGAGAGCATTCGCATGGGGTATTGGTCTTGCGAGGTATCCTTTGTCTCTCGCATTTTGGTCTCGGCCTCAGCGAGATCTTTAAGCATTTCTTCAGCCCCTATTTGTAGCCGATGCGGCCAATCTTCGGGAGTTGCGTCAACCGTTATAGGTTCAGGGTCGAATACTTTTCCACGATAAGCTGCCTGCTCACTGCGCGCATCAGAATGTTTAACCGGGGATCCTTTCAGCGTAATGTCCCATGCCTCCAATGGATGTAAATCCTTACTGGAGTCGACCCGGGTTTTTTCTTGCTCGGCTTCTTCTGGGTCTAATAGAGCAAACGACTTAACCTCTAACTCTTGTTTCGAGTGCTTGGCTAGTTCTAGAAAGAAAGCATATTCTTCAACCAGGCTGGAACCTTCTGGTTCGGGTAAAATCGGGTCACAGACTTGGCCATAGGTATCCTCAAAACCCCAACCGCCGCCAAAATTACCAACAAACTCATTGAGCGCCGAGTTGCCATGGATTTCATAATGCAGTTTAGGTGCAATAACATAGTCAGCCAACTGCGCCGTTTTTGACACGATTGGGTCAAGGCAAACCAGAAGATCGAGTAGCTGCATGGCCTTGAACGTCTTGATTTGATCCGGCCATGCCAACATTGGGTTGCCCCCTAAAACAAACAACGCTTTTATCTGTCCTTTGCCCTCAAGTAATATCTCATCGGCGAGCGCGGCAGTGGGTAGACCTGCCGGACACTGTTCTAAACCTCTCACACGAAGTTTTTTGCCAAATCCCGAGGCCAGAGATGGCCCAGTCGCTGCGGCTATTGCGGGAAACGGTTTGACAAATACGCCATTATTGTATTTCGCTTCACCCGCTCTGCG
>CAVOFA010000188.1:0-4090 GCA_963694865.1 Gammaproteobacteria bacterium | reverse complement strand
GCATTCAAATATTGAGATGGTGTAGTGGCATAGTCTATTTGGCCACCTGATTACAGGTGATATCATCACCCCAACGCAAAACAGGTGAAAAAATGACAAGAGCTAGAAGGACATTCAGCCCGGAATTCAAATTGGAATCAGCACAGCTGGTGGTTGATCAAGGTTATACGGTTAAGGCTGCTTCCGAAGCTGTAGGTGTTGGTAAGTCCACCATGGAATATTGGGTGCGCCAAATCAGGCTTGAAAAGAAAGGCCACACCCCGAAGGCTTCAGCTATAACCCCAGATCAGAGACGAATACAGGAACTCGAAAAGCGCATTAGGCGGATAGAGACGGAGAAAGAAATCTTTAAAAAGGGTACAGCTCTCTTGATGTCGGACTCGCTGAGCACTTTGCGATAATTCAACGATTAAAACCGGTGAATCAGTTGTGCCGGGCGTTTAACGTTCACCGCAGCAGCTATAGAGCCTGGCAAGATCGCCTTCAATTACCCAAGCCGGAAGAGCTCCGACTCCAGGTGTTGGTTAACGAATCGCATCAGCTCAGCAATGGCTCTGCTGGAGCAAGGTCGATTGCTACGATGGTTACAACTGCAGGTGTTCCTCTAAGCCGTTACCGTGCTGGTCGCCGGATGAAAGCACTTGGATTGGTGAGCAATCAGCAACCAAAACACCGGTACAAGAAAGCGAGTAAGGAGCATATTAGCATCCCTAACAAGCTTGCCCGTAATTTTGATGTCAGTGCCCCTAACCAGGTCTGGACGGGTGATATCACTTACATCTGGACAGGAAAGCGATGGGCCTACCTCGCTGTTGTTTTAGATCTGTTTGCTCGAAAACCAGTGGGATGGGCAATGTCGCTCTCCCCTGACAGCAGCCTAACTAGGAGAGCATTAACCATGGCTTATGAATCGAGAGGGGAACCCCACGGTGTCATGTTCCATTCCGACCAAGGTTGCCAGTATACGAGCCTGTCCTTCAGGCAACAGCTGTGGCGTTACCAAATGGTGCAGAGTATGCGTCGGCGTGGAAATTGCTGGGACAACAGTCCCATGGAACGCTTCTTTAGAAGTTTGAAATCAGAATGGATTCCCGAGACAGGTTACTCATCATTCGAAAAGGCCAGCCAGGGCGTCACTGATTATATTCTAGGCTACTATAGCTGGCTCAGGCCTCATACTCATAACAGCGGACTGTCTCCGAACGCCGCTGAAAAGCTTTACTGGAATGACTATAAAACCGTGGCCAAATTTACTTGACCACTACAGTCCCCCTGCCCATTTTATTTGCCCTTAGGTTAACAAACACTATATTTATGTAGACTTTTAAGTTGACATAAAGCTTCTTTATGTATACTTATAAGTTGACATATATGAAGATATTGTGTACTTATAAGTATACAGACACGTATAAAGAGTCAGAAAATGAAAACAGTTGTATTGAGACAATATCAAGACATAGTCAACCGGGCCTCGCAAAAAGGGGTCGATATCATAATGCCTGAGGAAGGATGGCTGCGCACATTGCGTAAGGCCTTAGGGATGTCTGGTGCGCAATTAGGGCGCAGGATTGGTGTCTCGCGCGCACAGATCGCCAAATCGGAGAGAAACGAGATGGCCGGCGTTATCACACTGAAAACCCTCGAAAACATGGCACAAGCCATGGGAGCGCGTATTGCCTACACAATTGTGCTTCCAGGCAAAGCTGAAAAGCTAGTCAGTGAGCGCGCAAACGAAAAAGCGCAAAAGATACTGCAAAAGACCAATGCACATATGGCACTCGAAAGTCAGGCACTGGATAGAGATGCACTGGCGTTTGAACTGGAGCGCCTGCAGCAGGAATTACTCCGAGAAATGCCCGCTGATCTTTGGGATGACTAATCATGACAGATGAAGAAGAACCCTACGGATCAACTCCTCTTGATCCTGACGAGAAGTCGAGTCTGAAATTTAAGCATGTCACGACAAAGGGTGAACTAAACCATTTGGAACAAGCCAATATCCAGAAAGGATTACGTTGGCTTGAAGGGCGGAAAACGAAAGACATCTTGAACGGTGCATTCCTGTGTGAACTTCACAGAAAACTATTTGGAGAAGTGTGGACATGGGCAGGGCAACTCAGAAAAACAGAGAAGAATATTGGGATCGATCCCCGGCAAATATCCGTACAACTTCGCCAATTACTCGAAGATGCTAGATTCTGGGTAGATCATGGCACCTACCCGCCACTGGAAATCGCAGCGAGGTTTCATCATAAGCTTGTCTATATTCATCTCTTCCCTAACGGAAATGGTCGCCACGCAAGGATCATAGCCGACGCCGTACTGACTAAATTACTAAATCACGAGGCTATAGATTGGTCAGGGGGGCATGACTTGCAATCCATGAACGAAAGGCGGCGTGAATATATCGATGCCTTAAGAGCAGCCGATCAGGCAGAACTTTCCCCATTACTCGCCTTTACTAGCAAAGATCGTGAATAGTTCAGGGAACACCCACGAACTCATCATTATCGGCGCCGGCGCAATGGGCAGCGCGGCGGCCTATCACGCCGCCAGGGCGGGATTGAATCCGCTGCTGTTGGAGCAGTTCGAGGTGGGTCATAAACTGGGCAGCAGCCATGGTGGCAGTCGTATAACCCGTTATGCCAATCCAGATGTGGAAGAGTGTCGCGTTATACCCCAGACTTTTGAGATGTGGCGGCAGCTGGAGAAGGAAAGTGGTGAGCAGCTCTTGGAGATCACCGGCAGTTTGATTGTCGGGCCGGATGATGAGGACTTTCTGGTCAGCACCAGGGCGGCGCTCGATGCCAATGGCTTTGCTTACCGGCATCTGCAGGGGCAAGACATTGCCGCGGAATTTCCCCAGTTTGCGCTGCCCGACAATTGGGTCGGTCTGTATCAGGCCGACGTGGGCAAGCTCGATGCGGACCGATGTGTGCGTGCCATGATTGACCAGGCGCTTGCCCGCGGTGCACACTTGCGCGAAAACTGTCCTGTAGAGCAGATTATCCCTGCACAAGCCGGTGTCACCGTTGTGCTTGCCGGCGGAGAGCGACTTGCTGCCAGACGGCTGATCGTTACTGCCGGGCCCTGGGCTGGGCAGTTTCTCGAGCCCTTGCTGGAGAAACCACTAGACCTGCGCGTGACGCGGCAGCAGGTTGCGTACTTTCCAATTGAACAGCCGGAGCTGTATGACCCGCAAATCTGTCCGGTCTACATTTTCGCCGCTGAGCCAAACCTCTACGGCTTTCCCGTGCTGGAATATCCGGGGCACATCAAGATCGCCCTGGAGAATGAAAGCGCAATCACAGACCCGAATCATCCCAGGGAAATCATGGACGACAACGCCGAGGCTTTGTGTGCGGCGGTTGCCAAACATTTCAACGGCGTTGTGCCCGAGCCGGTCCGCATCGACAGCTGCCTCTACACCGAAACACCGGGCCGGCAATTCATTGTGGACCTGTGGACCGTCACGCAGATTATCCGCACATTGGCTTCGCCGCCGGTTTTAGCGGGCGTGGCTTCAAGTTCTCGATTGAGATCGGCAGGTCGCTGCTTGCCTTGGTGGGGAAAACCAGGGAATACTAATAAGATAATAAGTTAACTACAACCGAAGGCCCGTATTACCGGGCTAAGGGGACACCAAGAGTTGAATGGGGTAATCTAGGATCAGGTCTCTAATTGCACACAGATCAGGCATTGAGTTGCAAATGCAGACCTGACCCTGATACTGCTCTCTCGCAATTGCTGCGAGCGTAGATCCGAATCTTCGAGATGCTTCAAATAGATCTGCACTAGATGCTGCAAATAGCCTTCGCTACGAATCTGTTGTTTCGGTTCTTTCGAAGCTAGATTAGATTAATGGGAACAGATTTGTTTTAACAAACGTTTTTACTATAAAAGGATTTACCATGCGAACCAAGATTATTACGATTTGCTCCTTGCTGGCGCTGCTACTGGTGTCGGGACAAGTAGCGGCGCAGGCGATAGAGAGTGCAGAACCCTTTAAGCTGGCAACGTATTCCGTCGATGGCACACAGTCTATCGGCCTGGTGCTGCGCGATAGCCTCGTTGTTGAGATCGATGCCGC
>CAVOFA010000187.1:0-4100 GCA_963694865.1 Gammaproteobacteria bacterium | reverse complement strand
TAACATTTACCCTCATCATGTAAAAAAGCTATTTGTATGGAAACTCGGTGTCATCCGGATGATAGCCATAAAAAACTTACGACTAAGCATCATTGCTGTTGAAGTTACACGTAATACCTATACGTAATCAAATAAAATATCCTACACCTGCAATAGACATGCGGAGGGTAGGAATCACAAAGCATGTTTTTCCAAGAATACAAAAGTATCGTCGTAAGGCATGCTTAAAATCAATGTGGGGGAAGGCAGTTTTCCGCCCGAGAATAGTCAATGTCAGGCCGGGAAGTTGGTGCGTTTACTCCGGTACTTTACCCGGGGTAATTACTCCGACCCCGTTGTTCAAGATCGTGCTGCAGATAATTATCGATTTCGGAGAGACTGAGCGATTATCTTTGTCGCAGCTATCGAATGGCTGTCATTGCCTGCAACGACTTTCAGATTCATGATGGAGCATCCGGCATCGACGAACGGCGCCAGGTCGTTCGCAACATCGTCTGGTGTTCCATAAGGCACGTATCGTTCGAATTTTTCAAAGGGAACATGGTAGAAATTCTCCATCGCCTTTGCCACCAGTTTTCTTGCCTCCTCACGAGAATCTGCGACCCCCACCCAGGGCTGATAACCATGAAGCCAGTCCGTCTTGCCCCGGCCAGTTTCTGATGCTGCCTGCTGAACGAGTGCCAGGGCTTCCCGATACCGCCGGACGGAGCACCAGGCGCCGATCCAACCGTCACCAAATCGCGCTGTCCTATCCAATGCCGCGTTTGAGCGGCCTCCGACAATAATGGGGACGCTGTTCCCCACGGTGGGTTTGATTCTTGCCTGACTGAGATTGAAAAACTCACCTTCAAAGTCAACCGACTCACCAAGCATAAGCCGCCGCACAACCTCCAGGCATTCGTTTGTCCGGCGCCCGCGAGTACGAGGGTCAACACCACAGATTTCAACCTCATGTCTGTCTTCGCCGCCGATACCAACGCCGAATAACATTCGACCCGGAGCTATTTTGTGCATGGTTGCCAGTTGCCGTGCGACCGGCAGCGGGTGTCTTAGCGGCAACAAGTAGATGCTGATCATGACGCTCATCTCAGCATGCAGTTGTGAAAGTGCAGCAATTTCGACAAAACCGTCCGTTCCGGAACCGTCGCGAAACGAGATATGGTCAGCCATGAAAATATGATTAACGCCTGCGGCCCAGGCGTCTTCAAGCATCCTGTGTTTGGCATCAATGCTCATTGACCAAAGGCCTACGGGGGTTGCCAATCCGATTTTCAATTCATTTGTCATAAGAAGTTCGATTTACCCGTCCAGAATGAGTGCGTGTCAGAACAAATACGTTCCAGCAATGCATGCAATACTAACAGGCCATCCGACAGGCTGGTGTAATTGCCAATGACGATACATGGCCTGTCTATTTCATCAAAAAACGCGTGCGCTCAATTTAGCGTGGCCTGCGGTAGCGTCGTAAATAGCGCTCGCTGATTTTGTAGCGAAAAAGAACCCGGATCAATATATTTACTTGCACAAATAGACTTTATTTTCTGGCTAACTGTTATTGTTGGCCTCATAATTTCAAATCGCTTAAACGAGACTGATGATGGAAACAGGGAAACAACTGATTGAAGAAGCACAGCGTCTTAGTGATCTGTTTTTCGATCAGGCAGAAACAATAGAAGCCGCTGGAAGAGTGCCTGCAGATCTGTCCAAACTTATGGCCGAGGCCGGCTTTTATCGATTGGGCGTGCCGCAGGAGATAGGTGGCCTTGAAGCTCCGCCACGACTCTCCAGTGAAATTTTTGAGATATTGGCGCAAGGGGATGCCTCCTGTGCGTGGGTTGCTTTCATCGGCACAACCTCTGGTGCTGCTCTAGGGAATGTATCTAAAGAGATCGGCCGACAGATCCTTGCCAGTCCTACGACCATGTTGACCGGAGTTTTCGCGCCAACAGGCCGGGCAGAACTGACAGATGAGGGGTTCAGGGTCACGGGACGTTGGCAATGGGGTTCTGGAAGCCAGAATGCTGACTGGATCATGGGTGGTTGTATGCTGACCAAAAACGGCGAGCCGATTCTCGACAAGGCTGGTAATCCTGCAAATCACATGATGATTATGCCAGCTGATAAAGTCGAATTATTGGACACCTGGCATGTGAGTGGTCTGAAGGGCACCGGTAGTGTTGATTATCAGGTGGACAATTTACTGGTACCAACCACGCATGGTGTAGGATATTTGGACCATGAAGCCCATTCTGGCCCACTCTCGAGTTTTCCCAGCATAACGTTTCTTGCCCTGGGTATTGCCGCGGTAGCGCTGGGTATAGCTCGTGCTTCGATTAAGGAATTTGTGGCGCTTGCAGGGAGTAAAAAGCGGGCACATTCCAGGAAGACGATTGCTGAGCAACCACACACACATCTCAAGCTTGCCGAAGCAGAGGCGCAACTGCGCAGCGCGCGGGCATTCTACTACGAGGCGATAGATGCAGTTTGGGACAGCACGCTGCAACAGGGTCGCGCCAGTTTGGCGCTAAGACGGGATTTGCGTCTGGCAACAACGTATACGGTGACCTCCTGTGTTCAGGTTGTTGATGCCATGTATGCTCTCGGTGGTGGTGTATCGGTTTATCAGACTTCCCGATTGCAGCGCTATCTACGGGATGTTCAGGTTGCACGACAGCACATCATGGTGTCGCCCTCGGTCATGGAAACAGCGGGGCGTCTGCTGCTCGATGTAAAGGCAAACGTTTCAATGTTTTAGCTTGTATTTATCGAGGGATCAGATTCGATGGCTTACGCCGAAGAGCATCGCTAAATTGAAGAGTCTGATGTTGGGGATTATCCAGTCCAGGTTAGAAGGAAGTTTTTGTGGGTGAGGAAATTTGGTTGGTGTTGGCCGTTAATGCGCAAGTGGGGCGAAGGTGCTTGAACGAGCCGTTGCTCAGAAAACACCAGGCGACTAGATTCCACCAAACCGTTTAAAGTACTGCGCATTAACTTCCGGGAGTGCACCCTGCGCGTTTTCCATATTTTTGTGAATATAATCGAGGGAATTTTTCGACAACAAGGCGTATAAATGCCGGGCAAGATCATTCGCTTCGAACCCAATCCAGCCATTGGGTAACATTGCTTCGGGGAAATCCGGGTCCCGCAATAACACCCTTCGATACTCGTGCAACATTAGTGTGCGTATCTGAAAACTCAGTTCCGGTCCCGGATTATTCTTGCCAAGCTTTAAAACTAAAGGTTGGTAGAATCGTAGAAAATCACCATACATCCCCCGCAGTTCATCCAGATTCCATTTTTGTTCTGCCAGAGTCTTTAACGCTGCCTGCGAGTTAGCATCATCTGCTGATGCAGAAAAAACAATAACTTTACCGAGCAGGTTTTGTTCATGCAAAGTTTCCTCTAAGGAAGTTTTTTCGGAAGATGGGTGCGCGTACATACCATTCACCAGCGAGTGGTATCCCTGCCATAACAGGCTTTTTCGAAATTCCCCTTTCCCGTCTTCTGGCACAAATACGGGTGAAACCAGCGTCCAACTCCCATCCCACTCCCGGGTACTCGCAGAGTAGATTCGCCGGGCCGCCTTCTCGGTAAAATGATTAGCACTGTCAGTAAAACAGTAATAGCTACGTCGACCTATCTTCTTGATCTGCAACCAGTCCTGTTGCGCCAGTCTAAATACCGCCGTGCGCACTAGCCGCTCGGTATAACCAAAAGGTCTCAGGGCCTGGATTAGACTGCCTAACCAGATCCACCCCCCGTGCTGGGAAATAGAATCACCAAACACGGTCACCACCATGGAAGTACAACTGACATTGCGTTCTGCAGCTCGCTGGGAAACCAACTCAGGGCCAATATTCACCTCAACCACTAGAAGAACCAGCCATATTTACAGACATATTTACAGACATAAGTATGGCAACCGTCCTTTATAACTGGTCAAAATCAATAACTACCTTTTTTGAAACCGGATTCGCCTGGCACGTCAGTATCATGCCTTCAGCTAATTCCTGATCGGTAAGCGCATGGTTCAGGTCCATGTCTACCTTTCCTTCCATTATACGTGCTTTGCAAGTTGCACATACTCCACCCTTACAGGA
>CAVOFA010000186.1:0-4155 GCA_963694865.1 Gammaproteobacteria bacterium | reverse complement strand
ATACTTCTGCACGTGGTGTGTGGCTCTGGAGATCTGCGAGCAGCTTCTCCACTACATAAATGTACCTATTGAAGATCTCAGTCTGCAGTTCCTCAATTATCGGTTCGACCTGGGACATCGCGTACAATTGTGGGAGCAAATTTCCCGATTGAAGCGCCGACCCAGGAATATCTTCTAAAACCAGCCGCATGAAACCCTGGAGAGTCGGCAGTCTGTCCTTGGGAATCATGGCGGCCCAAGATCGGTCGTACTGATCAAGAATATAGGCGTTCAGTGCACGCAGCATGTCTTCCCAGGTGCTGAAATGATATTGCAGTGCACCCAGTGTTATTCCGCTGGCACGCGCCAGAGCTCGCATCGACAGCTTGGAGTAGCCTTCTGCTGCCACGATCTCGACCGCTTGCTGGAGAATTTGTTGTTTGCGATCGTAACCAGCTGCCTGTTTCTCAGGCTGTTTTTCTTCGTCTGATTGTTTCTGTTCTGCTTCGTTTAACATGTACTTCCCTAGATTGACATGTCAAGTGACATGCTGCAACATGCCATCTGACATGTCAAGTTTCTGGGAATTGCGATGGTTATTTGAAAATGAACACACATCGTACCTTCTACCCCTGTAATCAATACTTTATTACATCTATAGGCAAGCCCATGAGAAAAATACTTGGATATCAATATTCGATTTGGAAAGTGCTATTAATTTTATTGCCAGCGAGCCTGATTGGATTTTCTGCGGCTCAGGAATTTCAGGCACACCCATCAACTCAGCTTCCATCACGCTTAGTTACCTTGGATATCTTGAAGCAGTGGGAGGAAGAATTATCCAATTGGGGGCGTTGGGGCCCTGATGATCAGCGAGGCACGCTAAATCTGATTACCCCGGAAAAAACGCTCCAGGCAGCGGCACTGGTGCAGACGGGTGAGACAGTAACCCTGCAACATTTCGTCATCGAAGAGAAGACTATTGATAGCCAGGCTTATGGTGCCTATGAGCACTGGATGACCAATCTCGAAATGAGAAACGGAGAAGTTACGCCAGTGCGAGTTAAAGATGGCGAAGAGCCCTCTTTCGCAATGGATGGAGTGCAGTTTGAACTACACGACGGCATGATGTCGCACGTCGATGCACTGTGCCACTACCGCACTGAAGTAGATGGCGAATACATCATCTTCAATGGCTATCCACAAAATCTGACTTCTTACGGCTGTGAAGACTTGGCAATCGACCGCATGGGAACCTCCTACGTTACCCGTGGAATTTTGGTAGATATGCCTTTGCTACGTGGGGTTGATTGGTTGGAACCGAGTACTCCCATTTATGTGGAAGACCTGGAAGCCTGGGAAGAATTTGCCGGCGTTAAAATCGGCAGTGGCGATGCCCTGTTTATTCGCGGTGGCCGCTGGGCTCTTCGCGACGCCGAAGGTCCATGGGCATATGGGCAAGGCGGCGCCGGTCTGCATGCATCGGTATTGCCTTGGTTGAAGGAGCGTGATATCGCCATGCTGATAAGTGATGCGGCGAATGATGTACAACCGTCCGGTGTAGCAGGTATTAACAGACCCGTTCATCAACTCACCCAGGTGAATCTGGGTTTGCCAATTGTTGACAACGGTTATATGCAAGAGGTCGCGGAAGTTGCTGAGCGTCTGGGTCGTTGGGAATTTATGACTTCGATCCAGATTAATCCTATTAAAGGGGGCACTGCCAGCCCGTTTAATGCACACGCTACGTTTTAGGCATGGGCCACAACTAAGAAAAACACGCAGCGCTTCAACTGCCAATTCGTCAGCAGTCTATGCCACTGACGAATTGATTCCGGTTTGCCGCTGTTACTTATGACATTCCTATTCGGAACAAGAAAGGATGGAGCTATGACATTACTGTCGCTATTTAGCACTCTATTTGACGCCCTATTTAAAAATGCCGGCCCAATAAAATTTCTGTTCTTTATGGCGGGACTGTTCGTTGCGACGACGGGGAGTGCCATCGCGCAATCGTCCGCGGCCACAGCGGAATTATTAGCAGTACAGCAAGAACGATTCGACGCAGCGATTTCGAAGGACATCTCCAAACTCGAACAAATGGTGGCCGAGGAGGTACGCTACTGCCACACCACAGGTGCAGTCGATACCAAGACCTCTTATCTGGAAACGGTTAGGACTGGAGGTATTGGCTGGCTGGAAGTTAATCCTATCGGCATGGAAGCTCGCATCTATGGTGATGTAGGAATCATTGCGGGCGAGGTACTACAGAAGATCACTGTGGCTGGAAGGGCTGAGCCAATCGATATGCACATTCGGACAATAGATGTTTACATAAAGCGCGGTGGGCTCTGGCAGCTCACAGAATTTCAGGCATCAAATGTTCGGTAATGATTGAGAAAAGAGGCTCAAAATAAATTTATTCAGAAGGTCCTGAGCCTCAATAGGAGATTTGGCATGAAACGTTTATTTGCTTTAACAGTAGCTCTGTTTTTTTCAGTGGTCAGTATTTTCGCCGGTGCACAGGAACTGGAAACATTCGTGCGTTATTCTCAGAACGCAGGTGAGATTTCCTGGGGCATGGTACACGGGGACGAAATCTATGAGTTGGCGGGAGCCCCTTATAACACAATGGATCACACCGGGGTTAAATTCGACCGTAGTGAGGTCAAACTTGAAGCACCGGTCGATCCGTCTCTGGTTTTCATGACAGGGTTCAACTTCCTCAGCCACATCAGCGGTGACCCGGCTGAAATTCCGGCCCTTTTCACCGTTCCCGCAAATTCAATAGTTGGTCCTGAAGATCCAATCGTACGACCCAAAGGATCTGAGAACTTGCACTACGAAGCAGAAATGGCAATCGTGATAGGTAAGCGCGCCGAGAATGTGACAGTGGAAGAAGCTGGCGATTACATATTTGGCGTAACTGCTGGTAACGATGTCAGCGAACGCGCCTGGCAGGCCGGCGATTTTCAAGTTGTTCGTGCAAAAGGATCACGCGGATTCAATGCAGTAGGACCGGCACTAGTTAAAGGAGTCGACTATAAGAACGTCCAAATCACCGGCCGCCTAAACGGCGAGGTCGTGCAGGGGGAGAACTCTTCTGACCTGATCTTCGACATGGAAGAAATGGTCAGTTATATATCTCAATATTTCACGCTAGAACCCGGCGATATGATCTGGTCCGGTACCATGGGCGCCACCCAGGCGATGGTTCCCGGTGATGTTTACGAAGTCGAATTATCAGACGTGGGCATATTAAGAAACGAAGTTGTGCAAGGCCAATAACCCCAGAATTATCAATGGAGGATTTCATGTTACAGCGCCGTAAATTTCTCAAATAAGCCAACAACTAAATCAGACAGAGAGACAGAACAATAAAAACCTTAACGTACGCTCTACAAACAATCTTTATCTTACTGCTGATTCCGGCGTTAGCCATAGCCACAGCTCGCTTTGAGAATCGCAGCGCCGATGGTCCCTCCATGCTATTTCCTGGTGGCGAACTGATAGCGGGAGAGCTTTACACAGGTCCGGAGCCAAACTGGAGTTTTACGGATGAAATTTCCCTGGTTGAATTGCAGTTGATTGACCCGCTCAGCTCGCGCTTGATTTATATCATGGAGAGTGATGGAAAGATTTACGTCGCTTCAAGTTACATGAGCACCTTCCTGGGGAGACTGTGGAAGGAATGGGCAGTACAGGCCGAAGAGGGCGACGGGTCGGTAGTTATACGTCTGGATGGAACCCGTTACGAGAGACAACTCGTGCGAATTACCGAAGGACCGGAATTAGCAGGCGTGGTGGCAAAGATGACATTAAAATATAATTCGCCTACCACTCTCCAATCTATCGAAGGCGGTCATACTTGGATATTCGAGTTGGCACCTAAAGGAGGTTGAATATGAAGTTGAAAAAATATCTGGTTTTGTGTCTGGCGGTAAGTGTCTTAACAGTGGGTACTGTGGCTCTGGTACCTGGAGCCTCTGAAAACATCGAACAAAGATTATTGGCATTTCTGTCTGCCAATGCCAGGGGTGGATAGATTCGCGCATTCACTCGCACATACCAACATAGCAGGACAATTCAATTCAATTCAATTGGATCGCCGTCAATATCCGTCAGCGGTTTCGGTGGATCGATTTTCTGGGTCAATAGAGTAACCACTGTCATTGC
>CAVOFA010000185.1:0-4164 GCA_963694865.1 Gammaproteobacteria bacterium | reverse complement strand
GAGTTACAAAAACCGGAGGTGTCGATTTCTCCGATCCCGAAGCTGGGCCGCAATGCCGTGCGCAGCTGCGAAGTTGTCTACGACGATCTCCGGGTTGAGCTTGCCGATAGAGTGGGCGAAGAGGGCAAAGGCTTTCGTTATTTGCTGGATGGCCTTAACGCCGAGCGCATCTTAATTGCGGCGGAGTCAATTGGCATAGGTCGGGCTGCGCTCAGGCGCGCGGTGGGGTACGCCAATGAACGTATAGTCTTCGATAGACCCATCGGCAAAAACCAGGGCATTGCCTATCCGTTGGCGGAGGCGCGTATCAAACTGGATTCCGCCGATTTGTTGACCAGGAAGGCTGCCTGGTTGCTGGACAACGACAAGCCCTGTGGCGCCGAAGCCAATATGGCCAAGTGGCTGGCGGCCGAGGCAGGATTCTTTGCTGCAGATGCGGCAATCCAAACCCACGGTGGTTTCGGCTATGCCCGGGAGTACCATGTCGAGCGCTATTGGCGTGAAGCCAGGTTGATGAAGCTGGCACCAATTTCTCAGGAAATGATACTCAACTTTGTTTCCGAGCATGTTTTAGGTTTGCCTCGGTCTTACTAGCTGCCTGCGTTGGGCCGGTAGTTTTGCTCTCAGGGCTCCAGGTAGTGATATGCCACCAACTTGTTGTGCCTTAGTCGTAGGGCGGTTTCAAATTCGGAAAATTTCGGTTATAAGTTGTATTGCTCAGGAACCAGTGAAATTGTAAATAACGTAAGCGGAGTCCAGCACCATTCATGCTGGAAAAGGTGCGAATCATGAATTCTACAAGAACCCAAGTGGCCAGTGTACAATCTGGAAACTCAACAGCACCAGGTATTGGGAGTAGACGCAATGCAGGGCGCAATGCTGCGAAAACAAGAGCTGGATGAACTCGATCGCTACGTCAGTGATCGCTTCAATTCAGCCCCGTAACATAAATAGTTTGCACCGATCGGCAAGAGGAAGCGTAGAAACAATGAATAAGGCAATCGATATGATTAGAGACAGACTGCAGGCAGTAGTTTCAGGCTTGGGTATTTTGTTACTCAGTGCGTTGTTTAGTATTGCAGCCAATGCCCAGCAACTTTCACCGCAGGATGACCTGGCCGTACAGCGAGTCGCGCCCTTTCAGGTGTTTGACAATCTTTACTACGTCGGTGCCAAGTGGGTTTCAGCCTGGGTGCTGGAAACCGACCAGGGCCTGATTCTCTTCGATGCACTCTACGGCGAATTGACAGACCTCATCATTGAAGGCATGGAAGAGCTGGGTCTGGACCCCGATGATCTCCGCTATGTCGTCGTTACCCACGCACATTATGATCACATCGGTGGTGCCAGGCGCATGCAACAGGAATTTGGAGCGGTGGTGATGATGACCGAGCCGGATTGGCAGATGACTAACGAGCCCGCTATCTACCAGGAATACCCTATCCCCATGCGTCACCTGACGGCATCCGATGGCAGTACTTTGAATCTCGGTCGCACCCGACTGGAGTTTTTTCAAACCCCCGGTCATACGCCCGGTGTGCTCTCCACGCGATTTACGGTATACGACGACGGCTACCCCCATGATGCTTTTATGTTTGGCGGGGTGGGTCTGAACTTTAGCGGGGTGGAGCGCACCAACATGTATATCGATAGTGTGAAGAGAATTCAGACTATGCAAGATATTGAGGTCAATATCCCCAATCACGAGGGTTCTGGAGACATTTTTGCTCGCAACGAATTGCTAAAACAACGCCGGGAAGGAGCGGACCATCCCTTCGTCGATCCCGAGGGCTTCACAGCCTGGCTCGATACCTTGTTGGTGAATGCTGAGGCAAAACTGGTGGAAGAAAAAGCGGCTGTTAATTAGGCCGCTACAGCTGAATTTGCCACTGCGCAAATAGGCGGCGTGCCGCACTCAACTGCTGTGGGTCCATGGCACTCTCGATCTCATCCCGCAATGAATCCGCTTCCCGGTGTTCATTGTTCAGCGCCATGCTGGCCCAGACATGCGCCTGCACCGGATCCTGGTCAACAGATTCCCCATCCCGGTACATCTTGGCCAGAGTCAAAGCCGCATCGGCGTGGCCGGATTTGGCTGAACGGCCGTACAACTCAACCGCCCTGTCTTCATCCGGCGTAGTGCCCTGACCCGAAAAATACAGGCTGCCCAGGTTAAACAGGGCGGCTATATGGCCCTGATCTGCCGCTGCCTGGGTCCATTTAAAGGCCAAATCGTAGTCCACATCGGCTCCTCTACCAGTAAAATAGAGGATTCCCAGGTTATATTGCGCGAGATCCAGGCCGGATTCGGCGGCTATAGTGAACTCATGAAAGGCGACATCGTAATCGCCGTCGAATGCTGCGTTGACCCCAGCTTCGTAGTCGGCGAATAGAGCGGAAGAGGGTAGAAGCATCCAAAGGGCAAAGGCACAGTGGGGCAATCGAAGAGGAGCTAAATATTGATCAAATGATTTCATGGGCACATGTTATTACAGTCGGAGCTTAGTGAAAACCAGCTTGAGCGAGACAACATCAATAATGCCTATGAAAAACTATCGATTTAGCTATAATACCGCCCTCTTGAAAGCCGCAGCCAAGCGGTGAGGGCTTAGCCAAAATCCGAATCAAGTTTGCCGGAGGGATGTGGCAGAATTGATAAGAAGTCAGAAGAGATTAAGCACCCGTAGCTCAGCTGGATAGAGTACCTGGCTAGGAACTAGGAGGTGGCAGGTTCGACAAGCGCGTAGCGCGCAGGACGGCTGCAAGCCGCCGCGAAGCGGTGAGAATTTTGGCTTAGCCAAAAACCGAATCAATCTTGCCGGAGGGATCTGTCAGAATTGATAAGAAGTAAGAAAAGATTATGCACCCGTAGCTCAGCTGGATAGAGTACCTGGCTACGAACTAGGGGGTCGCCCGTTCGAATCGGGCCGGGTGTACCATTATTTTTCGTAGAACAATCAAGCAGTTACTTCACTAAGTGGAGTGCTGCTTTTTTTGTGCCTTTTTGGGGTGTAGCCAAAAATGTACCATTTGCATTTTTTTCACAAATATTTTCGGCGTGCGGGGCCAGGTGTTCCGGGGCTAAGTGAGCATACCGCTGAACCATCTTAATCTCGGACCAACCCCCTAGTTCCTGTAACACACTAATTGGTGTCCCATTTTGCACATGCCAACTAGCCCAAGTATGCCGTAAATCATGCCAGCGAAAATTAGGAATTCCTGCTTTGACTAATCCGTTTCGCCAAGCCTTGGTGTTCACCTGCGTTACTTTTTTACCGCGATAGGTAAAACAGTAAATAGAGTGTTTCCCAAGTCGTTCGCGAAGTACTGCAATTGCTTCGCTATTTAACGGCACGCCAATCGGGCGTCCTGATTTGGATTGATCCCCGTGTATCCAAGCAACTTGTCGGGTTAAATCGACTTGTGACCATTCCAGCCCGGTCACGTTGTTGCGTCTTAACCCGGTCGCTAATGAAAACGCCACCATGTAACGCAAATGCTCAGGAAGCGATCCTAGAAGCCTGCTAGCTTCTGCTTTCGTAATCCACCTGATGCGTGCATTTTGGGTCTTCAGAAGGCGTACACGCGGTACACGATCAATCCATTCCCACTCGTGTAAGGCAGTATTTAAAATTACCCTGACGATTTCCAACATTTTATTGACGGTAGCAGGTTTCACTCCCGTCTTTACTTTCGTCTGGGTAATCTTATCGATCACCTCGCGGTTGATCTCATCCAGATAGAGTTTTCCCAAATACGGATCAACCCATTTAATCTGATCGAGAGCATCCTGCTTGGATCGACGCTCGGTTTCCTTAAACCACTTTACTGCCGCTTCCTTCCAGCTTCGTCTTGGCTTCTCTCCTAATCTGAGAATGCGCCAGTAACGAGCTTTCAGGGTGTCAGCAAACTCCTGTGCCTGCTGCTTATCTACTGTTTTAGTAGATTGTTGTATTCGTCTTCCGTTGGGTGCGGTAAATTTGCACCACCAGTAGTGTACGTTGTACCCCGTCAGCCCTAGTTGGACATAATTGGCCTATTGCTTCAGAGGTACTTTTAGCTCATCGTCAACCCGAGAGGAAAACGATGATGAGAAAGAAAAGAAGTGCCGAGAAGACAGTTCGTGATATACGCCGAGCTACTCGCAAACATTATTCAGCGGAA
>CAVOFA010000184.1:0-4234 GCA_963694865.1 Gammaproteobacteria bacterium | reverse complement strand
GTGCCGTGAAAAGACAGAACACCGAACTTGCCGGAAAATACAGCAGTCTGATTGCCAGGCATTCAGTCAGCACTCAGGACGATAAAAAATGACGCAGGCTTGCAAACTAAATCTGGTGGTGGCGCATGCTCTCGAAGCTAAGCCTCTCATAGAGTTTTTTACACTGACACAGCAATTAACCGCGCAACCATTCCCCATTTACCGAAACCAGCGAGGCTTGCATTTGATAGTTGCCGGGATGGGTCGACAGGCTGCAGCTACAGCTACTGCCTACCTCGGGCAGTCCCAGGCTGACATTTCGGGGACCGTGGCGGGGTGGTTGAATGTTGGCATTGCCGGTCATCAACAACTCGATATTGGGGAGGGTGTACTGGCCCATAAAATTATAGAGAAGGAGACGGCAGAGTGTTTTTACCCTACACAGTTGTTCTCCGGTTTTACCAGCAGTGAAGTTATCACCGTCGATGAGCCTGAGCTGGAATACCCTGAAAACGCAGCTTATGAAATGGAGGCGTCCGGGTTTTATGCTAGCGTGTTGCGATTTGTATCGGCGGAGCTCGCCCAGGTATACAAAATTATTTCGGACAACCCACTCAATCCCGTTAAAAATATTGATGCCAGCTTTGTATGCGAAAGTATTAACGGACAATGTGAACAGATTCAGCAACTACTCTCGGGCCTGGAAGATGTGGTGAAGCAATACAATGCTGCCTACCAGTTACCCCGGGAATATGAACAATTCGCGTCACAGCTAAAACTAAGCGCCAGCTACCGGACTCAGCTTAAGCGCTTGTGTCAGCGCTATCATGCCCTGGGTAGGAGCGCCGAATTGCGGGGTCTCACAAAAAAAACATTCACCTCTGCCAGACAGTTAATAGCGCAATTAAAGCTTACCCTGCAGCGCTCAGAGAGTCATTAAGCTGCGATGTTTTCCGCGATTTACATAGAAGAAGAAGTGGCTAACACCGAAAGAGTGGAGGCCATCCTGGCCAACTATCCTGGTGTTCCGCAGATTCGCTGTGAGCGATACGGGGAAGTGTTTAATCGCAAGGCGCAGAATTTTCGTCTGCAGAAGCAGGCGCCAGCGCTGATTCTCGCGAAGAAATACGGCAAGTTTGTCTTGCCAGCGCCTGCCGGTTATGGCTTTGAGGCGGGAGAAAGTTTCTACTTCTCGCATATGCTCAACTGTGTCTATGACTGCCGCTATTGTTTCCTGCAGGGAATGTACCGCTCGGCCAACTATGTTTTGTTTACCAATTACGAAGACTTTGCCGCCGCTATCGCCAGTACTGCCCAGCAAGTTTCCAGTACTCATTCTACTGGTTCGAAGGTCTTTTATAGCGGCTATGACTGCGACAGTCTGGCGCTTGAACCGGTAAGTAATTTTTGCCGCTTCTTCGTGCCGGAATTTTCCAGGCAGCCCCAGGCGACATTGGAGATACGGACCAAGAGCACGCAGATTAGACATTTACTGGAAATGCAGCCGATAGCAAATTGCGTTATCGCCATGAGTTTTACGGCCAGAGCAGCGGCTGAAGAATGGGAACATCGAGTACCCGCCATTGCAAAGCGAATTGAGGCCTTGAGAAAGTTGCAGCAACTGGGGTGGAAGGTGGCAATTCGTTTCGAGCCTATTATATTTAATGCAGTAGCTGCCGATGCGGATGTTACTACCGCAGAGACTGTGGAGGCATACCGACAATTATTCATCGAAGTATTCGCCAAGATCGATCCTGTCACAGTGCATTCCGTCAGCACTGGCTTGTTTCGTATGCCTACTAATTATTACAAAAACATCGTCAAGCTGTATCCGGATGAAGCCTTGTTCGCTCAGGAAACCAAGGCCCGGGAAGGCCTGGTGTTATTCTCTGTCGACAGGGAGAGCGAGCAACTGGCAGCCGTGGAAAACTTGCTGTTTGGTTTTATCTCACAGCAACAGTATTATCGCTGTGCATAAAAACAGCGCTTAGATCTTTTTCAACTGGATCAAGGTTCCCAAGCATGACCCGATCGCGTGAAGAATTAGTAGTAGTGTCCGGTGCTTCCTCTGGTATTGGCCTGGCTATGGCAAAGGCCTTGCTCGATGAGGGTTACCATGTGCTGGGTTTGGCTAAAGAATTTTCTGACTCGGTGGTAGAGCACGAGCGGTTTTCGAAAGTGCAACTGGACCTGAGCAAGCTCGAAGCATTGCCCGCCGAGATTTCCCGCATCATCGACGCCAATACATTGCCGATCAAGGCTGTCGTGAACAATGCAGGTATTGGTAAAATGGGCAAGCTGGAGCAATTATCGTTGAGTGATATCCAGGCGGTGATGGATACGAATTTCATGAGCCATGTCATCGTTACCAAATGCTTTCTGCCAGGCCTTAAAAAGCAGGGTCAGGCTGACATTGTCTTCACCGGTTCCGAAGCCGCCTTGCAGGGAGCCAGGCAGGGCAGTATTTACTGCGCCAGCAAATTTGCCATTCGCGGTTTCGCCCAGGCCCTGCGCGAAGAGTGCGCAAAATCTGATGTACGGGTAACCCTGATCAATCCCGGGGCAGTTCGCACAGCGTTTTTCGATAAGCTGCACTTCGAGCCGGGTGCGCGCCCGGAAAATGCCATCGAACCGGAAGACATCGCCAAGGCCCTGATTATGGTGCTAGAGGCCAGACCAGGCACTGTATTCGATGAGATAAACTTGTCTCCACTAACCCATGTCTGGCAGCGCAAGTAACTGTTACTATTCGCGATTATGTCGTAAAACTGCGATAATCCACGTAACTAGCTGACAATCTCGTTGCAGGTCCCATTGTTGAGAGTCAGACCCGTTCATTACCGAGGTGATTTTATGAAAATGCCAAACTCTGTGAAGCTACTCCTGTGTGTGAGTCTTGCCGTATTGCTGCAATTCAGCGCATTCGCACATACCGGTTTGAAAGAATCCAGCCCTGGTGATGGTGCCACGGTAAAGACGCCGCCGGCGCATCTCAATCTGGTATTTACGGCGCCGGTGCGACTGATTAAATTGGAGCTAATGGGCGTGGGTCATGAAATGCCCACAAAATTCGAGCCCGGCAGCGAGGCCATGGCAGCCTATTCAATAGAAACATCTGGTATGCACCCCGGTGAATTCACTGTTAACTGGGCGGTGATCGGTGACGATGGCCACACGGTTACCAATTCCTACAGCTTTGTTGTCGACCCCGATGCCCCGGAACACCACGCCGGCGCTCACGCTGAAGAACATCATGCCGGCGCTCACGCTGAACAAGACCATGGTGCGGCGGACCATCATTAACAGCCACTGAGTTACGAGCATTAACATGTTCGCAATCCCAAGCTCCTGGGAATTCGCCAGTCTGGTTTGTAAACTATTCCTCTATTTCGGCGCCGCCAGTATCGCTGGCGGCAGCCTCTGTCTCTGGCAATTTTCAGACGGTAGCCGGCAGACTGTGCACCGTAATCTTCTCTATATTATGTTGGGTTCACTGTTGGGGTTTCAGGCGGTGATTGCAAACTTTCTGATCCAGGTGGGGATGGTCAATGCCAACGGCCTGGTGGGGATGGTGGACTGGAGTATGGCTTCGCTGCTACTGAGCACGCCATTGGGCGACATGTCGGTGGCGAGGTTGCTCGGCTTTGGTATCGCCCTTGTCGGTAGCCTGAGATTGTTGCGTACCACCAAGCAGTTGACACGGGCTCCGGGCCAGGCGTTTTACCGCCTGCAGATGCTGGTGTATTCCCTGGCCTTGTTACTGCTGGCCTTCAGTTTTCGTGTGGGCGGGCACAACGCAGTATTGCCCCTGACATCCCAGGTGGCTATTACTATCCACTTCATGGCATTTGCGTTGTGGATAGGCAGTTTGTTTCCACTGCTAATGTGTACCAGCAGTACCGACCTGGCTGGCTTACAACTGTTGATGAAGCGATTTGGAGACCTGGCCATCGCCATTGTTTTGGCTCTATTGGCCGCAGGTGTGCTCATGCTCTGGGAGCTACTAGCTTCTTTGCAGGAATTTGTCAGCACCGCCTACGGTATTGCCCTGCTACTCAAGTTTGTGCTGGTGCTGGCGATCCTGGGGGTGGCTGCTATTAACCGGCGAGTGCTGGTGCCGCGTCTGATCTCAGCTGCAAACGCCGACAAATTGCGCCGATCGATTCGTCAGGAGATGGCTCTGGCAGTCGTTATTCTAATGACTACGTCTTATCTTTCTACTCTAATTGGACCTGCCAGCCATTAATGCGAGCGG
>CAVOFA010000183.1:0-4238 GCA_963694865.1 Gammaproteobacteria bacterium | reverse complement strand
TCTTTTCTTTCTCATCATCGTTTTCCTCTCGGGTTGACGATGAGCTAAAAGTACCTCTTAAGCAATGGGCCAATTATGTCCAACTAGGGCTGACGGGGTACAACTTCATGAATATTCGGGACTCGTAACACAAAATGGATGCGAGCCAAATTGGATTCAGGAAAATAGGTGTTAAAATCCACTTCTTTGGCGTTCAGGTTGAGCTGTAAAAAATTCTGTAATTTGACCCTTACCTCAGTGTTGTAAATATCTCTGGGGACAAAAACCTGGCAGGAAAAAAACTTTCCGTATGCATCTTTACGGATAAACAGCCTGCTGGCGCGAGTTTGCTGTATCTGGGTTATTTCTATAGCAGTGTCAAATAATTCTTCTCTGCTGATCTGAAACAACTCGTCCCTGGGAAAAACATTAATCACCTGTTCCAGGTCTTTAATGTTATGTCCGTTGGGGGAAAAGCCGGATTGGCTCAGCACTTGATTCACTTTCTGTCTTACCAACGGAATTTCCAGGGCGGTCCGGTAGTACACGGAGGAGGTATACAGACCCAAAAACCTGTGCTCGGTAACCACACGCCCCTGCTCATCGAATCCCTTCAGCAGAATATAGTCATAATAAACGGGACGATGAATTTTGGAGCGTGTGCCCGACTTTGCAAAATTACATATCTGCTGCTTTAAAATCAGCTCGCCGGTGCCCTCGGGGAGCTAGGAAAACTTCATGCGTGCTTCGATACCGGTTTTAAACCTGGAGATGCCTAGCGTAGATTGCGGCACTAACTCAATAACGGGCTCCTTACCGGTTCTGATAATTTTATATTGCTCGTAGCCAAGGAAGGTGAAATGGTTGTCCACCAACCAGAAAATAAACTCACAAGACTCTTCCAGATTTAGCTCCGTGTTGGTCAGGGAGTCACTGTTAGCCAACAGAGTTTGACGGATATTGAGGGCTTTCTCGCACATCGCCGCGTAGTCTTTCACGGCGCGGGCTACGTGCTTTAAGGTGTCTCTTATTTCTTTTTCAAGGGCTTTAGCCTGGCGCTCGTCAATATGAGCACAGTTAACGCAGATCAAGGCTTCGGCCTTAAAACCCTCAACTTTTTTGACCGCGATATGCTCAAGTGCTCCGGGTCTTGCCTGTTTTCTACCGCCACGCTGAGCATAGATGACGCTATTATTAACCGTTTTTAGCGGGTGCCAGCACGATTCAGACCCTGCCAGATCGAGTCAACCAGAAACGGCATGTCATCGACCAGAATCAGTATGCAGGTGCCAGTATCGTCTTTAGCGCTGGTGTACTCACTGAATGTAATCTGCGGCAGTCTCGAGGCTCGATGCTGCACGAAGTCCCAGGCAGACAGCACAGGAGTCAGTAATTCGTTTACAGATGCGTTCAGCAGCTCCGATTTCGAGGTATTGGCATAAAACTGTCTCAGGAACAGCCGCACACTCTCAGCCTTGGCTTTACTAAATTTTTTGGCTATAGCTCGAGCAACTGCAGGCGATAGCACCGTGTTTTGCAACGGTTTAATCCGCATAAATGATTCCTTTAATTCCCTGTTCCCTTAGAGCGACGAATAGTAAGCAAAACTTTAGCTATTCTAGCAGTGCGTGCCAAGAAAAACCGGCAAACCCCGACCGGGGTGAGCCCCTTGGTCACGCTACATTCCGGCACAATCTTCGCCTAGACATCTAACATAAAACGTTTACAATCCCTCACTTCGTCTTGCGCGCCCCACTGACAGCAGAGAATTCTTGATATGAGCCACCACGCAATAATAACAGAACTTAAAAACTGGCTATCACAGCAAATCATCGGACAGGAGAAGCTAATTGACAGGCTCTTAATCGCCCTTCTCGCCGACGGCCATTTGCTGGTTGAAGGGGCCCCAGGCCTTGCAAAAACCAAGGCGATCAAGGATTTGTCCCGCGCTATTGAAGGTGATTTTCACCGCATACAGTTTACCCCCGACCTGTTACCCAGCGACATCACCGGTACCGAAGTCTATCGGCCAGAAGACGGCTCTTTTCGTTTCCAACAGGGACCAATTTTTCACAATCTGGTATTGGCTGATGAAATCAACCGCGCACCAGCGAAGGTGCAGTCTGCACTACTGGAAGCAATGGGAGAGCGTCAGGTCAGCGTGGGCAGGGAATCCTTCACCCTGCCCCCTCTGTTTCTGGTAATGGCCACCCAGAACCCAATCGAGCAGGAAGGCACTTACCCGCTACCAGAGGCACAACTCGACCGTTTCCTCATGCATGTCACCATTGGTTATCCCACAATCGATGCCGAACGTGACATCCTGCATCTGGTGCGAGAAGAGGCTCGGAATAAGCTTCCGGAGCCGCCAAAACAGGTAGCACAGAAGGATGTGTTTGCTGCCCGCCAGGAAATACTGGCGATGCACATGGCTCCAGAGGTAGAGGAATACATCATTCAACTCATCATGGCGACCAGGCAGCCGGAGGCTTATGGCGAAGACATGTCCCATTGGCTGGAATATGGTGCCAGTCCACGGGGCACGATCTCCCTGGACCGCTGCGCCAGAGCCCACGCCTGGATTCAGGGGCGCGATTTTGTCAGCCCGGACGATGTCCAGGAAATACTATTTGATGTGTTACGCCATCGCATTTTGCTTAGTTTCGAGGCTGAGGCCAGTGGGGTGACTCCAGACAAAGTATTAGAAACCATACGCGAACGCGTACCTTCCGCCTGATTCGCCGGCAGCCGTCACTATGTCAGCGACCATGAAACTCGACCCTCATCATGCTATTTACCAGAGCACTGGCGCGGTCATCAGCCTGCAACAATTGCTGGTTCAGCGCTACGCCGCAAAAACTCTGGAATATCTTGCTCACAACCGCTCGGTAGCTGGCATCTCGGGTCTGCATCTGTCTAAAATGCGTGGCCGCGGTATCGACTTCGAAGAATTCAGACCCTATCAGGCTGGCGATGACATTCGCCTGATAGATTGGCGTGTCACTGCTCGGACCAATCGCCCCTTCACCAAGGTCTTCCGCGAAGAGCGTGAAAGACCGGTTATTATTGCAGTGGACCAGACCCACAATATGTATTTCGGCTCCCAGGTCGCTTTCAAGTCGGTCATTGCTGCACAGGCCGCCGCGGTACTGTGCTGGCTAGCCATAGACAATGGCGATCGCGTTGGCGGCCTGGTTTTTTCCGATGTCGACTCTTCGCTGGTTCGCCCCAAACGAAGTAGACGTTCAGCCCTGCACCTGCTTAATCAGGTCTTTAACTTCAACCAGAAACTGCAGACCGTAAAAGATCCCGATGCACAGATCCCCGTAGACCCGAAATTCAAACCAGGCCTGGCCCATGCGCTGGGTCAGATTCGGCGGATTACCAAACCTGGCAGCACACTGTATGTGATTTCCGATTTTTCGACACTGGACCAGACCGCGCTGCTGTACCTGAATCAGCTCGCTCGGCACAATAATGTGATTTGCTGCTGCATCTACGATGCACTGGAGGAAACCCTGCCGGTGCCGGGTGTCTATAGCATCACGGACGGCAGCCGCAAGGGTGCACTGAACACCCACAGCAACAAGGCCAGAATACGCTACAAGGAAAATTTCAAGAAGAGAATGGAGGCCCTGGTTGCGGATTTGGATAAACTGCGAATCGGCCTGATCAAAATACGCACAAATGAACTCGTGGTAGAACAGATTCGCCAATGGATACTGAAGAACTCTTAGCCCAGTTAGCCGATATACACTTACCGCCGGCGATAAGCTACTGGCCTCCCGCGCCTGGCTGGTGGGTGCTGGCCTGCGTAGTCATAGCACTGTTGGTGTTTGCCGGTAATAAGGTTGCACTGTCTATTAGACAGCGAAAAATATGTCAATACGCCCTGGCCGAGCTGGAGCGCTGTTACCGGGAGTTGGCGCAGGCTGAAGACCAGGAATCCAATAGTCCCAAATTACGTTTCGTTAACCAATTCAACTCGGTGCTACGTCGCGTCGCCCTATATCACTTCCCGCAGTCAAATGTAGCCAGTCTCGGCGGTGTGGCCTGGGTTGATTTTATCCGAAAAAAAGGGGACTCTTCCCTGCTCAACGACGAAATTTCCCAAGCCCTGAGTTATGGCCGCTTTCAGACTGAAATAGATGTCGATGTAGACGCTCTGCACAACCTCGGGCAACAGTGGATAAGCAGCCTGTATGCCAGCAAAAATGAACCCGCATCCGCAGCGCAAGGATTAAGTGCCTAATGCTTGA
>CAVOFA010000182.1:0-4246 GCA_963694865.1 Gammaproteobacteria bacterium | reverse complement strand
TAAAAATTGAAGTACTCATAGCCCCGCGCAAGTGCGGTAATAATCAGCCCCGGCGCGGCAAAGCAGAACCCGGTGAGGAATATTACCGGCAGTGCAAATACTGCGGTCCAGTCGTTCACTGCCCCGAGCAGTGCGGCAACTACGAGGATGGCACTGCCACTGAAGAGGCTTTTGGTAGCACACCAGAGTAGCTCCCCAATGACAATATCATCTACTTCTGTTGGGGTGGCGAGAATGGCTTCGTAGGTCTGCTGCGGCACCATTCTTGTATATACCGACCACATGGATTCCATACTTGCAACATTCATTGCCGACCAGGCAATAAAACCCGATGCTAAGAAAGTAAAGTACGGCATGCCGGCCATCTCGCCGACGAAGCGACCCAATCCATAACCCAGGCCTAGCAGATAGATTAGGGGTTCACCAAAATGCAGTAGCACGCTCGCACCCATCAATCGGCGCCATACCAATGCATTCCGTCGCCAGATGGTGAACGCCTCGATTCGCAGTACAGGTAGGCCTTTGTTGCTCAACCGCGAAGTTCTCGACCTGTCAGGCGTAAAAATACATCTTCAAGGCCTGAATGCCGATGCAAGCAGGCAGTATCAGGTAGCCCCTGGGCCAACTCCAGCAAGGGTTTGGCGTGGTTGGAATAGATATAGAGGCTTTCGCCAGCATGCTCGGTACGACATGAAGGTGGTAGCCGACCCACTGCTTCCTTTGGAATGCCTCCCCGAATCTCTAACACATCACTCTCGCAGTACTTGCGGATCAGGCCTGTAGGACTGTCTTGCGCCAGCAGTGTGCCGTTATCGATAATCATTAACTGGTCGCAGAGTCTTTCAGCCTCCTCCATGTAGTGCGTGGTCAGGAGGATGGTTTTGCCGTTTCGTTTCATCCGGTGCAATAAAGACCAAATCATATGCCGTGCCTGAGGATCAAGCCCGGTTGTCGGCTCATCCAAGACCAGGAACTCAGGGTCGTTCACCAGCGCTCGCGCCAGGGTTAGGCGTCGTTTCAGGCCTCCCGAGAGGGTATCAATACGATCTGCGGCGCGTGCAGATAATTCAACCATGTCCAGTAGTTGAGGTATCCGTCGATCCATCTCATGAGCAGGCAGTCGGAAATAGCTTCCGTACATGCGTAGATTCTCTTCAACCGTGAAATCCGGATCGAGGTTATCTGCCTGTGGAACAATGCCGGTTCGCTGACGGATCTGCCGGCGGTTAAGTTCGATATCCTGGCCGAAAATCTCTAGCGTTCCACCGCTGCGAGGTGATTGCCCCAGCAGCATTCGAAGGGTGGTTGTTTTGCCAGCCCCATTGGGGCCCAGCAGTCCAAAGCAAATTCGGGGTGGGATATCAAGGTCCAGTCCGGCAACTGCTGGCTTACCGTTAAAGTTTTTACTCAGATTCTGGCAATGCACCAGCAGCGGTGCAGATATTGGCACCGTTTCTCCAGCCGGTGGACTTAAAGGCATTGGTGAGTGTGATCAGCAGTCAAGCTGCGCTTCACACCACTCAGGCAAATCGGCAATCGATGGCAGTTCGCCGTCGCAACCCGGTGGGATTGGATCAGAGATACTGTTGCCGGTACGAACCAGTAAGCTTTTTAGCCCAGCGTTAATGCCGCCAGCGATATCGGAGGATAGGCTGTCGCCAATCATCACAGTCTGGCTGCGTTCAAAACCCGTTCTGGCGAGCGCAGCATCGAAAAAAGCCCGCTCGGGTTTTCCGATCAGCGTGACGGGCTGTGTGATTGCCGATTCCAATGCAGCCACTATAGGCCCAAGGCCTATGCGCGTGACGTTGCCATCTGGCCAGGTCGGATCTCGGTGCAGGGCGATTGGCTCGGCTCCATCGTTGATTAGACGCCGCGCGATGTCTATTTCGCCAAAGTCGGGCCACATGCACTGCCCCATGACGACGGCATCAACTGGCGTCTCATGGCGAACTACGCTATGGCCGGAATCTGTCAGTAACATCTCAAGACTGGGATCACCAATCAGAAAGCAACGGGCGTGACCAAAACGACTGCTGAGATATTCGACAGCCGCCAGCGATACTGGAAAAATCTCGTCGAGGCCTATCTGGTAGCCCAGGTCCGTCAATTTGTCTCGTATCTGGCTTTGGGACATCCGCGAGGTATTAGTGACCAGTAGAAACCCAAAATCGCGCTTGCGCAGATAATTGAGCACACCAGGGCCTTTGGCTACGGGCGCGCTACCGCCGTAAAGGACACCGTCGATATCGATAAAGAACGATGGCTTGGGCAAACTAATAGAATCGGTTTGAAGAAAAGGCGTAGTCTAACGGGCAGTCGGCCTATAGGGGAGATCAAAATATCTGGCGGTTAACTGGGGCGCCGGCTTGCAGAACAAAGGCCCGATTGGCACACTGGATAGTAATATGAATACCCAAGCCGACGATTTGAAAAAGAAGTTTCTGGCATGGCAGTGCCTACTTCGCCAGCGGGCAATGCGGGTTGGCGGGGGTAAGCCCACGCCCGGCATGCGGCCGCACCTGTCGTTTGCGGACGACGCTCATGACTCGAGCCCAGTCACAGTCTTATTGCTGCACGCGGATGCTGTGACCGATGCGGCGGAGTTCCGGCATATGGCTGTCAAAACCTACGATCCTGCTGATCGTTATAGCGCTGCAGTCAACTTCCTGTCTGCGACCTACTACCAGAAGTCACAAGAATTTTCCGATGAAATGACAGCGCTATTCAGCGCTGGTGGGTGGCTGGCGAAAGCGTTGCGTGCCCGCAAGTCTTGCATATTGGATTTTCAGCAGTTTGGGGCGCGCTTTAAGATGGAATGTTCAGTCAGGGAAATTGATAAGGATAGTGTCCTGTATCAAGCAACCTACTGGCACAACAAGCTGTTTAATCCACAGTTACCGCCTGAAATTATAATCCTTGGCTTCAAACCTCAATGGGATCAAGCGCAGTTCGAGGAAACTTAGTCGCGAGCCTAGTTTGACCTGCTGCGGTTATGGACGCCAACCAGGTCATGGCGGGCTTTGTCCAGGTGCTCGTAGATCGTATCGATAGCGGCGTCGAGATTACGGTTTGCAATCATATTGTAAAGATGTCGGTGATGCGCGTTGTACTGCGCGATCCTTTCGGGGACTAGGATGGACTCTTTCATTGCGGCCCACTGGGCATGGCTGCGGGTTTCATTGACCAGTTGGTAAAGCCATATGATGAGTCGGTTTCGCGAGCATTCAGCCAGCGCGAGATGAAACTCGGCATCAGCTTGGGAGAAAGCCTCAGAATCGCCCGAGGATGATTCGGCGCGGACCAGCGCTTTGCGCATATGTTCGAGGTCCATGGCTGTTGCGTTTGCTACCGCAAGTCGGACCATCTGTGGCTCAATCCCTAAGCGTACGTCGATTAACTCCAAAGGACTGGTAACGTCGGCAATTTCGGTGTGCTCAGAAAACTCCCGGTAGGTGACAAATGTGCCACTGCCGATCTGGCGATCAACCATTCCCAACTCCTGCAGGCGCCGCAACGCCTCCCGCACCGTCCCTCTGGAAGTGTGGAACAGTTCAGCGAGTTCGCGTTCGGCCGGGAGGCGCTCGTTGAACGAGTAGTCCCCGGCGGCTATCGCACGACGCAATTTAGCCGCAATACCGGCCGAGCCGCCAACCGAAGCGGCTTCTGGTAATGGGGGTAGGTCGTCGCGCACCTCCTTACCCAGTTGTGTCGGTTCGCTCATTTGGTTTTGCCCCTTGTGGTTGGACAGCGGTATTGAACCAATTATTTCCTAAAGGTACGTATTCGGTGAAAACTATGACAGCCTTTGGTTGTAAATGCAAACACTAACTATGCAGAATGCCTTGACTTCCAGACACCAATCGAATTAGTGTTCAGGCACTAAAGTGTTGGTTTCATAAAGGTATTGTATTGGTTTAAACGCATATCAGGTAGGTAAAGCCCGCCAAAGATGACTCTCACAGGCGCTGAAAAGCTTCGTCTGTGCTCAAGGTCGACAAGGTAAGGAGAAACCCTTTAATGGCATTTCCACAGAGCGCAAAGTATGTAATTATCGGTGCCGGCATTCATGGCTTAAGCACGGCGTACCATCTTGCGCTGGAGTTGCGGCGTAAAGGCAAAGGCAGCGGTGCGGACATTCTGGTCCTAGACAAGACATCGATTGCAGCCGGAGCTTCCGGGATTGCCTGTGGCGTGGTGCGGAACAACTATTTCCAACCCGCCATGCGAGAACTGATGGCCCATA
>CAVOFA010000181.1:0-4265 GCA_963694865.1 Gammaproteobacteria bacterium | reverse complement strand
GCGATGTCGGGTTTGGAACCAAGTTGCAAAGCCTTCAGCATTCGTTCGGACAAAGTCTCACCAGGGCGATAGGCCTCGCTTTCACAAATATGAGCAAACTCAAGATCGCTCTCAACAGTTAGCCCAGATCTGCCTCCCAGATTCAGCGGGGATTTATGCCTGCGAACAAATCTTTCCCCGCGGGGTTTTACAGTCTGAGTCCAAAACTGTTGTTTACGCGTACCGATCGCGGAGTGAAGGAAATCTGCAGCTAAAGGAGATTCGTCATGTTGAGACGTTTCATAAAATATTTGATAGCGATCAATGTTCGAAAGCGGAAGATCTTGGTGCTTCTCGAAAGTCTGCCAAACTCTCTCTTCAGGGGACAAGCCAGCAGTTCGAGGGCGTCCGGACTCATCGATATATTTGGCAATGTGGCGCCAGGCCCCTTTTTGTTCCCGAAGAAACGCCTCTCGAATTAGAAATTGGGGTGAAGCCAGCGAAGGGAGCACCAGTACCTCCTCGCTCCTCACATGTCGAGGCGCGCTTTCCTTGATAACGCATTCCCAACCGGGGTTTTCTTTCTTCGAATCAGAGGGATCAGCGACGACAACAAATCCGCCTCCCACGAGGCATTGTGTTATCAACTTATTCAGCACGACTTCTTGAAGTTCGCCACATTTAGCGGAAGATCCAATCAGAATCACATCAAAATGGGTGGTAACAGAATCATTGGCCACCACCTGGCCTGGAAGATCATCCGAGACCGAAAAATTGGCCAAGCCCTCACAAAGCAGCTCCGCGGCATAGTTAACGTCAAGGTTTGAACTAGCCAGGTGGATATCATGGCCACTTTGGGCAAGATAACAGGGTACGACCGCATCTGGCCATTGCGCTACCAGTACTCGAGAGCTTTCCCTTAATCGAAAGAGGCCACCTAGTCCGGCGTGTTCCGGGGATAAGATTCTTTGGACTTTTTGAGAAGTGTTTCCGGCAGCTAGCACTGCCGAGTAGTCCGAACAACTGGGATATAGCCGCAGCGCCTCCACCAAAGCGGGCCAAAATAAGGGAGGGCCGCCGTCAAGTCGTCGATTCGGCGTCGAATCGCTAGTCACAGCCCTCCTCCGAGATCGTCAAATGCAGATCTGCCACGCCAAAATCACCTGCCTCACCAATGACCGGAAGATGAATCAAGTCGTATCGTCGATCTACAGCGACGTTATCTCGAGAAGCATCATCAAGGGCGATTCCTAGCGAGATGAAATATTGTCCAGGGATGACGGCGCAAGTAAACTCAAAGACCATCGTAGTTGATTCCCCAGCTACACGATCTTGGGCTCCGATGTGGCGCTCTCGTGTATTGGCGCCAAAGACCGTTTGACCGTCTACTGTTTTCAAGGTGAACCCATAGATAAGATCGGCAAGCGCCTCGGCAAAAAACATGTGCACGGAAAGTCGTACTTTTTCTTGGCGATCGAAAACTGCTTTCTTCTGGCCTGCCATGTTAGTCAATTGGTAATCGAAGATCACGGCTCGCTGGTCCCCCCAACGATACTCATTAGGGTTGTAGGTGGGCTGGGCTGGACAGCAATCGTTGGGAACCATTTCCGCAGTGGTCGCTAATTCAAGATCACGCGCTAGTACGCTTGTAATTCCAGCATCCGGCAGTGATCGATCATTCGATTTCCCAGGCTCTTTGCCATCGCCGTCTACATCCGATAGACGTTTCCCAGCGGAATCTTCAAGCGACTGGATCGATGACTCTCCGGCAGCCCCAAAAAGATCCTCCAGATAGTCCTGAATAACGGTCTTCGGTAGCCCAGCCGATGCGATCCTTCCCGATCTAAGGTAGATTGCTCGGGAGCAATGGGCCTGGACGAGGTCAACCGCATGAGTGACGAAGAGGATGGTCTTGCCTGCCTCCTGCATCTCCTGAAAACGCCGAAAACACTTCCGTTGAAACCTGATGTCGCCAACAGCGAGGGCCTCATCGACGATGAGAATATCAGGGTCGGTATTTATTGCGGTCGCGAACGCCAATCGAACATACATGCCGCTTGAGTAGGTACTGACCGGGTAATCGATAAACTCCCCTATATTTGCAAACTCAACGATCTTATCGAATCGTTCATCTATTTCAGCTCTAGAAACGCCTAGCAATGCAGCATTGAGGTAGACATTTTCTTTGCCGGAAAATGCCGGGTTAAATCCCGCGCCGAGTTCCAACAGAGCAGCGACCCGCCCCTTAACCGAAACATCACCACTCGTTGGAGTTAGTGTGCCGCAGATGATCTCGAGCAAAGTAGATTTGCCCGAGCCGTTAGGACCTATGATCCCAACCGTCTCCCCTTTATCGACCGAAAAACTAAGATTCTCAATTGCAGCAAATTCGGAGTGATATTTGCGCCCTCGTATAGAAAACATTTCACGCACTCGGTCAACCGGACGAGTGTAAATCCGGTAATTCTTGGCTAGTTGGCTTACCTTAATAGCGCAGTCAGAGGACATCAGCAAATCCCCGACGCGTTTTTTGGAACCACGCCAAAGAACCCCAGGAAAAAACGAGCGCCGCAGCGGTATAAATACCGAGACCGGTCCAGTTTGGCAGTCGGCCCCAAAGCGCGAGGTCGCGAAACTGCTCAATGACAAAAGTTATTGGGTTCAGATAAAGAAAGATCTGGAATTGTTCGGGAAGTGCAGTTTTCGGGTAAAGAATGGGAGCCATGAAAAATAGAATTGTGGTGAGAATCCCAGCAACTTGAGCAATGTCTTTTAGGAATACCGCGGTAGCCGCTACTAGCCATGTTATGCCCAGACAAACGAGGCCCAACGAAAAAAGCGGTAAGGGCAAAAAAACGATGGTCCACGGTACGGCACCATTAACAAATAAAAGGTAGATTGCGAGTACGCAGGTGCTAACCAAACCCTGGAAAAACGCGCCTATAACGGTTACCCAAGCGAGCGCTTCCAGGGGGAATACAACCTTCTTCACGTACTGTGGATTCGCAGAAATCAGGGATGACGCCTGAGTAAGGCATTCTGCAAGAATCCCATGGATCAGCATTCCTGAGAACAGGATTGCCGCAAATTCCAGGTTTCCCCCTCCTTGATCGACCCAGCGGATCTGAAGCACTGTCCCGAAGACAAAAGTATACACAGCGAGTAGGAGCAACGGCGTGAACAAAGACCAGAAAAGTCCCAGCATTGTGCCCCGGTAGCGACCCAGGATTGCACGACGTGAAAGTTGGGCTACCACAAATCGATGCTCAACCAGACTTGCGAATATGTAGCCGGGATCGGAGCGGCGGACCTGGCTCCCTGACTGCGACGTTCGTTTTCTCATCTTATACAAGACACAGTCATCCTCCCAGGATCACTACTCTTGCGTTAACTCCTGCAGATATGCCCCATAGCTGCTTTTTCCAAGATCGTCAGCCAGTTTGGCAAGTTCTTCAATCCCAATATATCCCATACGGTAGGCAATTTCCTCGGGGCAACAAATTTTCATCCCTTGTCGGGCCTCGAGTGTCTCAATAAAAACGGATGCCTGGAGCAGTGATTCGTGAGTTCCGGTATCAAGCCAGGCCGTGCCCCGGCCTAACAATTCCACATTCAGGGATCCATCCTCGAGATATCGTCGATTAAGATCGGTAATCTCAAGTTCACCCCTGGCAGATGGTTTGAGGCTTCGTGCGTACTCCGGTGCACGCTCGTCATAAAAGTAAAGCCCGGTCACGGCATAACGTGAGCGAGGGTTTACAGGCTTTTCTTCCAGCGTTTCTGCTCGACCCTCGGAGTCAAAACTGACCACTCCGTATCGTTCAGGGTCGCGTACCGGATACGCGAAGACCTTCGCGCCGTGCTTCAGTGCAGAGGCTCGCTGGAGCGAATCAGAGAGTTGGTGTCCGTAAAATATATTATCTCCAAGAACAAGCGCTGAGGGGTTGTTCCCAATAAACTCCGAGCCAAGAATAAAAGCCTGGGCAAGCCCATCAGGAGACGGCTGCACCGCATAGGATAAGTTTAGCCCCCACTCGGAGCCATCTCCCAAAAGATCCTGAAACCGAGGCGTATCCTGGGGTGTCGAAATCAGCATGATTTCTCGAATCCCAGCTAACATAAGGACACTTAAAGGATAATAAATCATGGGCTTGTCATAGACAGGCAAAAGCTGCTTGGATATTACTTTTGTTACCGGAGAAAGGCGTGTGCCCGCACCTCCTGCCAAGATTAGTCCTCTCACTTTTTTGCTCCTAGTCCACGTCGTTCGCCGGCAGCGCGCAAGC
>CAVOFA010000180.1:0-4272 GCA_963694865.1 Gammaproteobacteria bacterium | reverse complement strand
AGTCCCCGGTCTCAATAGCAATATTGGGCCGTTAAACCAGCGCCGCCAGCGCATCCAAAACAGCATTCGGCTGCTCGGACAACATGGAATGGCCGCAAGCATCTAGCTCAACGACTCTCGTATTACTAATTGCCGCCGCCACAGACCGGCCGGCGCTGGCTTTGGTCATTCGATCTTCAAGTCCAAGGATAACAAGCGTTTCTGCTTTCACCTGGGTCGCAAGCATGTCGCCGTCGATAAAGTCATTGCACGCATTGAGGTCAGCGAAATACACGCCGGGTCCCGCTCGCTCCAGTAGCCTCTGACCCGACAAGGTCAGCGTAAGACCCGGGTTTTCGTTACCGCCCTGATGCGCAAAACTGCTGTGGCTCCAGGTATTCGCCATGTCGATCGCCTGATGCTGATTGGCCCGGGCTGCATCCAGCAGGGGATCAGAAACTGGCATTGGTGTCGAAGTACCCAGAAGTGCCAGATTTCGAACCCTGTCCGGATACTTGGCCGCACAATTCAAAGCAACCAGTGACCCCATACTGTGACCAACGACAGAAGCCTGCCGGATATCAAGCTCATCGAGCACAAGGCACAACCAATCAGCCATTGCTTCAATACTCGTTAATGCTTCACCGCCCGACAGGCCACGACCGGGCAAATCAACAGCAATGACATTACGTCCCTGCCGGGCGAAGTATCGAGCTGGCAACGTCCAGACGGTATGGTCAAAACCCGCGCCATGAACAAATAACACCGATTCGTTCTCCGCAACATGCTGACCGCTACCCGTACTGAAAAATGCTCTATGACCCGCTACTGATACATACATTAAGCTCTCCCTGCCGCACGCAAACCTTTCTTCAGATCAGCGATCAGGTCCTTGGTGTCTTCCAAACCCACAGATAGTCGGATCAGGCCTTCAGAGATCCCGGCTTTTTCCAGCGCATCAGAGCCCATCCTGTGATGCGTCGTACTGGCAGGATGTATCACCAGTGATTTGGCATCGCCAACATTAGCAAGATGGGAAAACACTTCCAGTGCCTCAATAAATCGAATGCCCGCCTGGCGACCACCCGCCAACTCAAATCCAAATACTGCGCCACATCCCTTCGGCAGAAGGGACTTCGCCAATTCGTGATCCGGATGACTCTCAAGCATCGGATGATTTACTCTTGCAACGCCTTCTTGCCGGGCAAGAAACTCTACAATTTCAGCAGTATTGGCCACGTGCTTCTGCATGCGCAGCGGCAGTGTTTCCATGCCCTGCAAGATATGAAAAGCCGTTGTTGGGCTCATGCAGGCGCCGAAATCCCGTAACCCTTCCTTGCGGGCGCGGGTGATGAATGCGGCGGGGCCAAACTCTTCCGAAAAGTTCAGATTGTGGAAGCCCGCATAAGGTTCGCTCATTGTCGGGAATTTGCCCGAAGCGGCCCAGTCGAAAGTCCCTCCATCTACCAACAATCCGCCAATAACAATACCGTGCCCGGAGAGGAACTTGGTCGCAGAATGCATAACAATGTCAGCCCCAAGGTCAATCGGTCGGCAAAGATAGGGCGTAGTGAATGTGGCATCGACCATCAGCGGCAATCCCGCGTCGTGCGCAACTTTTGAGATTTCCGGAACGTTCAGCACTTCAAGGCCGGGGTTGCCCAGTATTTCACCGAAAACCAGACGAGTATTGTCCTGAATAGCATTCGCAAAATCCTGCGGGCTTCTTGGATCGACAAAAGTCGTATCAATGCCGAACCTTCGCAGCGTGTAATCCAGCAGATTATGCGTACCACCATAGATACTTCTTGAGGCAACAATGTGATCTCCGGCCCCTAGCAATGTCGCCACGCCTAAATGTATCGCTGCCTGGCCACTTGCAGTAGCGATCGCACCTACGCCATTGTCCAGCATGGCGATTCTCTCTTCGAGAACCGCATTGGTTGGGTTTGAAAGACGGGAGTAGACGTGCCCGGCTCTTTCGATGTTGAACAGACCCGCGGCATAATCAGTATCGCGGAAAACATAGGATGCGGTTTGATAAACGGGCGTAGCCCTTGCACCAGTCGTCGGGTCCGGTTGTTGACCGCCATGAAGTGAAAGTGTGTCGAAATGCAAATTATCAGCCATTACTGCGACGCCTTAGGGGAATTTGACTGCGAACCTTAACGCCTTTAAACGATCCTTCGCAACTTTCTGCAGCCAGCGACTGGAACACTACCGTCTTGTTTTTGTTCAAGAGGGCTCTGTGTTCGCGTCATTACGAGAGACAGAAAATCGACATCTTCTGCCGCAGTCATCTGCTGCGTCTCGGTGATTTGATCCAACCAGAGCAATATCGGCCGAAGGCTCTGCGTTTTTTTGTGCGCTAGATCATTCCTTATCCCTTATTGTTATCCGGTTGTCGTCGCGCCTTTGGGTCCGCCGTCCAGATTGAGAAAATGCCGGATGAACACTGCGACCTGATCAAAATACCCAGCCTCAAGATGAATGTGATGCGGCCCGGGCATTCGCTCAACCTGCAGGTTCGGGTGGTGTTCCTGCGCAAGGGAAATTTCTCCCTGATACCATTCATCACCCTGCTCCGCCACGATCAACAATGATGGGCTGGTGCTGTCCTTGAGAAGCAGATTGATCTGGTCACGGGTATGACGAAGTGGTGTTGGGTAACGAATGCGGGGGTCAGAGCGCCATGTAATACCACCCTCAACCTGTTTGTGTCCACGAGCGACCAGCACGCTCGAAGCCTCTATTGTCTGGTCAGTTGCCTCAGTCACCCGCTTCGCCATTGTTTGCTGATCGGGGAATACCCTGGCCTGGTGGTGGGGCTTCAGAATCTTTTCAATCGCGACCCTGGTCTGCTCAATTCGCTCTTCCGCTGATACTCCTCCCGTCGCGAGGAAGCCATCAATCTGCACAGACGCTCGAACGCGATCTGGAAACAGCGCCGCGAGCTCTGAGGCGATCGATGCACCCATTGAATGACCGATGACGTTGAACTGGTGCCAGTTAAGCTCATTCGCAACCGCCAGGACTTCCTGGATATCGTAAATCGGATGGTAGTGAACACCTTCCGCGCGATGAGTTGATAACCCGTGTCCTGCAAAATCAAGTGCGACAAGGTTCAATTCGGGAATGAGCGGCGCCAGACGATCAAATGTGTTTGCATTATCCAGCCAGCCATGGAGGGCAATAGTGGGTATACCTTCTGGGTCACCCCATTGTTTGGCGTGCAACCGCAGACCAAGGACATTAAATGTAAGGGCCTTGCCCTCAATCAGGCCATCGTTCGACATTGTTAATACCTTTTGACAGTGAGGGAAACCAACTCTGCTTCCTCATTTTAGGTCATTCAAATCGGGGCGCAGGTTAACACAACCCATAGCTGGAATTGACCAAAACCAGCCTCTGCTATTCCCACCCGCCGTCAAATCATGTAAAAGTCGGCCATGAAGATCCCTAAAAGAATCCAGCCCCTGATTGATGACGGTATCATTGATGCAGTCATCAGCCGTTTGATGAGTGGTAAAGAAGCCGATGTTTTCGTTGTTCGCTGTGGTTCAGAGATTCGCTGTGCCAAGGTCTATAAAGAAGCCATGAAACGCAGCTTCAAGCAGGCGGTTACCTACCAGGAGGGCCGTAAGGTCCGCAACAGCCGTCGCAATAGAGCAATGGATAAAGGCTCAAAATATGGCCGCAAGCAAACGGAAGAGATTTGGCAGAATGCCGAGGTCGATGCGTTGTACAAGCTGGCCGGCGCAGGCGTGCGAGTTCCAACGCCCTACGGCTGTATCGATGGCGTACTGCTAATGGAATTGATCTGTGATGCCGATGGTGACGTTGCACCGCGTCTTGGCGACGTGACAATGTCACCTGAACAGGCGCTCGAAGATCACCGCCTGGTTATGCTCTATGTTGTACGCATGCTCTGCGTTGGAGTAGTGCACGGGGACCTGTCGGAATTTAATGTACTGCTTGATGAGCAAGGCCCTGTGATTATCGATCTGCCCCAGGCAGTCAACGCGGCCGCCAACAATCAGGCAGAATCAATGTTAAGCCGCGACGTCAACAACATGACTAACTACTACGGACAGTTCGCACCGGAACTGCTGGATACTCGCTATGCAAAAGAAATTTGGGAACTGTACGAAGCAGGAGAGCTACATCCGGATATCGAACTAACCGGCGAATTCCATGAGGATGAGCAAGCCGCCGATGTAGATGCTGTGCTCACAGAAATCAGTGCAGCGATAGAGGAAGAAGAAGCTCGGCTTGAGAGAATGAAACCGGATG
>CAVOFA010000179.1:0-4301 GCA_963694865.1 Gammaproteobacteria bacterium | reverse complement strand
TGAACTATGCAATGCAAAGCGCTGCGTGACAGTGCCAAAGAAATTCAAAGTTTCGACGTTGCTTACTTCATGGCCAGTGTAGACACACTGGAAGTCAATACAGCTTTTGCCGATGAGCATGAAGCTGGATTCCCAATCCTGGCAGATCCCAGCAAGGAGATGACAGGTGCTTTTGGAGTCCTCAGGGATGTAGGTGTTGCCTATCGCTGGACTTATTACATAGGTGCAGACGGTACGATTCTTAAGATCGACAAGGACACCAACCCGGCAACGGCGGGCAAGGACTTGACCCGAACTATGGATGAATTGGGTTTCCCCAAGCTCTAAGACAGATTGACAGTAGCCGCGGTGTCGGGACAGTTGCTCCGGCCCCGGCTCTGACTTCCGCACGAAAACTCAATTATCCTTGTAAGGGTTGATGCGTGTATCGGGGCTTGGCAAGGGCTACTGTTTTTCCGTTCCAGTGGGCCATCCTTGGGCGCTAGTCACTACAAAACAATACCCCTTCCTAATCTCCTGTCGGAATCAATGTCCTTTTCAACTGCTGATTTTTTATAAGCCATGTACAGATATGATGAAACCCAGCAGATGTATCAATTTAATTGTGGGAATATCTCAGGGTCGGAGCCATGCTTTGGAACCTGTCTAAAAAATGGTCATTTCTGGCCAGATTCAGGCGGTAGTGACGGTCGTGTTGTAGCGGTTGAAGTGCTGTGCCAGAATGCCCTTTACACGGTGTGAAGGGAGCGAATACATGTCAAGATTTGGCCTCTGGGCTATAGCGGGCATAGCAGTATCAACACTACTTTATCTGGTTTATACGGCCCTCACCTTTGAGGCGCCGGCTGGAACCACGACGGTTATTATTTCTCCACCTGGCTCGCAGCCTATCGTGGCCGAGCCGCCGCCATCAGCACTGCCTGCAATTCAGTTGCAGCCCGAGCCTGAGCCTCCTCCTGTGGCCGCGGCGGAGCCAGTTGTAGCGGCCCTGCCGGTGGAAGTGGTTGAGCCAGAGCCAGTAAACGAGGAGCCGGACAGTCCGGTGGTGCAATTGCCCAGTCTCAATGACAGTGATGGTTTTGTATTCGAAGGCCTGCGTGCCTTCCAGAACGGTGTTGCCGTAATTCGCCTGTTAGCCAGCGATCAATTGGTGCGCAAATTTGTAGTGCTGATGGACAACATCAGCCGGGGCGAATATCCCCAGACCGGCTTGCCATACCGCGGTATGGGTCAGGAGATGCCGGTTCAAAATATCGATGAAAACCTTTTCGTGATGGATGCCAGTGCCCACGCCAGATTTGACCAGATTATTGACACTTTTGTCGCCCTCGACACCGATCAGGCGGTAAGCCTCTATCGGGTGCTATCGCCATTGTTTCAGCAAGCCTATGCCGAAATTGGTTTCAGAAATGTTAATTTCGATGACACTCTGCGCTCTGCCGTAAACGTTATCCTGCGTACTGCCTATGTCGAAGGCCCTTACCAGTTGGTTAAGCCTTCGGTTATGTTTCTGTACGCGGACGCCAGTATTGAAAACCTGCAGAACGTACACAAGCAATTGGTTCGAATTGGCCCGGAAAACACCGAAAAAGTAAAAACAAAACTGCGTGAATTTGTGTTGCAGCTTTAGGCTGACAGCGGCATTACGAAACCAATAATCCCCTCGATCAAAAATCGGATACCTTAGCTATGCCCGAGCTCACTTCTTCAATTGTAACCATCGACTGGTTGAGCCAGCATCTGGGCGCGGAAAATTTGCTGGTACTCGACGCGTCTGTGCCGCCGGTTGTGCCAGATTATATCTCTATTAATAACGCAGAGAACTTCCGGGCCATTTCCGGGGCTCGTCGCTTCGATTATGACAAGGAAATCTGCAGGCCCAACTCTTCGTTGCCACACATGCTGCCGGATGTCGAATTATTCCAGCACGCGGCGCGCCAGTTGGGTATAAATCGGGGCAGCGTCATCGTTGTTTATGACGATGTTGGAATCTATGCCAGTCCCCGGGCCTGGTGGATGTTGAGGGCGATGGGGCACACACAGGTGGCAGTGTTAGACGGTGGGTTGCCAGCGTGGGTCGATGCCGCTTTGCCGACAGTCGAAAAACTGGACACTGAATTTCAAGCAGGGGATTTTGTGGCCAGCTTGCAGGCGGATTTGTTCTGCGACTTTGAAGTGGTGCTGGCGGCATTGGATGATTCCAGCTGCAGCATCCTTGACGCGAGATCGGCAGGGCGCTTCAATGGCACGGCTCCCGAGCCGAGGCCAGGCATCAGAAGTGGCCATATGCCGAATGCGCTAAGCCTGCCATTTCCTGAAGTCCTGGATGGTGGTGTCATGAAAGCTGTGCCAGAGTTAGAAGAAATATTTACCGGGCTTGCCAGTGCCGACAAGAAACTAATCACCAGTTGTGGCTCTGGTATCACTGCCTGTATTCTCACTCTGGCGGCGCAGCTGGCTGGCTATGAAAAACTCGCTGTCTACGATGGCTCGTGGGCTGAGTGGGGTGCGCCGGGTAAGCTGCCAGTGGTACTGGACTAAGATCGCAGGCAGTGCAGAAATCTACGATCGAAATAACAGCAATGAATAGCAGTAATAATTCGCATTGAACGCCTTAACGCGACACGGGTACGGGAGACACGGACTAATGCAAAGCAAGAAACGAATGCTCAGGCAAGGATTGATTGGCGCTATCGGCTTTTTCCTTGCGGGCCAGGTGACCGCGCAATCGATAGAAGATGAGGCGGTTGCCTGGTTACAGGAATTTATACAGGTGGATACTATCAATCCGCCCGGGAATGAATCCCGCGCCGCCGATTTCTATGCGGCAATCTTCGAGGCGGAAGGTATTGCTTATGAAACTGTTGAGAGTGCGCCGGGGCGAGGTAACATCTGGGCGCGTTTGGAGGGTGGCAACGAGCCGGGCCTAATCCTGTTACAACACACCGACGTGGTTCCTGCCGACCGGGAATTCTGGAGCACCGATCCGCTTTCCGGAGAAGTCAGGGACGGTTACATCTGGGGGCGTGGAGCCAGGGACATGAAAGGTACTGGCATCTCCCAGTTGGCGACCTTTGTCAGTTTGCACCGGGCCGGGTTGGCCCTGAATCGGGACGTAGTTTTTGTGGCTAGCGCCGATGAGGAGGCAGGAGGTGCCTTCGGCGCTGGCTGGTTGGTGGACAATCGGCCGGAAATATTTGCCGGCGCAGGTTTGCTTATCAATGAAGGCGGAGCTGGTAGCAGAATGGGAGACCAGGTCGTGTTTGGAGTTGAGATCACTCAGAAGGTGCCGGTATGGCTGCGTCTCACAGCAGTGGATATCCCAGGACACGGTTCGTCTCCACGCACCACGAGCTCGGTGACCCGCATCGTCGAGGCGTTGAACAGAATCAGGGGGAATCCGTTTCCGGCCCGAATCATTCCGCCGGTCGCAGCGTATTTTGAAGGCTTGTCCCTGGCCATGGACAACGAGTGGGCCGAAGTCTACGCCAATATAGCCGCTGCCATTGAGGTGCCAGGCTTCCTGCAGGTGTTTCAGGAATACTCCTCCGGGCATCATGCCCTCACTCGTGACACCTGTTCGATGACTCGCATGGGTGCATCGAACAAGATAAATGTAATTCCTCCCGAAGCCTGGGCAGAACTCGACTGCCGCATCTTGCCAGATCGACCGGCCGAGGAGTTTATCGAAAAAATAAGAACTATGGTGGCAACAGCAGGTGTCGATGTTGAGGTCATCATGGCCTTCACGCCGGCAGTATCATCCACCGATTCAAGCCTGTACCAGTCTATCGTCAATGTTACCCGGGAGATGCATCCTGGCTCGCGAGTGCTACCATCGGTTAGCACCGGATTCACCGACAGTCATTTCACCAGAGACCTCGGCATTGTAAGCTATGGATTTAGTCCAATCATCACAGAACGCGGTGATCCTTCCGGGGTGCATGGCAATGACGAGCGCGTGCCGGTGGAGGCGTTCAGGCGTGGGGTTACGGACCTACGCGCAATTATAAGAAATCTGGTAATTGACTAACTTACAAGACCACGCTACCGGTATTAACGAACTGCGAGTCTCTATTTCTTGCGTGGGCGCACTTACAGGGACCAACCAAAATCAACCACGAACCTGGTCTCGGGTCTCGGGTTCGCTCTGAATGCCGTTCAGGTTGTCCACCGCCTTACTAATAGAGGCATTGATAAAAATCTTGTCATTGCTCAGGCTGAGTCCTGGGGCAAAATAGATAATGTTGCCGCCACTATGGCGTTCAGACTCACCAGCGATTTTGACGTTGTCGCGCCAC
>CAVOFA010000178.1:0-4335 GCA_963694865.1 Gammaproteobacteria bacterium | reverse complement strand
CGGCAAGGGCACCGCGGAAGAAAAATTCAGTGCACTGCAGGATGCCGGGGTGAAAACTGTTAGAAGTCTCGCCGATATTGGCAGTGGTCTGAGCGAAATAACGGGTTGGTAGAGTTGCTCCAGCCCATTTTATTGATAAACTCCCAATCTGTTCTTCAATGACCATGTTCTCCTCTAAAAAGGTTCTTAAATTTCAATGTAGTGTGATAGTCTGGTTCGAAAATTTGGTCGGAAACGCCGAATTTAAAGAACTATCTACCATAACTATAGGATGGCACATGGATAACCGTCGAATTACTAGCATGAGCAAGTTTGCACTAGCATTTCTCATGTCCTGCACCCTGAGTGTTGCACAGGCTGCCGAGATAATTATAGACAGCAGTCTTCTGGACCAGGCAATGGATGTCATTGGACAGAAATACAGCGCTTCTGCCGAAACTCAGGTAGAAATCAATCGCCTGGCAAATTCCACCAGTTCAACGTTCGAAGCATTCAAGCGCTCCAACGATGCGCTGGAAGCGATGCTGGTGTTGAATGCCGGTTACAGGAAGACGATATCGATTCAGGAAGAGAATATTGCTGCTCTGGATGTGTCAATTGCGAATGTAGAAGTCGTGACGCGAGAGATTCCACTGTTGATGGAAAAGATGCTCTCGAGTATCGAGCAGTTTATCGAATTGGATTACCCCTTCCACGTCAGTGAGAGAGCCGCGAGGATTGCCTTCGCCAGAGCTGCCATTGACAACCCGGATGTGTCTATCGCAGAAAAATTCAGACAGGTTCTGGTGATGTATCAAACCGAGTCTTCCTACGGCCGGACCATCGAAACCTATTCGGACAGCATCACTCTGGGCGGTGTCGAACGTGACGTTAATATTGCCCGCATCGGTCGTATTACGTTGATGTATCAGACTGTCGATCGCCAATCCACCGGGGCCTGGGACAATAGCGCCCGCGCCTGGGTTGAGCTCCCTGCCGGCGAATACAGAACTGCGGCACAGGCTGCGATTCGCGTCGCATCCCAGTTGGACTCAGCAAGAATTATTGATCTGCCAATTATGGCTCCGGAGGCAGCACAATGAACACATTAATTAAAACTACGAGCCTGGCAGTTGCCGGGCTGCTATTTGTGTCTTCGACGCAATTGATGGCGCAGCAAGCGAACAATCTGAGTGACTTACTGGATTTAGTAGAAGGTGATCGCGTCGCCGAAACTGAAGATTATCGTCAAAGGCTGCAGAATTTTGAGCAAAATGCGACTCGACAGCAAGAGATTCTTGATACCTCGGAGTCTCGAGTCGTTGAACAAGAGCAAACGCAAACGCAGCTCAGTGATAATTTTGAAGCCAACGAGGTCATCATTCGGGACAAGCGCGAAACCCTACGGGATCGTCGCGGTGACCTAAATGAATTATTTGGCACGCTGCAAGGTGTTGCTGGAGACTTTCTCAGCACTTTCCAGAACTCACTGATTAGTGCTCAGTATTCCGGTCGCAGCGCAGCTATCGAAAGCTTCATTGAGAAAGCGGGTAGTACAATTAATCAATTGGAAATCGCTGAAATAGAACGCTTCTGGTTTTTCATGCAGCAGGAAATGACAGAGTCGGCCAGGGTTGTTAGTTATAACGCCGATGTCACATTGCCCAGCGGTGAGACGGCTAATCGTCGTATCACCCGCGTAGGATCTTTCCAGGCTATGTCTGATGGCGATTACCTGAGTTACTCCGGTGCAATTGGCCATCTGCAGGTGCTACCCAAGCAACCGAATGCCGGCGTGGTCGCGTCAGCGGTCGCACTGGAAAGCGCTAGCTCTGGATTAATTAAGGTAGGCATTGACCCAACGGGTGGTGTTGGCGGGCAGGTAATGGCGAATCTGGTGAATTTCCCCAGCGCGGAAGAGCAAGTTAGGGCTAACGCCGGAGTAATCGGTAACATCATCATTGTCGTTGGTGTGATTGGTATTCTGTTGGGCTTCTACCGCTTGCTGATTCTGACCCTAGTTTCTATCAAGGTGCGCTCGCAGTTAAAGAAAGACAAAGCCATGAAGAATAATCCGCTGGGTAGAGTGTTAATGGTTGCGGAGTCAAACCCCAACGCAGATACAGAAACTCTCGAATTAAAGCTCGGAGAGGCTATCCTGCACGAAACACCGCCATTGGAGAGCTTGCTGACTTTAATCAAGATGATCGCAACCATCGCACCACTGGGCGGACTGCTCGGTACTGTTACCGGTATGATCGTGGTGTTCCAGCAGATTACTGTATACGGAGCGGGCGACCCGACCATTATGGCAGGAGGTATTTCTTCCGCCTTGATGACTACGGTATTGGGTATCGTCGTGGCGATTCCTACAATCTTTATGCACACCGTGGTTAAGAGCCGAAGTGACACTATCATCCATATTCTGGAAGAGCAGGCCACGGGCATGATAGCCGCGAAAGCCGAACGAATGGCAGCGGGTTAAGCGGGAATTCCAGAGGAAGCAATTATGTATTTTACGTTTCTGGACATGCTCGATTCGATTAACATCTTCATGATACGAGGAGGGCCGGTGCTGTGGATTATTGCCTGGCTCCTGCTCGTCAAGTGGTCGCTAATCTTCGAACGAATCTGGTTTATCAATACTACCCACGCCGCCAATGTGAAGAACACATTGGCGGCGTGGAATGCACGCACGGACACCAAGTCCTGGAGCGCGCATCAGATCCGCACCATGATGATCTCCAAAATATCGCTGGACGTGAGAAGCACACTGCCGATTATCGAAGTGCTGGTAACTATTTGTCCCTTACTGGGATTGATAGGTACGGTTACCGGTATGATCGAGGTGTTCTTCATCATGGCAGTGACCGGCGGTGGCGATGCTAAATCCATGGCTGGTGGTGTATCCAAGGCCACCATACCGACTATGGCTGGTATGGTTGGCGCAATTTCCGGAATTTTCGCATCCAACTATTTGAAGGCGAAAACTAACCGTGATTTAGAACTTTTGGAAGACCACTTGCCCCTCAGCAGTTAAATTGCGCGAGCCGGTGAATGGTTAGCCATTGAGTGTAAGTTTTACTTAGGGTACAAAAACAATGCAATCAGTTTTGATTAAAAAGGCGGCTGCCGAAGAAGCGGGTGAGATAGATCTCACTCCAATGCTCGATGTGGTATTCATTCTATTGATCTTCTTTATCGTGACGTCGGTATTTGTGACAGAGGCGGGCATCGAAGTGAGCAGGCCGGAAGCTTCGCTTGTGGATGACACCTCGGGCGACCTCATCTTGATTGCGATAGGTCCGGCGGGCGATATCTGGATGGACGGCGATCAGATCGATCCCCGCTTTATCCGCACCCGATTCGAGTTACGGCTTGCTGATGCTCCAAATTCATCCCTGGTCATTCAGGCTGACCGAAATGCGACTAATGAGCGGGTGATGCTGATTCTGGAAGCAGCCAGAGAAGCAAATATTGACGACGTTTCAATTGCAGCGGAGGCATAGGCTATGATTCTAATTAGATGGGCCCTATCCATGGTTATGGCAGGCGGAATTACGCTGGGGCTGTTCTATTTCATGCAGGCATTGATAGCCACTGGCGACCAATTCGATGAACGGATATCTGTTGTCAAAATTGTCGATGCAACTATGCCGGAGATTGCTCTGGAAGTTATCGAGGAAATGGATAAACCGGAGCCAATTGCAGAAGTAGCGGACGAGACCCCTGATACCCCGGATAAACAGATAACGCTGTCTGACGGCCCTTCGCTCAACATCGAGCGGGTTTCTCTGGATCTGGATAGCGGGCTCGAGCTTAGCAATGCTTCAATATCTGCCACCGACGGCGATTTTCTGCCTCTGGTGGCGATTGCACCGCAGTATCCAAATCGAGCTGCCCAGCGCGGCATTACTGGTTGGTGCCTAGTAAGTTTTACTGTGGACGGGATGGGCAACGTGGACGAGGACAGTATCGAAGTAGTTGACGCAGAGCCTCCGAATGTTTTCAATCGCTCGTCACAACGAGCGGCAGCACGCTTCAAATTCCAACCCCGTGTTGTGGATGGTGTCGGTATAGATGTGCCAGGCGTGCAGTATCTGTTTACCTACGTGCTTGAGGATTAAACCTAATGATATTAAGCAAAATACTTAAGCTGGGATTTCTGATATCTGTACTTGCTATGCCGATGTGGTCAGCACAAATTGCATTGGCTGGAGAGGAGCAAAGAGCGCCACCATCGGCGAGAACTGCAGGCACTCTGGGACCCCGGGTTATGCGAGCTATCACCAGCATTCAGGAGCTTATGACGCCTGAAGATGAAGATGTTGAGCCGGACCTGGAGCGCGCCAAGGA
>CAVOFA010000177.1:0-4365 GCA_963694865.1 Gammaproteobacteria bacterium | reverse complement strand
CGAGTCCCTCTTAGGCCATTGGTCCCAGGAATAGTCTGCACCGTTTCTGCCAATACAAGAGGAGTCTGTTCCCGTCCGTTGACAACTGCAATATCCGCGCCGCGCAGCGCGAGATATTGCACCACTACCGGAAAGTTTTTTAGTACAGCATGGTGCATAGCTGTCTGGCCTCGATCGTCAGCAGCATTCACATCAATGCCACGATCGATAAGAATTTTGGCTAGAGCCAGAGTGCGCTGTTCTTCCGCATAAAGATCAGGCGCTGCATTGCCAATTCTATCGCGACGGTGATCCAAAGATGAGCCGGAATTTCCCATCGCAACCTGTAACGTAGTGACCCCTGCTTCGCTCACAAAAAACGGATCAGCGCCTCTATCAAGCAAAAGCTGGACAATTTTAACCTCTCCATACTTCGCTGCCATCCAAAAGGCATTCATGCCAATCAGCTGAGAACGAACACTATAATCGGCACTGAACCGGCGGCCGGATGTGCCGTGTGCAACTTTGGCGTTTATATCAGCACCCTTCTCCAGCAATTGTTCTACTAACTCAAACTGACTTCTTAGCACTGCAGCATGTATTGGAGCATAACCCGCAGCAGCCAAATTAGGATTTGCTCCTGACTTTAACAAGAATAGAGCAAGCTCCTCATGACCACTGTGAGCGGCAACCACTAGCGCACTGGCCTTGGATGCTTCTGTGTCATTGACATTAGCACCTGCGTCCAATAACGCCTGGGAAGTCGCTATATCCCCAGAGCGTGCCGCAAACATAAACGGGGTGGATCCTCCATGGGCCATACGAAAATTTCCACTGGTATTAGTATTGCCAGCAGTATTTTCTAATTGATACCAAACCTTTGATCGAGCGGTTAAATCTGCACCATTATCTAGCAAAATCCTAACAACTCCTGCATGACGTTGAGCAGTTGCCCACATTAATGCCGTCTGCCCATGTTCGGTTTCTGCACGATCAATATCCGCACCGTTCTCTAGCAAAAGCAGGACCGCATTCACATTTCCAGAACGAGCTGCAGTCATTAAGGGTGTTTCGCCGCGCTTTAGGGACAAATTGGGATTGGCTCCTGCTGTGAGCAGTAACTCAATCATCCCAGCATCACCGTTTATAGAAGCCAACCAAAGTGCAGTAGCGCCAAGTTCGTTGCTAACGTTTACATCAATGCCTGCAGCTAATAACAAATTCACTGCGTCTTGATTGTTTCTATGGACAGCCCAATGCAGTGCTGTAGCTCCATCTCCCTGAGTTTCTTGAACATCGACACCGCTGGTTAAAAGCTGTCGAGCAGTATTCAAATCTGCTGCTTTTATTGCCTCAATCAATGGAGTTAGCGACGATTGTGCGAAAGCAACCATTGTGGTGAGAAAGAACAGAAAACACGTACTAATGGTTCTTTTTAGCATGGATGTAGTTGCAGCCCCGAGACCGGAGAGAATTACAGACAGTGACTTTCTTAATTTTGCGATAATCATAAGTATTAATCGTATGACATTAGGCATGGTAGTTACAAGCCAGAGTTAAAGTAGGCCCAAAAGCTTGAAATTGAGTCCTAGGCACATTTGAAAAGTCTACATAGCAAAATTGACACTTAGCGCAAGCAATGGCAGTTTAGCTTAAGCTATTTTTTTTAATCTGGCCTGGAAGTCAGATCTTGCGGAAATTTCCAGCACTATGCTCAGATATTGAATTAATCACCATAACTAAAATAAAGAAGCGGCTTACAAACTATGACCAGCACGGCTCCAATCTCTATAAAAAACAACAATTTTAAATCCAGTTCGCAGCAGCCACAGCTTCCGACCTTGATTTGCAAAGTTAGTTTAGCTTTCGTTGCTATCATTTTCGTTCTGACACTTGTCTTCTCTTCTCAGATAAATTCAATTTCAGCCCAAGAAAGTCCTGAAGCAAGCGGCGAATTGCTTCAAGCCACTCTTAATCAATATTGTATTGCCTGTCACAATGACGCGCTCAGCCAAGCAAACTTGTCATTCCAGAACATAGACATAACACAAATTGAAGAACATGGTTCAGCTCCCGAGAGAATTCTTGCGCAGTTACGAACTCGTCGAATGCCGCCCGTAGAAATGCCACGGCCTAGTGAAGCGGTATATAGCGCATCGGTATCTTGGCTGGAAAAAGAGATCGATAATCATGCAGCAGAAAACCTGAATCCCGGCCGCACTGAAGCCTTCCATAGACTCAACCGTGCCGAATATGCCAATGCCGTTCGCGACCTTTTAGCCTTAGATGTTAATGTAGAGGCTCTGCTGCCTGCAGACAATATCGACCAGAATGGCTTTGACAATATGGCCGATGTGTTAACCATCTCACCGGCATTGATGGAGCGCTATCTTTCAGCGGCTAGGAAGACAGCTAGGCTAGCCGTAGGCGAAGAGCCTCTCAGCCCTGTGTCTGATACCTATGCAGTTCCAATTTTACTCAATCAAAATGATCGCATGGGCGACGACCTACCCTTTGGGTCAAGAGGTGGTATCGGCATTCAGCATTACTTCCCAGTGGCTGGTGAATACGACTTGTCCATTCGCCTGCACCGTAACTACGTGAATTATATTCGAGGCATGGGCTCAGCTCATGAGCTAGAAGTTCGGTTCGACGGAGCTCTAGTGCAAACTTTCACCATTGGCGGAGAAGAGCCTGATGTTCTGCAAGCTCCAGCCAGCTATGGTGGCAATCAATTCGGAGACCGCGAGTGGGAAGAGTACATGCTCTTCGCTGATTCCAATTTACGCCTCCGCTTCAATGCCGCCGCCGGGCGTCATGTTTTAGGAGTCTCCTTTGTTCGAAAATTCACAGAACCAGAAGGCGTACTGCAACCACCACAGTCTGTATTCGCAGCAGCAGTAAATGAGATGCGTGATGGCGACGCAGCCATTGAGGAAGTTCAGATTACCGGACCCTACGAAGCAACAGGCCCCGGAGATACGCTAGCTCGACGCGCTATATTTAGTTGTCAGCCACAACTCGGTAATTCAGCGAATGAGATGATCTGCGCGAGCGAGATTCTCTCATCTCTAGCAAGGCAAGCATATCGCCGCCCGATTACTAATAGTGACCTTGAAATATTAATGGATTTCTATCGTGCCGGCCGCGCAGATGGCAGTCAATCATTCGATGCTGGCATTCAATTCGCACTTGAGCGATTGTTAATTTCACCGGATTTTCTATTCCGTGTTGAACGTGACCCAATAAACATTGCTGCTGATACAAATTATTCGTTAAGTGATCTCGAGTTAGCATCACGACTTTCATTCTTTCTGTGGAGTAGTATCCCCGACGACGAATTGTTAGCAGCGGCGGAAGATGGCTCGATTCAGAACCCTGATGTGCTGGAACAACATACTCGGCGGATGTTAGCAGACTCACGTTCAAATGCTTTGGTGAAAAACTTCGCCTCACAGTGGCTGTATTTACGCAACCTGCCCTCAATCGTTCCCGATGCTGTTGAGTTTCCTGAATTCGATGAGAATCTACGAGGCGCTTTCCGCCAGGAAAGTGAGCTATTCTTTGAAAGTATGATTCGCGAGGACCGAAGTTTGTTAGATTTGATAGGAGCGGACTATACCTACGTAAATGAGCGACTCGCGAAACACTATGGCATAGAGGGAGTTTACGGCAGCCACTTTCGCCGGGTCAATTTATCGGATGATCTTGTGGAACAACGAGGTGGAATCTTGGGTCAAGGCAGTCTGCTGACTGCAACTTCCTATGCAAATCGAACCTCACCAGTTCTTCGCGGTAAGTGGGTTCTAACTAATATTCTAGGTACACCGCCGCCTCCACCCCCACCCGACGTACCAGATTTGCCAGAAACTGGTGCCGATGGACAACCAGCAACCATTCGTGACCGCATGTTGCAACATCGTGAAGACCCCAATTGCTCTGTCTGTCATGCCCCAATGGATCCCTTGGGTCTGGCTCTGGAAAACTATGATGCTATTGGCCGTTGGCGCCTTACTGGCGAAGCCGGATTAGCAATCGATGCCTCAGGTCAATTACCCAGTGGTCAGGCTTTCTATGGGCTGGGTGGATTGCGCTCCTTACTACTTTCCCGCGGGGAAGAGTTTGTCGGAACCGTCACTGAAAAATTACTGGGATACGCCATAGGGCGTGGCCCTCAGCATTTCGATAAGCCAACTGTTCGGTCAATTACTCGGGCCGCAGAGGTGGACAACTACGGCTGGTCGTCTATTATCGTAGGTATTGTACAAAGTGCCCCATTTCGTATGCGGAGGTCAGGTTCATGATCATCACCAAGAAAGCCATATCTCGACGCGCTATGCTCCGAGGAGCCGGCGCAGCCTTAGCATTGCCATTGCTAGATAGTAT
>CAVOFA010000176.1:0-4372 GCA_963694865.1 Gammaproteobacteria bacterium | reverse complement strand
TTTGATCTGATTGTAGTGCTGGCACCTGCGCCAACACGGCGCCTCGGGCAGACTGCAGTGCCGCGAGAAACGCATCGTCACCTGGCCTGGCCTCAGCATAGACTATGTCGTGCAATTGCAGTTGAGCGCCTGCCTGATCGATGGCACTGACCAGGTTGGCCATCACCTGCCGTGACCAGGGCCAGGGGCCAACTTCGGCCAGGCTTTTTTCGTCGATTGCCACCACGGTGATACGCTCCTCTGGGGCATCTTCGGCATTAAGCGTCCAACCTAAATCGCCAAGCCGTTCTTCCAGAGTTGCCAGGCTACCACCCAATACCAGGATGAGGAGCAGGCTTATCACGCCGGCCAGCGCCAGCATCAACAAACGGCCACTGCCCGGCACTAGGCCGAGGGCGTAGGTCAGTGGATTCAGGCGCTCATTAATGTGTGAGAGAAATAACATGGTTATTGGCCATTCCAAAGGGTCAGCCCCTTAATATTGCCCTCCAGCACCTCGCGCTCGAAGAAGTAGCCGGCCTCAGTGCCATCAAGACTGACAGCACCAGCAATGCGCTGGGTGTCGTTGCGGCTGTGGAAATAACCACCATTGAACAAGTTGCCACTGGCAACAAAGTCTACGCCGCCGGTAACACTGTGATTAAGGTTCAGCTCGGTTGCGAAGCGGTTAAGCTCGAAGTCGATATCCAGATTACCGCCATCGACCTGCATGGCAACAACGCCGCTTTCTGAATGGTAGAAAGCCTGCGCGCTGTCAAGCGCAAAACTTACTGCACCCAGCCCCTTATCCACCTCTTTGACACCATTTTCAGTGCGATATAGAAGGTAATCAAAGTTGCCTATTGTTACACCGCGCCCGGCTATGGCTTGCTCCATTGGTATTGTGATGCGTTCCTGTTCACCTAGGCCACTACCAAAACGCCCCCAGACCAGTTGTCTTTCTTTTAACACTCCTTCTGTTACCTTAACGTCAGGCGTGAAATCAGAGGCTGTAGGTATGACAGGTTCGGATTCTGGCGCAACCACCAGCAATGCTGCCTGCTCTGCAATGCTAGCTATCTCGGCGCTTACCTGCACGGTTGTCACGCTCTCCAGATAAACCTCGTTGCTAACCGTTCTTTCGTCCGCGCTGTTTTCAGCGCTGCCAACCACAAGCTGAACTTCCTGGAGCATCAGTGCCGGGTCTATTTCATGGGGTGCAGGCAGCAGCCTGGGCTCTGTACCCGTGCGATCCAACTCGATAATCTGTAATGAATCACTAGCCAATTCCACGCCATTGATAGCGCAGGGGCCTAAGGAGTCGGGGGTACATTCACTGGAAAAGGGCGTCATTATAATAGCCCCTTCATTGACCAGCGCGCGTACTGATTGACTACTAGCGCTGACCACAAAATCTGTGCCACGCACACCGATAGCCGCGATGGGTGTATTCAACCGAAAGCGGTCGCGGGCGGCTTTGGCGGCCTCACCGGAAATTGCCCGGGTGACGCCCTCGATCAAATTAAATTTAACGGCGGATAGCTCCGGACGCTTTGGGTTGAAATCATATCGCTCGATAAGCAGGCTGCTACCGGGGCGCACGCTTACCAGGGCCTGGTCGATAAACCGAATATGCACATGGCCATTGGACTCGGTTACTATCTGGTCGTTCACTTGAATGTGGGCCCCAAACTGCAGCTGTTGCGGGGATTGTCCTGGTTTTTGTATAGTGGCTTTGCCCAGCACCAGGCTGACCTCACCGACAAAAGCATTCGCGGTGGCAGCTGCGTCTTCGAGGTCCGCTGCGTTTGCCAGATTGGAGAACGAGCTCAGCATCACCGCGGTGGCAACTATAGCTATAGCAGTTAAGCCTCTGCCCCCATTAAAGGGATTAAAGATTTCTGCAAGGTTGACGAAAAACTTTGTCAGCATGGCTCTCAACTGTTTGTTGGCTTCATGACCATTTCTTTACCGGGGAAGATGCCTGTCGTGCCCATTCGCACCTTACCTAATTCTAGGGCAATAAAAATACCCCAGAGACTATTGCTGCCGCGTGATTGGAATCACATCAAGCCAAAATACTCCTGTTTGCTATTCGGTTTCAAGCACTTATACTATTCGCTCACCCGCTGGAAACGCTGTGATTCTTTGTATCTGGCCGCCTTTGTTTAGCTGTTCTTTGTAAATGACATAAAGGGGGATACGATCAGGCTCGCCCTGATGGACTCAAGATCTATGTTGGTAACTCCCGAGCTGTTAAGCGCGTTTCCTATACTCCAGCCCCTGTCCCAAGCCGACCTGGCTCAATTGGCACAGCAATCAAATCTACAAAAATTTGCCCGCCGGGGTGTGGTGTTAAACGCCGGGGCCCAGGAAGAGACTATCTGCTTTCTATTTGAGGGGCGCCTGCAGGGGGTTGATTTTACCATCGATGGCCGGGAAGTGGGGCTATATTTTGTGGAGCCTGGGGGGTTTTGTGGTGAGTTGGGGCTGTTTGACCGGGGGCCACAACCTGAGTATGTGATTGCGCTAACCCCTGCTGTGGTGGTGTTTATGCCGATGGAGAGTCTGCGGGTGATGATGGCCAAGAATTCCGGCGTGGCTACGATGCTTGGTACCAAGCTGGCTGCCCGGGTACGGCAGATGACTTATCAGCGCTCTTTGCTGGGCTTACCCAATGTGGCGCAACGGGTTTGTTGTCAGCTTTGGTTGTTGGTACCTGATCGTGATAAAAAAACGCCTGAAAATTCGCGCATTAGTAATCCCCCTACCCATATGGAGATTGCTATTATGCTGAATGTTAGCCGAGAAACTGTTACCCGGGTATTTCAGAAATTGCAAAACCAGCAGATAGTTAAACGTGATGGGCCTGCGGTATTGCAGGTTACGGACCTGTTGCGGCTGAAAGTATTGGCTGAGGGGGATAAGGAGCTTTAGGTTTTGTGCTCAGTGTCACAAGGGGCCGACCCCTATCGCTTTGGAGCCTTTGGCCCTTCGGTGTGTAGAAGCCTGCTACACAGATGATAATTTTGGCTGGGGTTGAAAAATGATCGCTCGCGCCCCACTTACTGACACTCGCTTTCGGTACTATGAACAGACAACAGCCCTATGAATAATAAGACTAGCTCACCTGACTATTCGGAACTGGCAGGCGCCCTGAAGGAGCTGAAGCGCTACTTCATCTATGCCGGCGTATTCAGCGCCGCCATTAATCTACTGGCGCTAGTGCCAATCATTTATATGCTGCAGGTTTACGACCGGGTGGTCTCCAGCGGCAGCCTGCCTACTCTGGCCATGTTGACCCTGCTAATGGTGGCCCTGCTAGCCGCCTCCGGGGGGTTTGAGTGGGTCCGCTCTATGCTGCTGATCAGTGCCAGCAATCGCATGGAGACCAGCCTGCGCCAACGCGTTTCAGAAGCCACCTTCAAGCACTCGCTGATGAACGGCGGAGCAGGGGGCGGTTCCCAGGCCTATAGCGACCTTACCGGTTTGCGCCAATTCCTTACCGGCGCCGGCCTGTTTGCCTTTTTTGATGCCCCCTGGTTTCCCATTTATGTAGCGGTTATGTTCCTATTTCACCCTTGGTTTGGGGTGGCGGCGATTGTCGCTGGCATCATCATGGTGGTATTGGCCTACATCAATGAAAAACTGACTGGCAAAAGAATGAAAGATGCCAATAGCTTGGCCGGTCAGGTTAGCGGCCAGATAAACGGCAGCCTGCGCAACGCTGAAGTCATTGCCGCTATGGGCATGGGGGATGATGTGCGCGAGCGACATGAAAAGGTCTCCAATGAAGTGCTGGTATTGCAGGCCGATGCCAGCAGAACCGGCGGCGCATTGACCGCCCTATCCAAGTCTTTCCGTATGATCACCCAATCCCTGTTGCTTGGAATGGGGGCACTATTAGCCCTGCGCGGGGAAATCTCACCGGGCCTGATGATTGCCGGTTCCCTGTTGTTGGGACGGGCACTGGCGCCCATAGATATGTTGGTGGGAACCTGGAAGGGATTTTCAGTGGCACGGGCACAGTACGAACGCCTGGGTCGGTTGCTGCAGCTGATACCGAAAAAAGCGGACACCATGAGTTTACCAGCGCCGCAAGGTAACCTGGCGGCGGAGCAGGTGGTAGTCGTCCCTCCCGGCTCACAAAACGTGGTGGTCAGAGGTGTAACTTTTGACCTCCAGGCGGGTGAGGCCCTCGGCATAGTGGGCCCCAGTGCGTCTGGCAAATCCTGTCTGGCCCGCGCTTTACTAGGAATCTGGCCTGCTTACACTGGCAAGGTGCGCCTTGATGGCGCCGATATTGCCGCCTGGGACCGGGCCGAGTTAGGGCCCTACCTGGGTTATCTGCCCCAGGACATCGAATTATTTGACGGCTCGATTGCGGAAAACA
>CAVOFA010000175.1:0-4441 GCA_963694865.1 Gammaproteobacteria bacterium | reverse complement strand
ATCGGAATGTATTTCCTGACCGCTCTTCTCGGTGACTTCCTGCACTACCCGGCTAAACTCTATCTGTAGCCAGCGCGGCAATTCGAAACCAAATTTGTTGGCCAACACATAAGCGACACCGCCTTTGCCGGACTGGCTATTAACCCGAATAACGTCCTGGTAGCTTCTGCCTATATCGCGAGGGTCGATGGGCAGATAGGCAATCTCCCAGGGCGATCCCTCCTCATAGATATCCAGGCATTTCTTGATTGCATCCTGGTGTGATCCGGAAAAGGCTGTGAACACCAGGTCACCGGAATAAGGCTGTCGGGGGTGTACATCGATCTGGGTGCACTCTCTTACCACCGAAACGATCCTGTCCATGTCACGCAGGTCCAGCTGAGGATCAATACCCTGACTATACAAATTCATCGCCATTACCACGATGTCCATATTGCCGGTGCGCTCACCATTACCCAGCAGGGTGCCTTCGACTCGTTGCGCCCCGGCCATCACCGCCAGTTCGGCGGCGCCGACCGCACAGCTGCGGTCGTTGTGCGTGTGCAGGCTGACAATAACCGCATCCCGGCGTTGGATATTGCGGCAGAACATTTCGATCTGGTCGGCATAAATATTCGGGGTTGCCATCTCCACTGTGGAGGGCAGGTTGATAATAACCGGATTGTCCGGTGTAGGATTCCACACAGCAGTAACCGCATCGCAGACTTCCACCGCGAAATCTATTTCAGTGCCGGTAAAACTTTCTGGAGAATATTGAAAAACCCACTCTGTTTCCGGTGCCAGTGCCGCACAGCGTTTCACTTCTTCGGCCCCTGCCACGGCAATGGCAATGATGCCGGCTTTATCGGTCTTGAAAACTTTTTCACGCTGCACCACAGAGGTAGAGTTGTACACGTGCATGATGGCTCTTCTGGCGCCTTTAAGTGACTCGAAACTACGCTGGATCAGCTCAGGGCGAGCCTGGGTAAGCACCTGGATAGTGACATCAGCGGGCACCTTGTCTTCTTTAATGAGCCCACGGACGAAATCGAAGTCTGGCTGCGAGGCAGCGGGGAAACCGACTTCGATCTCCTTAAAACCCACATCTACCAACAGTGCAAACATTTTCTTCTTCTGGCCTACCGACATGGGTTCGATCAAGGCTTGATTACCATCACGCAAATCGACACTGCACCAGGTGGGTGCGCCGGTAATAAGCTGATCTGGCCAGGTTCTGTCTTTAATATCGATAGCCTGGAATGGCGTGTACTTTCCATGATCAAACATGGCGGTTCGAACCTCTAATTAATACTCATTGTTGAAATCAGCTAGCGGCGCTGGCCCGACTGAGTTCAAACAACCTTTAAGTTGCTGATTGCGGCTTCCCTGCCCGGTCTGTGTCTATCTCTCCAAACCCTCTTGAGGCTTCTAAAGCAGTCTTCAGGCTTGTGACCCGGGACTCTGCGTGAGAGTGCACAGAATAGGTGATATTTAGAGGTTATTCTACTCATATATTCTACTAATACCGCTTTACTGTAGCTATATTATCTATTTTTAACTATTTAATTGTGTATTTATGCCAGTAAATTGAATATGATAAGAAACCTTCACTTTTAATGGACCCGGGCAATGCAACTGGATAAACTGAATAAGCGCATTTTGCAAGAGCTACAGCGCGATGGCAGCATTACCAACCTGCAGCTGGCCGACAAGATTGGGCTCTCAACCTCCCCCTGCGCGCGGCGGGTGAAGCAACTCGAAGATGCAGGCATCATCAGCAAGCAGGTAACGCTGCTCAACGCCTCTAAACTCGATCTCAAATTGACGGCGCTGATTCAAATCAGTATGGATAGACACACACCCGACCGCTTCGAAATTTTCGAGGCAAAAGTGCGGAGCTTTCCCGAAGTCATCGAATGCCTGTTGATTACAGGTCAGTCTGCCGATTACCAACTAAAGGTCGTGGTGCCTGACATGGAGTGCTACCAGGAATTCCTGCTCAACAAGATCACTCGAATTGAAGGGGTGACCGGCGTGCATTCCAGTTTCATGCTGCGGGAAGTACTCAACACCACAGAATTACCGCTTAATCACCTTCACAACTAATTCCTGGGTTCCAGCCCCCTACACCACTTATTGGATACCGCCTTGAACAAGACAATTAATTACTATCTTTCCCTGATATCGCCCTGGTCTTATCTTGGGCACCAGCGCCTGCTGGAAATCGCCAACCGACACCAGGCCGAGATTAGGCTCTGGCCTGTCGATTTTGGCGTCATATTCCCAAGCACCGGCGGCATACCTTTGCCTAAACGCTCTCCCCAGCGCCAGGCTTATCGCATGCAGGAACTGCAGCGTTGGCGCGACCAGCTTAATATGCCACTGACTCTGGAGCCAAAATACTTTCCGGTCAGCGATAAATTGGCGGCGGCGATGCTAATCCGACTGCGGCAACAGCAAAAACCAGACGCAGCGCTGCGTTTGGCAGGAGCCTGCTTGCGCGCCTGCTGGGAGGAGGATAGGGATATCAGTGACACACAAACCCTGCAGGCTATCGCCACCGAAAACGCGCTGGACGCAACAGAATTGCTAATTGATGTAGATAAGACCCTGCAAACCAGGGCTGCCGACAGCGAAGAGGCTGTCAAAGTGGGCGTTTTTGGCGCCCCCAGTTATCTCTATAACAACGAGCTTTTTTGGGGCCAGGATCGGCTTGAATTCCTGGATCGCGCTTTAGAGCGCCACTAAGTAAGCACAGCCATGGGTGGCTGCATGCACCTGGTCGTCGGCGACTAGAAAAAATGCTTCACTTTCTCTTTATAAGATCGACTCATTTTCAGCGAGGAACCACAACTCAGCGTCAGATGAAACTCACCATTGATGTGTGAGGATACCTTCTCCACCCGCCGCAAGTTGACAATGGTTGACCGGTGCACCCGCTGAAAGATCGATGGATCAAGTTTGGATTCCAATTCTTTCATGGTCGTCCGCATGATGTGAGTTACGCCCGCGACATGGACACACATGTAGTCTCCCGCCGCATCGACCCAGTCGATATCTTTAATCGGCACAAAGGTAATCGATGAGCCGTCCTTGATCGCCAGGCGATCAGCGTGCTCAGCCGCATCGTCGTCAGCTTCCAGCATCTCACCAATGGCGGCAGGGGATTTGCCGGTCAGACTTACCACCAGATCCATCAACCGATGCTTCTCCTCGCTTATAGATTTTTGCTGCTGCGCCTTGGCGATGGCTTCTTTCAGTCGTGCCTGCTCAACGGGTTTCAACAAATAATCTACAGCATGAATTTTGAACGCATCTACGGGGAAGGCGTCATAGGCGGTGACGAATATTACCATCGGCATAATATCCGCCTGCAGCGCCTGAATCATTTCGAAGCCGGTCATACCTGGCATCTATATATCGAGAAACACAATGTCCGGCTCATGCTCGATAATGGCGGCAATCGCCTCCCGACCGTGCTTGCAGCTTTGCACGACGGACACCTGCGGAAATTCTTGCAGGCGCAGCTCCAACCCTTGTCGGGCCGGGTCTTCATCATCGACAACGATCGCCGTTAGTTGTTGCTGATCATTTTGTGTCATAGGGAATTATTACTCTCACAACCAGTCCACTGGGCTGTGCATTTGAAAACGTCAGACTATGGGCATCACCGTATATGCCCTGCAGGCGATTTCTAATATTACTCACGCCCACTCCTGCAGACAAATCGAACGCCGCTCCCGGCTCTTGTCCATTAACCAGACCGGGACCATCATCTTTCACTTCTAACACCAACTCAGCGTCAACACGCTTTGCCGAAATGGTAATGGTTCCGCCCGCTTCAGACTTGGAGACTCCGTGCTTGATAGAGTTCTCGATAATTGGCTGCAACAACATAGTGGGCACCATAGCCTGCTCTACGTCTTTTTCAATTTCACAATTCAGAATCAGTCTTTCCGCGAAACGCACCTTTTCAATATCCAGGTATAGCCGCGATGTCTCCAACTCATGCGCCAGACTTACTTTATCCAACGGCGAATGATCCAGTGAGTAGCGTAGAAACTTGCTCAGCTTGGTAATCATTTCATTGGCTTGCTCAGTAGCCTTCGAAAGTACCAGCGTAGAAATAGCATTCAAGGTGTTAAACAGAAAGTGTGGGTTAAGCTGATAGCGCAACATTAACAACTGTGCTTCATGCGCCAGCGCCTCCGAACGCAGGCTCTTTTCCTTCTCTTCCTGCAACAATCGATAGTACTTGATCAGAAAATAAAGACCGCTCCACAACAGCAACAGGGGGAAGGATCGACTGAGCAAACCGTCCAGAAGATCCCTCGCACTGGCATTGCTTAAATCAAGTATTTCACCGTAAGGCAGCAGCGCGATGTAGTTTTGAACGGGTTGCCAGAGCAATGCAGCAGCAAATGATCCAAACCAGGCAACCAGAAACCGGAACACGAAACCC
>CAVOFA010000174.1:0-4458 GCA_963694865.1 Gammaproteobacteria bacterium | reverse complement strand
TTAATGGGGCTTACATCATGGTGATTTAAAATACGTTTTTCGACCTGATCCAGGTGCAGTCAGCAAAGCACCATTGTTAACAAGGTCCAGCTTAACAAGGTCCAGCCATGAAATTTCGCCGGTAGCGACGAATTCCCCGCGAAATAATATTCAAAGCTAGTTTCTCGGCAGACTTGCGCTTGGCTGTTTCTAGAAAAGCGTATCTAATTTGACCTGTACTCACAAAACGGCGCTGTTTAAAGTGGGCTGCAGTTCGGCTAGCTCGGGCTGCGTAAGAACAGGGTATTAGACTGGCAACAGTATAAAATCGTGACAGGTACTTGTACAAAACATTTAAAACAGAATAATTTTCGCCGGAGGGTTAGAAATTTTCAATCGAAGCGCTAGCTGATCCTCGCTGGTATTAACGTTACTATCACAGGTAACACCCCATCAATGGACAAGCAGATGAGTTCACTCGCCGATAAACTCCGCTCCGGACAGTTCGTTATCACCAGCGAACTATCGCCACCCAAGGGCACGGACACCAGCGCCCTGGAGGCGACTGCCGCCCTGCTATCCGGTCATATAGACGCCTTTAACCTAACCGATTCAGCCGCCTCCAAAATGAGCCTGTCGCCACTTGCTGCAGCCAGTATCCTGCTGAAACACGGTGTGGAGCCCATATTGCAAATGACCACGCGCGACCGCAATCGCATAGCGTTACAGGGCGACATGCTCGGCGCATGGGTGTTAGGGGTAAAAAACCTGGTGTGCATGGGCGGTGACCCCCCGCACCTGGGTGATCACCCCGACGCCAAGCCGGTTTTTGACCTGTCTACCGAGGAGTTGATTCTGGCAGCGCACAAACTTAACAACGGCACAGACTTAATGGACAACCCACTCAACAAGTCCTGCGATTTCCATATTGGCGCGGTCGTGAACCCCGGCGCCGACGATCTGGGCAAGGAAATCGCCCGACTGGAAAGCAAAGTAGAGGCCGGAGCGCGATTTTTCCAGACACAGGCGATATACGACGCCGATGGTTTCGCTACTTTCATGGCGGGCATCAGCCACCTCGACATCGCCATTCTCGCCGGTGTTTTGCCCATTAAGTCGGTAGCAATGGCGACCTATATGAACGACAAGATCCCCGGAATTTGTATACCTGATGCTCTGATCGAACGCGTCGCCGGAGCCACAGACATCGTCGCTGAAAGCACCACCATTGCCGCGGAGATCATCCGCGCGATTAGCCCGATGTGCCAGGGAATACACCTTATGGCACTGGGTGGGGAGAAACATATCCCGGCTATTCTGGAGCAGCTTTAGAGCGATCGCTGGAGCAAGGACTGGAATAATCAACGTTGGGTCACTGGCACCAACTGCCACGCGACCCCTGTCGGCGGCGGTACCCATAGTCTTCTTCCTGAACAGCTATTTCGCCGTGTGCATCGCCGCGGTGCAGCTGATAACGCCAAACCAAATGCGCGCACAGGTATCAGCACTACAGCTATTCATGACCAATTTGTTTGGCTTGGCACTGGGCCCCAGCGCGGTGGCGGGGAACACGTAGGGCCGTCACTCCGCCCAGCCACCAGCAGAATTCTCAGAATTAGGTTGCTGAACTCCCCCGTGCGAGCGATCCAGCGACACAAACACTCTAATCATCTCCCTCCAACCACTGAAACACTTCCACGGTATAACCGCCAGGATCTCTCACCAGAAAGGCACGGATCGGTGCGTGTTCGTTGTTGTAAATGTGCTTGATGAAGGTGGTGCGCTTGTCGGCCTTAAAACGCGCGTACCAGGCGTCTACTTCCTCTGTGACGATGCTCAACATTACGGCATTGTCGGGTTGCGCTTTGTGGAAGCTGCCTTCGCTTTCCTGGATCAAGCCAACGAAGGAAGTAGGAGTGAGCTGATATATTTTTGACCAGTCCTGATTAAAGGTTTTTTTCAGGCCCAAGGTGTCCTCGTAAAAAGGCACCACAGCAGGCAGATCTTTGTAGTACAGCATTACGATGTTTTCTTTAATGGAAAAGGCTGGCATTTTGCCCTCCGCCAGCGAGGGTGTTGCGGTGAATAACAGCAGCCCTGTTAAGGTTATCAATCGTATGAAAAATATCATGGTGTTTGCTCTTATCGGTCGGTTTGCCCCGTGTCCATTGGCGGCATGGAATCAAGACACTCATTACTTTGTGCTTCTCCCAGAGTGACAAGGTCGAGGTAAGTGGCGGTGGCGTAGGCGCTGAATATTGGGACTCCCTCGGCCATGCGACTGTCCACTACGTGCGGGAATTCCACGAAAATCGAATAGGGATGTCCGGGTTTCAGTTTGCTGGCATCTACGGTGACTTCTTGTGACTTCCAAGTCATGTAGGGGCTCTTGAAGGGCAATCCGGTATGTACGATGCGCGCGCCGGTGCAATCCTGCATGACGACAAAAATCATGTCGTCAACAATGCCGCGTGGGTCGTCGCGCCCGTTAGAGTACTCGCTCCAACTGACGGTGAGAGTCTGGTCCGGGTCAAGTTTATCGGGGGCGACTGCATTGCCTCCCTGGGATAGGTGGATTGTGATCGGTTCGGGAATTTCGGTTGTGCCGCTGCCACCGGCCAGGTTCAGTTGCTGATTTACGATGTGCACTTTATCGGTTTTGACCGACAGCCGGTAAAGGCCATTGGGGTGGGTTTTGTCGGCTTCTTCTACGGTATCGAAGTGGCCGCCCTCAATATAGTGGTTGCTCTCGCGCTTTTCATAAAACATCGCCGAAGAACTCACACCATCACGCCTGAGGCTGCCCGTTACCGGTGTGTCAGGGTTGTGTGGAAACACTTCGGAAAAGAAATGGTAGTTCAGGCGGGTCAGCTCACCATCGCGGTTCTGTGAATAGTTGGACGACTTAACCAGCACAATAAAATATAGCCCGGTATCCGGCGTTGCTGCCTGGGAGGTGGCCACAGCGGCGAAAAACATAGTGCAAAAAAATCGAACAGCAAGTTTCCACATAAGTAGGTTCCTAAATAAATGTCAGGCCAATGGCGCGCCGGCCATGGTCAGTAGTGCGATAAAATTTGTGGTGAATTGTTGTCGCTGCATTGTAGTATTCTTGTTCTTATTGCAGATAACGAGTTAATCGCGTGGATCAGCCCATAGTAGCCCAATACAAACCTTACCGCATAGATGTGGATGAGGGCGAGACGTACCTGTGGTGCAGTTGTGGCCTGAGCAAGTCGCAGCCTTTTTGTGACAAGTCACATGTAGGCACCGATTTTAAACCGTTGCGTTTCCAGGCAACCGAATCGCGTACGCTCCTGTTTTGTGGATGCAAGCACACTCGGGGGCAGCCCTTGTGCGATGGCAGTCACAACGATCTGACCGAAGAATATGCTGGCGATGATCGCCCGCTGAAAGAGCTGCTGTCGCTGACTGAGGAAGTAGCATTCGATCCGTCTGGCCGGGCGATGTTGGATGGTGATTGCTACGTACAGAAACCTGCCGGTCTGAATTGGGTGCCCGAAGGGGGCCTGCAGGTGGCTCCTCTTATTACCGGCGATGACAATGCAAAACACCTTGGCCAGTACTACGCACGGATGTCTGGCGGCAACAGCGAACCCCGCCGCTATCCGGGCTCGGACGTTGTTCTATTTGGCATGTCCGGCCGTGGCGAGGTCAGGATATCCGGCAGGCCCTTTGGTATCGAAGCACAGTCTGGGGTGCATATTCGAGCAGATGAGTCCTTCGAGGTTAGCTGCGATTCAGGCGAGGAGCTGTCGTTCCTCGTCACGGTGTGTCCCGGCCATTCAGAAGCTGAGATTCTGGCGGCGCCATTGGAAAACTTTGCAAAGGACTATCCCGAGCGTGCCTTCAGCTGCGACGATAGCAAGCGCAATAGCATGGCAGATAGGTTCTACCAGGTGTTAATCGGCGAAGATACCGGCAGCGCTGAGGTATCCCAGTTTATTGGGGAGGTCCCTAAATCCAAGGCGGCGCCTCATCGTCATCTCTATGAGGAAGCCATTATCATTCTCAGTGCTTGCGGCATGATGTGGACCGAGACCCGACGAGCGCCCGTGGAAACTGGCGATATTATTTTCCTGCCCGCTGAGCAGGAGCATTCTCTGGAATGTACCGAGGATTCCGGCATGGTTCTGGCCGGCCACTACTATCCCTCGGGTGAGCCAAATATCAATTATTGAGGTAGATCATGGAATTTAATGTTGTTCCGGTTATGCTGGAAGGCGAGTATTGCCGGCTGGAACCGCTCGCGCTTGAACACGCGCAGGGATTGTACAGTCTCGTTTTATGGTGACGACGTAAATCTACTTCTTGGTCTTGCCCTGGCCCTAGGCCTCATACGCCAACGTCTCAATACATTCCGACTCAAGAACGTATTGAAACAAACGGTTAATCGAACCGTGAAACGTAAGTTTATCAACAGAGACAATCTCTACTCCGGCAGGCAGATCGAACCAA
>CAVOFA010000173.1:0-4485 GCA_963694865.1 Gammaproteobacteria bacterium | reverse complement strand
ACCAGCAAGGTCCATCCATTCATCCTTCTTGGCGCTGACCGATAGACCAGAGCAGGCCATATTCAGCTCCGGCAAGGCGCGATAACCCCCCGAACCTGGGTATTTCCAGGCGGCAAGCGCCAGGGCAAATGCTGCCAACTCTACACAGCGCTGATCCAGCTCCAGACCATTGATGTTCTCGCTGAGAACAGCGTCCACGGCATCCCGTGCAGATAGACCGTCAGCATCCATACGCATGGGCACCAGCATCAGGAAAGCGGCGACCAGGAAGTGCCCTGAGCCGCAGCAGGGGTCGAGGGTTTTCAGTTCGCTCAAATTTTTTGGCCAGGCGTCAAAGGTTCCAGCCGCCGGGGTCCAGCATTCATTTCCACCATCGTCTTCCTGCTTTACAAAGCGTAGGTATTCCAATGATGCACCAGCAATGGCAGCCTTGCTGCGCAGCTCCTCTTCACTCGTCGTTGCTGCCAGATCCTGCTCTGTCAACCTCCGTGCCGCCCACCAGGCTCCCAGGGAATTATCCAGCAAGAAACTGACCATATATGGCTCGGTAAACAACTGGGTTACAGCTGGCAGCTCATCCGCCCCTATCTTGACCTCAGACGAGTTCACCTCACCCTTCTTCTTCGACTGCCAGAACTGATAGACCCATCCCAGAGCATCGGAGGCGGTAAAAGTCTCTTGATCCAATGAAGTCAGCAGCTGCTCCAACTGCTTCTGATCATTGGGTGCCAATTCCAGATCGAATACTGGAGAGTCCACGCGAAAGATCTGTGGCAGCATATTGCCCGCAAACCGGGCAGCGTATTGCCAGCCCTGAGTTCGGTCGCCTGTTTCCTCTTCCGCTAATTCAAAACAATCGTGAATGGACAGTGGCGTGACGCCATCTTTATAAATAAGAAGGTCATTCTCAGCGAGGAACTGGGCAAACAACATGCGATGCCAGTGCTCGTAGGCAACCTCTGTTACCAGACGCTCTATGGCTTGCTCGCCGTCAGGTTTACGCCGGTCTCCTAGTTGACGGCCATGTGCGCGCAGCCGGTTCCGCAGTTTCCGTTGCTCATCGGAAAGATAGCTTGCTGCGGTCTTTTCTCCAACCGCTAGGCGGTCCAACTCAGTGCGGGCAGCAGATTCGGCGATATCCCGAGCCTTGACGATGGCTCCTTCTAACTTGCGCCGGAGGTCTTTAGGTAGTGTTGTCTGCATGCGTAATCTCTATTCCTTGATACCTATACCGATGTGGGGAAGCTGAAATCTTGCTATAGCACGCTTAGACAATGACCGGACCTTCTTTTAGCTTAGCCCGCAGTTCGATTTCGGCATCTGCCAACCATTGCTCTATCGCCGCTTCATCTTCCAGAGTTCGGTTTGGCAACTGCGCCTTGACCGCCTTGGGCAACAAAAATTTTGCCGCTTCCTCCCTGGCGCTTTCAAACTTGGTTTTCAGAGCATCTGCTCGATCAGTCCATTGCTCAATTGCACACTGCTCGAGAGATTCAATTACGTCAACAGCACTGCTTAGTTTTGGTTGAACAGGTACGGTGACATTTCGCTTCTGCATTAGCTCCTGTTGCTTTGCGCTGTCTAGCTTGCACCAATTGGAGTCTGATTCAATAGTATTAAGCGCCAGGGTGTAGGTGTCTTTGTACTGATCGAAGCGATGCAAGATTGTTGTACGCAGATTGTCGGCACAATCATTAACCAACTCCGACACCGGGTCCGGCTCATCAAGCAACCTGCGGCCGTTTTCTATTGCGTCGACTTCTTTCGCCAATTCATTGTGAAATGACAGACCTCGACTTAAACCGACTAAGGACTTCAACTGTGACCAGTTGGGAATGCGTGACTCGATCAACCCAGCACGCTCTTGCCACTTACTGAATTCTCCCTGCAACTCCTCCCTGTACTCATGCATTTTCAGCATACGACTGTTCCCAGCCTCGCCCGCTATTTCGTTTATACGGGCAAGATCGGGTCGTTGCGGTCGAGGGGCATCACCACCGGCCTTCTCCGCTAGATCGCGTGCATATTGCAGTAACTCGTTTATCTTGGCGTCTTCTTCGCCGGGTGGGCAAGCGCCCAGCGTATCAACCAGGAGTTTTCTTACGGCAATCTTCTGGCTTTGCGAAATCGTGACATTCTCAACCTCGAAGTGGGTTTGCGTAAGATTTTTTCGATCCAGACCCTTGGCATCTATAGGCTTATTGGCCGCGTTACGCGCTTTCAGGTGGCCACTGGCGAGCAATGCGTACAAGGCGCCGTCAATGGTGTCCTGTGGCCAACCAAATGGGGCGGCTTGGAAGTTTTCCCTAACATCACTACCTTTCTTGCCAGAGCCAATGTATTTAATCACTTGCGCACATACCGGGTGCTTATCGGCATCGTCCCTGTGATTAACGGCAGTAAGTGCGGTCTCACCGCCGGACTGGCGCGCCTTGTCCACCACTTTGCCCCAACCCGCGTCATCGGCAATATCAAACTGCTTGAAAATTCGCTCTAGGGCCTTGTTTGCGCCAACCTGCAGTTTGTCTTTGAGGGTATTGCCATCCATCTCTTCTCCGCCGGAAATGAACACTCGTACGCCCTGGAAAATCTCATCCAGCAGAGTTTCACGGGTGCCAATTGCCGCCGCCAGACGCGTTTCCATGGCCTGACGGGCGTCCTTTCCCTCGATCGAGCTGGGCGCGCCCCGAATATTCAGGGTAGCCTCCGTTGCCTTAATGGTGGTGATTGCCTGCTGCATCTCGTCCCGATTACGGGCGGGTACAAATACATACAAGGTACCGTTCTTGTTTTCGTCCGCCCTGGCATCGGCAATCAGGTTTTTTTCGTTCAACGCCCAGCCATTTTGCACCCAGGCATAGAGTTGCTTGCGGGATTCAGAGGGGAGCTCTGGATCGAAACTGGTAGTGAGCTTGCGCGTCTGTTTACTATTGCCCTGCGATAGCCGCAGATCGCTGATGACACCGCGCGCTTTTATGGCCAGCAGATCGTCGCGCTCCGTCTCCACTCGCACCGGGTTGCCTGCAATCTCGGCTTCTTGCTGCCGGTAGGTGTCATGCCACTGGCTACTCTCTTGTGTCTGTAACCGGTATTCCTTGCCACTGGCAATATCCAGAGCCATCACAATCCCGGAGCCTTCGAGAGCTTCGAGTTGGGCTGGCACCCTTTTGCGCAGCGCATCTGAACCTGCCGTGATGTCCTCGACCAGGAGATCTGCGAGGATGTCCGCCGTCGCGCGAATGCCCGTATCGGCTACCGCTTCAGTGGGAAGTTTGCCAATCAAAAAGACCAGGCTCAAGATGCGCGACTGCAACTTCTCATCATCAGTCCCCTGGGCCAGGCGGGCGATAGTCTCATAGACTTCCTTGGAAATAACTGCCGTTTGTAATAGGTTGGTAGACAGTTGCCCATAGATGAAATCACCGGAAACGACATGCCCAAGCGGCTGATCCGCCGTGACTTTAGCCGCTTCGTGTATCACTTTGAGTTGGCTTCTAAGCTGAGCCACCGTGCCCGTAGTATCAATAATTCGCAAAATGCGCTCCCAGAAGCGGCGCCGGACAGGTAGTACCGGATAATCAGCTACCATTACCGCCTCATCACTCTGGGTATATTCAATCTTGGTCCCGCGTAAGTGCCGCGATATTTCTCCCAAGTTGGCTTCCAGTAGTTTTTCCACAGCAGGCTTGGCGGAAGCCTTCTTCTGCAAGATAACTTTGCGGATAACCGACTCTACATCAGTGTCACTTAACTGGACGGGAATTTGGAAGCGGCCCATCAAACGACTGAGACTGGCGGTGCCTGAGAGCGCACTCTGCCCCGTTCCGACAAACAAAAGTTTTCCCATGAAGTGTTTGCAGCAGGTTTCAACCGCCTCCTGCACCTGGTAGGCACGATCTCCAGTGGTGCCAATGTACTGCTGCACCTCGTCAAGCACGACCAGTGTGAGGGGGAATTTCCCGTCTACTGACAAAGCATCGTTGATCGCGTCTACCATCTGGTCGTTGGTTACGTCTTCCTCTCGTTTGAACTGTTCACGAAAAAGTTCGCGCAACTCTCCCGGGTTGTTTGCCAAAGACGGCTTGGCCTTTAATACAGCGGCATGCAGGAGGGGCGAAACCAACAGGCTATTACGCTCAGATTTCCATTGCTTACCGTTACTCTCGACATCAGCCTTAACCTCGTCGTAAATTCCTTCGCTTTTAAGCCACAGTTCAAACTGCGCGATGTGATAAAGCTCGGACAAACCGGCCGATTTAAAAATTATGCCAAGTAAAGCAGCTCGCACCCTATCGCTGGCACCCTGCCCGAGTGTTCCAGAGGCCGCGTGCAGGCCACCAGACCTTTTTGCTTCGACTGATAGATCCTTCAGTAGATCTTTGATGTCTTCGGGAAGTTGCGCAATACCCCTCGCGGTTTGGCCGTTACCAAAATCGTAATCCGTCCACAACGATCTCAGCATCTTTGCTAGGTGTGACTTGCCGG
>CAVOFA010000172.1:0-4516 GCA_963694865.1 Gammaproteobacteria bacterium | reverse complement strand
TGACTATAGAGGATGTTATTGTTGCTGGCTGCTATCGATGAAGCCACCCTTATTTGGCATATTGATCTCGGTCAGACTTTCGCTGTTGAGTATCTTGTACTGATCGATAATGCCATTGAGATAAAGCCCAGCCGCTTCAACAACGATAATTGGTTGCCGTACTTCGGTTTTTTAGGATAAAGTGGCCAAGAAAAGGGCGTTTGTTCTTCTTATACTCTCAGGCGCAGGTATGAGAAGCACATCCTCGGGTGTTGCCGGGCTCGCTGCCCTGCTGAATGCCGAAGAGCTTGGTTTGGAGCTCGATAAAACTGCACAGCCCCCGGTGATTTTTACCGAAGCCCCAGCATAGGGCCAGGTTTTCCCGCTCGCAGCAAAAGCCCGCGAGGCAAACCCCGACCGTTATCAAGACGCCCAAAACGTGACAAATTGTTAGTTTGCACCCTTATCACGGGCAGTGATGATAGTCTTTGCGCGGATTTTGCTAAGCCCGTCTAAACCCGCTTCTTAGCCGAGGACAGCCTCGAATATGATCGATCGAAGTTCTGCTTTTACTGCCCTGGCCGCTGCCCTGTTACTCGCCGTTTTACCCACCGCCTATGCCCAGAATTCGCCGGAGGACGGCTCGACTGTCACCTATCCGGCCAGCTATTTCACCGCCTACAATCCCCTCACAGTGAACGATATGCTGGATCGAGTACCAGGTATTAGTTTGATCCTGCAACAGGGCATCGATTCCGCCCGTTTCCACGGCGCCGTTCGCGGCCTGGGTTCCAGCTCCCAAATTCTGATCGATGGCAAGCGCCTCGCCGGCAAGGCCAACGAGGGCAGAAATCAGCTCGATCGCATTTCGGCAGATCAGGTGGCCTCGATCGAAATTGTCCGTGGCACCTCCAGTGATCTCGACGTGCAGAATACCGGACAGTTGGTGAACATCATTTTACGCGAGGCGCAATCCCGATCGAGCATCACCACCGAGGTCAGTGCAACCCACTTCTTCGATAGCGAAGTCGAGCCCAGCGGATCTATCGCCTGGAGCGGCCAGAATGGACGCCTTAGCTACCTACTAAGTGGTGGTCTGAAAACTGGTTACCGCCACACCGAGAGCTTCGAAACCAGTTTTAACGGTGATTTCTCTCCGAATGACACCAGGGACGATGATCGCTATATCGATCTGAAGATCTATTCCCTGAACAGCAATCTGGCCTATGCCTTAACTGATAGCGACCGGATTGCAATTAACCTGCTTTATAATAAAAGCGATCCTCCGCAAAGCTTGTTTCGCACCCTCACCGACTTCAACGCCGCCACACCGGTGCTTCGCTTCGAGCGTGAATCCACCCCCGCTACTTCGGAAAATTGGGAATTTGGTGGCGACTACGAGCACGGTTTCGCAAACGGCGATAGATTCAAATTCCTCTTCATAGTCAATGATAAAAAGAATCATGCGACACGGGAGCGATTTATTTCCACTGTGCCTGGGGGCGCCGAAACCAAGGATCTGTTTCTCGAAACTAACAGCCGTTATCGGGAAAAAATTATCCGTGCTTCCTATACTCTTACCCTTACCGGGAGCCAGGGTCTGGAGTTAGGCATAGAAGCTGCGCAGACAACCCAGGATTCAGGCCTGCGTCTGGGTTTGCCAACGGAGGCTGCGGGCTCACCGGAATTTGGCGGCCTGACCCCGATTGCCTTCCCCAATGCTTTTTCCACCGTCGAAGAAATTCGTTATGAGCCCTTCGCCATTCATAACTGGCAGATCAATCGGCGTATGTCGTTGGAAAGCTCACTGGTTGCCGAGTACTCCGAGATAGAGCAAAGTGGTGATGTCAACAACCGGCGCGACTTCGATTTTATCAAACCCAAACTGGATTTTCGTTTCGACATAAACAACACACTGCAATTCAGGGCGAGCCTGGAAAAAATCGTGTCGCAACTGAGTTTTGCAGATTTCTCGAGAGCGACCAATGAACGCGATGATGATCAGGATACCGTCGCCGGTAATCCGGAGTTGGTGCCGGAGGAGAGCCTGCAGACCGAAATTGGTCTGGATTACAGACTGCCGAACGATGGTGGCGCACTGAATGTACGTGCCTTCTATTATGATTTCGACAACAGTATCGGCAAGATTGATATCTCGCCTTCTGCCACCGACCTGCAGTCGACCAATGGTAACGTGGGCCCTGCCCGCGCCTTTGGTTTGACAGGCAATACCAGCATACGCCTGGGCTTTCTCGGTTTGCCGGAGGCGCTGGTAACAGCTGCGCTAACGGTGCAGGACGCCAAGATTCGTAATGAACTCTATTCCGCCGAATCGGATCGACGCTTCCGCCCTTATGATCGAGGTCGCTTTAGCCTGGGATTTCGCCACGATCTGCCGACGCTGAGCCTGAACTATGGCATCAATTACAACGCCGGCATCGAAGGCAACCGGACTCCCTTCGAAATTGACAACCAGATCTATATTGACATTGCCAGCAACCTCAGTGTGTTTGTCGAAAAAGTTGGCTTCGGTGGACTCATCTACAGATTTGAGGGCATCAATCTGGAAGACGCCGAAGCTTGTAACGAGAGACGCCGATTTGACGGCTACCTGCGCGATGGCATCTTGAAAGAGGTAGAATTCAACTGCTCCAGGCTGGGGATGCAGTTCGTATTCAAGGTCAGGGGTACGTTTTAGTAATATCTGCATCGAGGTAAGCGAGTATCGAGATGGTCAAGAACCAGGACTATCGTTTCTCGCAAGCTTTTTCGCCCCCTTCTCATGGTTATCCCATACTCATACAAGTAGGCACGAATGTGATTGTTCAGCGCAGTCAGCTCTTTATCTAGAAACTTGCGGCTGGTCTCCAATGTTTGCAGTGTTTGTTGTTCCTCGCTTTTTACCTGGCTGAATTTCACACTGGCCTGCATGGCTGCTGTTGCGATGGCTAACGCATCATTAGCATCTGTTTTTTGCCCCTGCAGAAAGCCTTTGACCTTTTTGGGGTTAATTATCCTGACTTCATGGCCAAACGAGAGCGCAAGCCTGCCCCAGTAGTGACAGGTTCCACATCCTTCCATGACGACGATTGAGGGAGTCCATACATCGCTTCTGGCCGGGAGCTGCCTGTCGCGGGGCTGAAATTTAGCAATATTTGAGGGTCCACTTCTGACCCGAAAGCCGACATTAGAGAAATCCTGAAGAAATCGTTTTAGAGAGATTGTGGTGCTGGGACTCCTAGCCCCCATCCGCGTTTTGATAGGGGGGGGTAAAGGTGAGTGCAGGAAAAATATAAAAAAATTTTGGAGGGAGTTGGACAGGGTTCTTATAATTATGACATCACCCCGTAGTCGCCTCTCAGCGGGGTATGCCCCTCCCTTAAGCTAGGATAGACATCGTCCCTATAAGACTGGAGCCGTGGGGTCTAGAAGGGGAATCGTCGGACATCGTAGGGGGTGAGATGTTTATGCCCGTTTCGCTATGTGCACAATATTGCTTTTGGCTGAAGTTGCATATGCGGCCCAAGCATTCATCATCTTGAACCTTTTCTTCAATAGTTCCCCTCTCGCATAGGCCTTCTCAGTCTCGTCCGTTAAACCGTGAGCTAACGCAAATTCTGCTACCCTATGTGGGAATCCAGTCTCTTCGCCAATGTAATCTCTAAAACTGCTTCTGAAACCGTGCACAGTGATGTCATTTCTACCCATTCTTTGAAGTACTGCCCGCATACCCCCGTCACTCAGTGCTTTACCGATTTTCCTCCCTGGAAATACGTAGCCATCAAACTTCGGAATGTTTTTGATTAGTTCAATTGCAGTTTCAGAGAGGGTCACTTTGTGTTCTCTTTTGGCTTTCATTCGATGGCTGGGGACCACCCATAGCTTACGCTTGAGATCAATCTCATCCCACGTGGCGAAACGAATTTCTCCTGATCTCGCCGCTGTTAGAATCGCGAACCTTAATGCTAACGGGGCGCAGCCTTCCATTTTCTCAAGTTTAGACATAAAGGCTGGTATTTTTTTATAGGGTAAGGCTGGCAGGTGTTCTGCTGTGCCTTCGCGTAAGTGGCGTGCTTCCTTCAGTTTTTGCGGTGAAGGGTATGTTAGTTTCAGATTGCGCTCCCAAGCTGCTGGATTGGGCTTCTCATTTCTACATTTCCAAATTACGGCGGCATCAAGTACCGTCTCAATTCTCTGTCGCAGGCGCTTTGCAGTTTCCGTCTTGGTATACCAGATTGGATTCAGGCACTTCTCAACTTGATCTATATCTATATCGTTTATCGGAGTATTGCCAATAAAGGGGTAGGCGTATGTTTTTAGCGTGTTTCTCCACTGTTGAGCGTGTTTGGGATTGGTCCAGCCGGCCTCCTGCTTTTCAATGTACATTAGTGAGCATCGCTCAAAAGTCATTTCATTCATGCGGGATTTTTTGTCTAGAGCTATCTGTGCATCCAATTTAGCCTGATCTCGTTCAATCTCTTCATCAATCGGGTCTATATGGTCCCCTATCTTCACGAGAAGCTTTCGAGCTTCCTTT
>CAVOFA010000171.1:0-4539 GCA_963694865.1 Gammaproteobacteria bacterium | reverse complement strand
CTTGCCCCTGCATTGATCGTCGAGAAAGAGCAGATTGATGAAATGGTGGAGATTCTGAAGCAGGAATTGATTCGTCTATAACCTGGTGAATAGTGGTAGCAGTTATGAGTAAGGACGCAGCAGAAAAAAGAATCCATCGCGGTCTGAAAGGTGTCTATTTCGACCGATCACCAGCGACTTATATCGATGGCCAGGCTGGTGAGCTTCGATACTATGGTTATTCGATCCACGACCTGGCGGAGCATTCAACCTTTGAGGAATCGGCCTACCTGCTGTTGCATGCTGAGCTGCCAGACCAGGCGGAACTGGCTGAATTTGACAGAAGCCTGAAAGCCGAGCGACAGCTGCCAGAGCCAATCTTCGAAATTATAAAATCGATCTGTACCGCGCATCCCATGGATGTACTCAGAACCGCAGTCTCCGCATTGGCAGCGTTTGACCCAGATACAGCCGACAACTCAGCTGAGGCGACTATTCGAAAAGGTATTCGTTTAAGCTCACAGGTGCCTATTATTGTCGCCGCCCATCACCGCCTGCGGCAAGGCAAGGCGCTAATAGCGCCTGATCAAACCCTGGGTCATGCGGCGAACTTTCTGGCCATGCTGTCAGGCGACCCCCCCAGTGAAGGCGCAGCAAGGCTGATGGACCTGGATTTCATTTTGCATGCTGAGCATGGGTCGAACGCCTCTTCATTTACAGCCCGGGTCGTCGCAGGCACGGATGCCAATTTACATGCGGCGGTGACAGCGGCTATTGGAGCGCTATCTGGACCTGCTCATGGCGGTGCGGCTGAAAACGTTATGAAGATGGCGCGTGAGATTGGTGATCCGGGCGAGGCCAAAGCTTATGTGAAAGCGAAGCGCGCGAATCGTGAAGCCATTATGGGATTTGGTCATCGTGTCTATCGAGCAGAAGATCCAAGAGCTCGACATCTGCGAGATGGTGTTGAACGGTTGTCGATTGAGAAGGGCGAACCACAATGGAACCAGATACTGGTTGCCCTGGTTGAGGCGATGAAGCCTTACTCCAGGCACGGCGTGAATGTGAATGTCGATTTTTACTCCGGGGTCATTTATCACCTGCACGGAATTTCACAGGACCTGTTTGTCCCGATATTTGCAGTGGGGCGAGTGCCTGGCTGGACGTTGCAAGTTCTGCAGCAAATGGAAAGCAATATTCTCATTAGACCGTTGCTCCAGTACAACGGGCCTGATCTAAAAACTTATACCCCATTGCAAGATCGCTAGGTCTGCGATGGCGCAGCAGGATTCATTTATTGATGTGTATGTCGACCGGGCGCGTTCAGCAGCCGGGCGGATTGTGTTTCCTGAAGGTGGTGATCAGCGTATCCAGGCGGCAGCCAGCCGAATTGTAGAGCTTGGGATTGCTGAAGTTATTTTGCTGGCAGGCGCCGATGAGTTAAGTGAACTCAAGGGTTGTACCGTCATTGACCCAGGCGCGAGTCCGACACTGGAGCGTTATGCGCAGCAGTATGCCGCTGGGCCTCGTTCGGTCAGCGCGGCAGTCGCTCAACGAGCGGTGAAGAAGCCGCTGTATTTTGCCGGAATGATGGTTCGAGCGGGTGACGCTGAAACGATGGTAGCCGGGATCGCAAACCCAACCCGGCGGGTGATTGAAGCCGCTCGGCTTTGTATTGGGTTGAGTGATGGCATCAAGACACCATCGAGCTTTTTTATCATGAAGCCGCGAAGCGGATTGCCGATGGTGTTCGCCGATTGCGCGGTTAATGTTGACCCGAGTTCAGAACAGCTGGCCGATATCGCGATAGCTGCCGCGGCGAGTGCCGAACAACTATTAACCGAAGAGCCACGCGTCGCGATGTTGTCGTTCTCGACAAAAGGCAGTGCCAATCATCCGCACGCGGATAAGGTGATCAAGGCGGTTGAATTGGTCCGTGAAAAGTCCCCCGGGTTGCTGGTGGACGGTGATATACAGGCAGACGCGGCGATCGTCCCTGAAGTGGCTGCACTCAAACTGGGTTCCGGCAGTGATGTTGCCGGGCGAGCAAACGTGCTGATTTTTCCTGATCTTAATGCAGGCAACATTGCCTATAAGCTGGTCCAGCATCTGGGCGGAGCTGATGCGATTGGACCAGTATTACAAGGCTTCACACACCCACTCGCCGATCTGTCCAGAGGAGCGACGATAGACGAGGTGTTCGAAACTGCCGTCGTAACGTTGGCGATGATTCGACAATAAACCTTAACGCTGCGGCCGGAAGTCCTCGGGATTGATACCGGCAACTGACACAGGTGCCTTCATGGCATCCCTGCGGAACGGTTCGCCGAGTTCCTGGTTTAGGATAATCTCGATAAAGGTTGTGACGCCCTCTGCTTGGGCCTTACAGGACTGATCGATAGCGGTGGTCAATTGTTCCGTGGTGTGAACCTGGATACCCTCCAGACCGCAGGCTTTTGCAATACCAGCGTAGCTGACGTCTCGGCTTAGCTCTGTACCGACAAAGTTATCGTCATACCAAAGAATTGTATTTCGTTTCTCTGCGCCCCATTGATAATTGCGAAAAATCACCATGGTAATGGCTGGCCAATCGTCTCTGCCACAGGCCGTCATTTCGTTCATACAAATACCGAAGGCGCCGTCGCCTGAAAAGCCAACGACTGGCACATCGGGGCAGCCGATCTTGGCGCCGAGTATTGACGGCAGGCCATAGCCGCATGGGCCAAACAAACCTGGAGCCAGATACTTACGACCTTGCTCGAAGGTTGGATAGGCGTTGCCGATTGCACAATTGTTACCGATATCGCTAGAGATAATGGCGTCTGCTGGCAGCCCGGATTGAATCGCTCGCCAGGCCTGTCGTGGAGACATCAATTCCGGCTCTCGATCACGAGAGTCTGCATTCCAGGATGTGCCGGGATCATCGTCTTCGTGATCCATACCCGCCAGCGTCTGTCGCCAGTTAGAAGTAGCTTCATGGATAGCTTGCTTGCGAGCCGAGCGGTTAGTGTTGCCGGCGGTCGGCGCTAGTTGATCCAGAATCTGGTTCGCGACCAGATGTGCATCGCCGCAGATGCCGACCGTTACTTTTTTGGTCAAGCCTATTCGGTCGGCGTTGATATCGACCTGAATAATTTTTGCGTCTTTCGGCCAGTAATCAATGTCGTAGCCTGGCAATGTTGAGAAGGGGTTCAATCGAGTGCCTAACGCCAGAACAACATCCGCTTTGGCGATCAATTCCATTGCCGCTTTTGATCCGTTGTAGCCGAGCGGTCCACAAGCCAGGGGGTGACTGCCTGGGAAACTGTCGTTGTGTTGGTAGCCGTTGCAGACCGGTGCGTCCAGGCGTTCAGCCAGGGTTTGGCAAGCGGCAATGGCGTCACCGATGACAACACCGGCGCCGGATAAAATGACCGGGAAGGAAGCTTCGGAAAGTAATTTTGCGGCCTCACTGGTTGCTCGAGCACCCCCGGCTGGTCTTTCGAATTCGACGATCTGAGGCATTTCGATATCGATAACCTGAGTCCAATAGTCTCGTGGGACATTGATCTGAGCCGGTGCTGAGCCACGTATTGCCTTGGCGATAACGCGATTAAGCACTTCGGCCATCCGCGATGGATCGCGAACTTCTTCCTGATAGCAAACCATGTCTCTAAACAAAGCCATTTGCTCTACTTCCTGGAAACCGCCCTGGCCAATGGTCTTGTTTGCAGCCTGGGGGGTCACTAGCAACATTGGAGTGTGGTTCCAATAGGCTGTCTTGATCGGCGTGATAAAATTGGTGATACCAGGGCCATTCTGAGCGATAGCCATTGCGATTTTGCCGGTGGCCCGAGTATAGCCATCGCAAATCATGCCGCCATTACCTTCGTGGGCGACATCCCAAAATTTGATGCCGGCCTGAGGAAATAAATCGGAAATAGGCATGAAAGCTGAGCCGATAATACCGAATCCGTGTTCGATGCCGTGCATCTGCAGAACTTTGACGAAGGCTTCTTCTGTTGTCATCTGAGTCATGGATTCACTTCCTTATCTTGGCTGTTCCCGTAGAAACGCCACTGTAGCAGAATGTCTGTGGCAGATGCTCGCTGGCCTGAAAGCAAGTCTGCCTCTGGACTCATTGAGGAAATATGTTGCTGGTATTAGCGCGCGTTGACCTGGGTTCGCCACATGATTCGTCGTTGCTCTGAATCGAAGGCATCGCGCCGGTGAATCGTACAACGGTTATCCCACATGACGAGATCGCCGATCTGCCAGACATGTTCGTAGACGAACTGAGGCTGTGTGCAGAACGACCAGATTTCATCGAGCAAGCCTTCACTTTGCTCCATTGGCATATTTTGGATAGACGCATTGAGTCTTCTGCCCATATAGAGCGCCTGACGATTTGTTTCCGGGTGAGTCCGAATCGCTGGATGGATAGCGCCTACAGCTTCGCTGGCGTCGCCAACCTTCGTTGCGCCGTCTCTCAGGGTACCGACGCTAGTGTAGGCCGAATCGTGTTGCACCAAGATGTCACTTAGTCGTTGGCGTAAGTCCGCGGGCATACTGTCGAGGGCC
>CAVOFA010000170.1:0-4584 GCA_963694865.1 Gammaproteobacteria bacterium | reverse complement strand
AACTGTCTTCTCGGCACTTCTTTTCTTTCTCATCATCGTTTTCCTCTCGGGTTGACGATGAGCTAAAAGTACCTCTTAAGCAATGGGCCAATTATGTCCAACTAGGGCTGACGGGGTACAGGCTTAGGTTATTCTGTGTCAAGATATTAACTAGAAAACTGGCGGGGCATATAAAGAAAATTAATTAGAGAAGGTAACAAGATGAAATATTCAATGACAATGGTGGTTTTTTCCTTTTTTCTGGCCGGGTGTGCCAGTCCTACCGTAGTAACGGAAAGACAAGCTGGTGATGAAAACCTATCATGCAACGAATTAATATTAGCACTCCAAGAAGCTGCAGACTTTGAACAAGATGCCAGAGGAGATAGGGGAGTTACTGGAACTAATGTAGCCGCTGCTGTGTTCTTTTGGCCAGGACTCTTAGGTACATACGCTAATACCGAGCAAGCGATAGACGCAGCGAGAGATAGGCAGGAATATCTTAATGTTTTGTACGATCAGAAAAGCTGCAGCTCTGCAACTCAGAACGCATCTAGCGATGTGGCCGGGCAACTTCGTGAACTTCGTTCAATGTTTGATGAGGGGCTCCTTACGCAGGAAGAATATGATGCTGCTCGATCAAGGGTGCTTGGTCTTTAGTATCGGAGATCCCTATACATAACAATCAAATCAAGGAGATGCGCTACGCGAACTCTTTATTAAGGGCGTTAATGTCCGCTATTGGTCGAAAGCTGCCGTTCGCAGGGATGAAATTCAGCGATAACTGAGGGGCCGCTTTGTACCCGGAAGCAGACATAAGATAGAGTTTATTTTGAGCAACGTGTCCACGAAAGCGGCACAAGATCAGCGCTCATTATTACGGGCGTTATGTTTCTATCAGAACTCAGTGGCAATTCTTATAGAGTATTTGGTGCCCCTAGAAGAGAAGTTTGAATGAGAACAAATTTAAGAGTGGATACAGAGTTAGCGGTAGTAGTTTCAAATGTTCTGTCGCTGCTGTTCGTAGAAAACGAATTGCGCAGGAAAGATATGCAATTCTGAATTACCATGTATTGAGAACACGAAATTGTTTTAGGCACCTAATAATCAAAAAATAAGGATAGTGATAGATATTAACTACAGCCTGTCCTTTTGAACCCGTTGAAACATAGAGCTTATACATCATGACTAATTCTATAAAAGAGCCACAAGACCCGAGTTTTTTGCATTCCTTGATCTGTTTTGGCGGTGTCATCGTGATCGTGATTTCGGGCATGTTATGGTTGGGCATCAGCCTGCATAGCCTGCTGGTACTCGCAGTCGTGTGGGTTGCGGGCCACTCTTCAGTGCTAGGATTCGACTACCTAGAGATCAAATCTGCAATGATTTCGGGCATTCAGAAAGGCCTGGGCGCGATCTTTATCTTTTTTCTGATTGGCATACTCGTCGCGGCATTAATCGAGAGCGGAACTATCGGTGGGCTTGTCTACTACGGCCTGGATCTACTCCACCCAACTTTCTTTCTGCCTGCGGGTTTGGTGCTATGCAGTCTTATGTCGCTTGCGACGGGCACAGCATGGGGAACCATAGCCACCATCGGTGTTGTCCTCATGGGACTGGGAGCCGCGCTAGGCATTCCGCTGCCATTGGTGGCTGGCATGGTGGTTTCCGGTGCGAGCTTCGGTGACAAAATGTCGCCGGTTTCAGACACAACCAATCTCGCGGCCATGAGTGCAGACACGGATCTCTACTCTCACATCAAATCGATGCTGTATACCACCGTGCCGACCTACATCATCAGTATTATTCTATTCACGCTACTCGGATTGTACTACAGCGGACAGACTCTCTCGGCGGAAGAGTTATTGATATTCACTCAACATCTCGAAATTGAGTTCGCCATCAGCCCGCTGACTTTACTGCCGCTATTTGTGTTGCTTGCCCTCAGCCTCAGACGAGCCCCGGCCGAAGTCAGCATGCTCGCCAGTGTCGGCACTGCGGTGGTGCTGGCAGTTGCAACCCAAGACAGAACTGTTACCGAAGTGCTAAATAGTTTGCACACCGGCTACGTCGCATCGACAGGGCTTGAACAACTCGATACCCTCCTCAGTCGCGGAGGCATAACAAGTATGATGTGGACCATGTCTCTTGCACTAATAGCATTATCTCTCGGCGGCATTCTCGATCGCGCGGGCTTCGTGCGGGTGCTGCTGCGCGGGATGCTTAGACGGATCAAGCGCTCCGCAAGCCTTATTGCGGCGACCATTGGCGCCGGCGTTGTCTCCAACATGAGTATGGGTGAGGGCTATCTATCCATTATATTCGGCGGACAAATATTCAAAGACTCTTACGAAGAGGATGGTCTCGAGAAGCACATGCTTTCTCGCTGCCTGGAAGAGGGGGCGACCTTAAGTACCTCGCTAATCCCTTGGACAACTTCGGGCGCGTTTATTACGGGTGTGCTCAATATGTCACCGTTGGAGTATGGTCCGTGGGCATTTTTTAACTACATCAACCCGCTGTTATCTATAGCTCTTGCCTATATGGGCTTTGGAATATTCCGCAAAGCTCAAATTACCAAAGACTAATTGACGAAAGAATTCTTATTAATCGAAACACCGTATTGAGCTGATTTGTTCCAACGCGATTAAAAAGTACCACGAATCTTCAGTTCGTAAATTTCTCCGGCACGACTGCATGAATCTTCAATTTCGCTCAAACTTCCTGTGGCAATAGTGCCCCCGGTGTAGCGCTGCCTAATTCGACAACGGTATCGCTCATGTGGATCGGTCACTTCGAATCGGAAAGTCAGGCCCGCCCAGCCCTGGGTTTCTATGAATAGGGTGACTGTGTCTTCCGAGCTGTATGATTCTATTTTGTCGATATCGTGCACCACATTCCCACCATTGAAGGCGCCTTGATAATTCAAACCATAGTTAATGTCGCGAGAAGTTACGTCATGCCTAAAGCCAAAATTATAGGTGCCTCGACCCAGGCCTGCACCCGGCGAACCGTTGAGACGCCGGTCGGAGCCTCGGAAAGGATCGATGACACTGGAGTCTTCTGTTGCCACACTTGAACTGATGAGTACCTGCGGCAAATCGAGAAAATCCAGCCGCAGGCTGGCGTCGACCTTGGCGCCGTAACGCTCGCCATCGCCGATATTTCCCTTGGCAGATTGCAACGAGGTAAGCGTTGAGACGTCGATTCTATCGATGACATCTTCCAGGTCTTGGAAGAAAACATTGGTATTGAGAACACCATTGCCATTATCGAAGCGGTATTCCAAGTTTAGATCGTAGCGCCAGGACTGCTCTTGTCGCAAATCCGGATTTCCAGCGACCGCGTCCTGATCATCATCCATGCCATTGATATTTGCAGTAAAGTCATTGAAGCTGAGCTGAGCCACATCTTTTTCCACCGTGGCCCTGAACTGCAGCGATGGAGTAATATCAAAACGATAGTCCACTTTCGGTCGAACGAAATTGAAATCCCGCTTCTTGCTGATATCCCCAGACTGCTCGATCTCGGAAGTCTCCACGATGAGTGTGCTTTCCAGTGACATGCGATCATTAATCTGCCAGTTGTGAACCAGGAAGGATTCGTAGCGAATTTCCTCAACTGTCGCGTTAGAGTCGGTGATTGGAGTCAAGCCACCGAATGCGTTTGAAACTGTACCGGCTGCAGTGAGTACTCCGAGCTGTAGTGAGCTGTCCAAAATAGTCTGAGCCCGTTCTATACCAATCTCTAATCCCTGAGTCTGCCCGAAACCAAACGAATAGGAAGTTCTGGCGATGCGCTCCTGATAGCGATTAAAGTTGCCCAAGAACAAATCCTTGCTCAGATTCAGGCCATCCACATCAAACCGTTCGCGAGTCGTGTCATCTTCTTTCTGGTTGACGATGAACAGGGATTTCCAGCGAGAACCACCGCCGAATGTGTGTTCGTAGTCACCACCTATTTCCCAGAATTCGCTGGTACTAGCTGTATCATCGAATTCGAGTGCATCAATTCCTGTCCGTCGATTGAAGATGGTGCGCTCGTCTTCCGTGGGGGCATCCTTATCATCGTATTGAGTATTGAAATGCACAATGTCGTTCTCGCTAATCTGATAGCCTAGATTGGTGGCAAGAGTTAATGGTTGTGAGTCTCGAGTTGTCTTCCTGCTGATGTTATCGTTTGCACTGCCATCGGCCAGGATGCTGCTCTCGAATCCTTTTCTAAACTCCCAAGCTGGCAGAGTCTCAGCACTGAGTAAATAATCCAAGCGGCCGCTTTGACCAGTCAGCGAGACCTTCGCGCTCGGTTTCATTTTGCTGTCGTGATACTGTTTGGCGCCTAATTCGTAGGCAAAAGAAGAACGAGATTCGGCTTCAATCAGCACGATATTAATTACCTGTGTGCCGCCTCGCACATCCAGATCTCCCGAAGTACCACGGATGATCTCGATGCGTTGAACCTGGTTCGCCGGTATACGGGACAACTGGCTATTGCCCTCGTTGCCTTTACCGGTTGTGCGGCGACCGTCGATCAGTATCTGATCACCTCCTAATCCCAAGCCTCGACGATTGGCACCGCTGGAACTGCCCGGAGTGCTGTTGCTGT
>CAVOFA010000169.1:0-4602 GCA_963694865.1 Gammaproteobacteria bacterium | reverse complement strand
TCTCCCAAATGTCGACCACCACCACAATACTGTTAACATATTTAGTCTCTTTAGAAGAAAGGACAAGGGGCCCGCAGTATGTCAATTTCAAATTACAAGATCGCCGACACTAATCTTAGCGGGCAGGGAATGGATCGAATCGCCTGGGCACGTGGGAACATGCCGATTCTTAGGGGGATCAAGGAACGCTTCGCTGTGGAGAGACCATTCGAAGGATTAAAAATTGGTATTTGTCTGCACGTAGAGGCGAAGACTGGCGTCTGGCTGGAGACGCTGCAAGCCGGTGGCGCAGAAATAGCTATAACTGGCAGCCCAGGTACCACTCAGGATGAAGTGGCGGCAGCGATGGTCACAGAATATGGCATCAATGTCTTTAGCTGGCGTTCTGAAACCTACGATGAACACATCGAGAACGCGATTAGCGTGTTGGAAACCCAGCCTGATTTGATCGCGGACAATGGTGCGGATTTGCACCACTTATTGTATGAAGGCGACCGCTTCAACGCTCTCAGGAAATCTATTGTTGGTGCTACCGAAGAGACCACGACAGGTGCAAATCGATTGCGGGAAGAAATCCAGCAGCCGGATTTTTCTACGCTTGTTATCAATGACACACTGGCCAAACGCATTGTCGAGAACCGCTATGGTGTAGGGATATCTGTGGTTGACGGAATTATGCGAAGCACCAATCTGCTGCTTGGTGGCAAGAAAATTGCCGTTATCGGCTATGGATACTGTGGCCTGGGCGTTGCCCATCGACTTCGTGGCACAGGAGCCCATGTTACTGTTGTCGATAAAGATCCGTTGACGCAGTTGGAGGCTCATCTCGAGGGCTTCAATACAGCGGCGCTGGAGGATGCTATTGCCGTGGCTGACCTCGTGGTGACTGTAACTGGCCGACAAGGGGTGCTTTCCGCTGAACATTTTGAAAAGATGCAGGACGGCGTCATTCTCTGTAACGCTGGTCACTTCGAATTTGAAATGGATATTGCCTCACTGTGTTCACTGGCCAAAGAAGTTCGTAGCCTGCGCCCGAACATCGATTGCTACACCCTAGCCTCCGGTAAGGAAATTTTTCTACTGGCCCGGGGTAACCCAATTAATCTTGCGGCGGGAGATGGCAACCCGATAGAAGTCATGGACCTCGGGCTGGCCCTACAGTCCTTGAGCCTGGAATATACCGTCAAGCATGGTGATCAGTTGAGTAAGCTACCACAGACAGTGCCCTATGAGATTGAAACTGAGGTCGCAAAGGCAGCACTTGCTGCCTGGACCTAACCGTCTGATTACATCATATAAATGGATAGCTCTATCGCCCAGCATTCGGTCCCAATGTTAGGCGATAGGTAATAGAGGGCAGGAACATGACACACCTCTCGAAGATACTCGAGCGAGACCTCAGCGAGAGTTCAGCGATTACCGGTGAGCGTTTCTCACGAATGGGTCATCGAATTGAATTTATCTTTCTGATGATAGAGATGTTTATAGAGGCTAAGTAATAGAATACTTAATAGTACTGTCACTTGGATGCCAAGAAAGATCACTAACGCATCCGACACGCTTCCCAGTCTTTCTACAGCTGCACTACTGAACCAGGGCGCAACGCCCGACCCAACGCCACCTGCAATGAGAATATAGGCGACATGTTTATGCGTTGGTTTATTAACAAAACTCAAACCGAATGCTGTGTAGCCATTAAAGGTTGCTCCTACCGAAGCGCCAACAATGTAAGCCGTTATCAGCGCCATTGGTAAATCTTCAACAGAGACCAGCATCCACAGCCCTGTTGCACCGATGGTGAGCATTATCATCAGGAAATAGTCTATTTGTATTCGGGACACAAGCCATGTTCCGGCCAATGACCCACAGAACGCACCTACGAAGATGTTCGTCAGTAGACCGCCGGCTGTAGCAATGTCAGCATCGAAACGTTCAACGATGTACTGAGGCGCCCAAATAAATATGGAAATTTTGGCGGTCATGAATAGCAGCAAGCTGACCCCCACAAGCAGAATCCCCGGCGCCCATTGGGTTTGTGGCGTAGGCATTTCTTCGCTGACTGAGGCCTGTTTGAATTCAGTTTTGGCCGCAATGATTGAAATTGCCAGCGCGAGGACGCCGACCACGGCATAGGTGCTTGCCCAATGAAAACCAGACGTAAGAAACCAGGTCGTCAGGATCGTAAATATAATACCGCCGCCGTTAAACATGGCATCCTGGGCGATAAGCATTGTCTGTCGCGGTTTCTCTTGCCATATAGTACTGACAAGTGTGCTGGCACCGCATACTTGAATGCCGGCAAACACGCCGATCGCGAACAGAAAGAGAGGTAGTGTTTTGTCACTGTTCAGCGCACACAAACCCGCGATTGTAACCGTCAGGGCTAAGTATCCCAGAACAGTGACTGACTTAAGGTGAAAATAGTCGAACACAAAAAATGACAGAACAGAGCCTGCGAAAACGCCGATAGTAAAGTATCCGAAGCTCGCCACTGCGTCTGTTAAAGAGATATCAAAAGCCAGAGCAACAGGCTCGCTGATCAGACCGATCTGGTTTAATAAGCCAGACATCAGAAATGACGCAAAAATGCAGATCAGAACAGTGTTTATACGGTTCATCAGATGATTGTCCTGCGGTCAGAGAGTTTTACAATTCTCTGTACTATCGTAACCATAAAGCGCGTTTCCTCAGATTGTCAAAGTCTTCGCGTAGGTAGCGTTTCAGTTTTCTGTCCGACTGTACGGGATCTGTTCCAATGTATAATATTCAGTCACATTCATTTTTATGACATTAACATAGCAATGACTATACCGGTGGTGGACTTATCCCCCTGCTTCAGTTCTCGAATCAAAAGTGATGATCTCGATGCCTTGGCAGAGCAATGGGACAGGGCTATGTCAAAGTTCGGATTCGCGATAGTCGTGGGACACCCAGTTCCACACCAACAAGTGAGCACCTTGCATGCTGCCATTCGCAAGTTCTTCGAGTCTACGCCGAGTGAACTGAAGCAAAGTTTTGAGCATGGACCATATGGGAGTCCGGACGGAGGTTATAAAGGTCTTGGGTACGAGTCAGTGGGGACAACGTGGAAGCTGGGTACGGTCGGCGCTGATAATGACAACAAAAAGAGGGTTGCCGCTGCAGACATTGTGGAGAACTATGTTTTCCGTGGTCTACCAGCGAGTTGGAAAGAACGAGAACCCGCGAAGGCACACCCAGTTGAGCTCGAACGATTGGCTGGACCGTATGTCGCACGAGTTTTGGAAATCAGCAACGTTATTCACCGTTTGTCTGCTCGTGCCTTAGGTGTAGAAGACTTGTTCTTTGACCAGTACTTTGACTCGACCCCAGAGACAGAGTACTCGCTGCGATTAGCGTACTATCCACCCACAGCAGAGCACAGCTTGGATAGTGACAGCATCCGATACGGAGCTCACACGGACTATACCGGCTACACGATCTTGTACCAGGATCCAGATGATCAAGGAAATAGTAATAGTGGCGGTTTACAAGTGCTGGTCGATGGCCACTGGCAATATGTCCAGCATGTGGAGAACGGTTTTGTGGTGAACGCCGGGGACTTGTGGCCAATTTGGAGCAACGGCAGGTGGATCAGTGCTGTGCATCGAGTAACGAATCCAGCCAAGAATAGTGAGTATAGCCATCAGTCAAGGGTGAGCATTCCGTTTTTTACCGGACCGAGGGGAGATACTGTGGTGGAACCAATAGTGATAAATGGAGACAAGCCAAAGTTTCAGGCGGTTGAAGCAAGTCAGCATTTACAGTCCAAGGTGAAGGCTTCGAATACCTAGCTCCGGTCGAAAAACACCTTATAACGATGGCAATAAATGCTTGCATTACGTAATATCCGATAGGTTAGTTCTATAGCGATCGCCAAGTTAACAAACCTTAATTTTATAATCTGGGGAAACATAATGCTTAGACGTACACTGGGAGAAATAGCTCCTAAGAATATATTGATCGGTGTTCTCGCCCTAATGTTGAGTATAGGCACACAAGCAGAAGAAACGTGGCTTGAGGAAATTGTAGTAACTGCGCAAAAGAGAGACGAAAATATTCAAGACGTACCTATTTCTATCACCCAAATGAGCGGGGATCGACTGAATGCCCGCTTTACTGGCGGTGGCGATATTCTTCAACTCGCCAGTGCTGTACCAAACCTGCATATCGAATCATCCAACGGACGCCTTGCGCCGCGTTTTTATCTTAGAGGTCTCGGCAATGCGGACTTTACCTCAGCGGCATCACAACCGGTCTCCGTTGTTTTCGACGAGGTAGCCATGGAGAAATCCGGGCTGAAGGGCTTCCCTGTCTTCGATATGGCAAATATAGAAGTCGCCCGAGGGCCCCAGGGCTCCCTCTTTGGTCGTAACACCACGGCAGGTATTGTGCATATCAAATCGGCACGTCCTACCGAGGAATTCCAAGGCTATGTCAAGCTTGCCGGAGGCAACCTGGAAACCGCCAATGCCGAAGGTGCAATCGCTGGCACGCTGGTGGAAGGTAAACTACTGGGACGCTTCTCCTTTTTGAATCGAAACCGCGGTGACTGGATAGACAACCCTATCCTCGGTACCGAAC
>CAVOFA010000168.1:0-4711 GCA_963694865.1 Gammaproteobacteria bacterium | reverse complement strand
GTCAATTACTTCGTGCCGGTGGTGAGTTGACCTGACCAAGATGGCAAGAAACCAGATGCTGACTGTTGGCCTCTCGCAATGTTGGATGTTGTACTTTGCAAACTTCCATCGCAAGTGGGCAACGGGTGTGGAAGCTGCAACCAGTAGGGGGGTCGATGGGAGATGGAACATCGCCTGAAATGATTTGACGGCTGACGCTATGGTGTGGATCTGGAACTGGAATTGCAGCAATCAGTGACTGGGTATAGGGATGCTGTGGATCCTGGTAGATACTGTCGCTATCAGTGCTCTCCACTACCTTGCCGAGATACATGACGAGCATCCGGTCAGAAACATGCTTCACGACAGCCAGATCATGCGCAATGAATAAATACGAGAGTTTGAATTCTTTTTGGAGCTCGATGAGTAAATTAAGTATCTGACTTTGGATAGATACATCCAGAGCTGAAACTGGTTCGTCGCAGATAATCAGTTTTGGATTTAACGCGATTGATCGTGCGATGCCAATGCGCTGTCTTTGGCCACCTGAAAACTCAAACGGGTATCGTGAGCCGGAATTTGCAGGTAAACCCACGATATCCAGAAGTTCTTTTACGCGCTTTTTACGAAATGCAGAGTCACCAACATGTTGCACTACCAATGGCTCTTCTAGAATATAACCAACAGTGTGACGCGAGTTTAATGATTCCATTGGATCCTGGAAGATCATTTGAATATCCTGGCGAATTTCCCGGAGAGGCTTGCCCTTGAGCTTGCCAATGTTGGTTCCATCGAATGTGATGGAGCCAGCTGTTGGATCGTAAAGGCGCGCAATACAACGTCCCAGTGTTGATTTTCCGCATCCTGATTCACCTACCAGGCCCAGTGTTTCCCCGGGCATAATGTTAAATGAAACATCATCGACTGCCTTGTTAAATTTGTTAGCGCGTAGCAGGATGCCCTCCCTAACAGGGAAGTACATTTTAAGATTGTCGACCCGTAGAAGTGGCTGTTCAGTCACCAGGCACACCAATTTTTTGCCAGTGGTAACAACTGACCTCGTGGTCTGGTGAGACAATATCAATACTGGGAGAAGTTGTGCTGCAGGTATCGGTTGCATGGGGACAGCGGTTCTGGAATCTGCACCCGATGGGAAGATCGCTAAGGGCGGGCACCATGCCTTCGATAACTTTGAGCATAGATTTTCTGGTCGTCGTAAGGCGTGGGATAGAGGCAATGAGCCCCTGTGTATAAGGGTGCCTGGGTTCGTCAAAGATGTTAAAGACACTACCGCGTTCGACTATTTTCCCTGCATACATAACGGCCACCTGGTCACAGGTTTCTGCGATAACACCAAGATCGTGTGTGATCAGAATAACGGACATACCCAATTCCTGTTGCAGGTCTTTGATGAGCTTGAGTATCTGTGCCTGGATGGTGACGTCGAGCGCCGTTGTAGGTTCGTCGGCAATTAACAATGCAGGTTTACAGGCGAGCGCAATAGCAATAACCACTCGCTGACGCATACCGCCGGACAACTGGTGTGGGTATTCACCCATGCGAACTAGAGGGGAAGGTATCCCCACTTTGTCTAGTATAGCTATCGCCTCAGTGGTTGCGGTAACGGTGTCTATTTTGTTGTGCTGCAGAAGCGCCTCGGTTAGCTGTCTGCCAATAGTATGCACGGGGTTTAATGCGGTCATGGGCTCCTGGAACACCATGCCGATTCGCTTGCCGCGAATATGTTGCATTTGTTCAAGGGGTAACGCTGAAATGTTAACACCGTCAAAGAGTACCCGTCCCGCTACAATCTTTCCCATTGGCTCTGGCAGTAGGCGCATGATCGACAACGCTGTGACACTTTTACCGCAGCCGGATTCGCCGACTATGCCTAGTGTTTCTCCGGGGGCAACCGTAAAGCTGACATCATCAATAGCCCGGACTCGATCTTCTTCAGTATCGAATTCCGTAGAGAGTCCTTCTACAGATAACAGGGTCATTGGGCGAATTGATCGTAGACGTTAATTGCCGGAGGGTAGGGAACACGGGACTTTCGGTTAGCCAGCGTTTCTTGTTTTTCGTCCATATCGATCCAATGGACATGAAATTCCTGACCGTCACCGGAATGTTTGTGGTTAAAGCCATCCGGATACTTAACCCATCTCCAGTGCCCGAGACGATAAAAACCCTGGACGAATCCTGGAACGAATGAAGCGTATTCGTGATGCAATTCGGTCATGCGATGTGCCAAGTCGACCATCTGGTGCTTACTTTCACTGATTCTGTACTGGTCAATCAGTCCATCCATGTCGAGGCTTGCCATCGACTCAAGATTGTTAGACTGGGTCTTTAGCCGACGATCAGCGTTTACTGCACCGTTCTCGGTAAATGCAACATCATAGGCATTCACTGAATGGTAGGTTTCCCAGAAGCGAGGGTACATCTCCAGGTTAACGCCAAATGCGGCAAAGTGAATATCATGTTTCTTCTCCTGGACTTTTTTCCAACCCGCGGTACTGTCCAGCACCTCAATGCGAAATTCCAAACCGGCCTTCAATGCTTCTTCTTTCAGGATAGTCAGAACATCTTTGTAGGATTCATAGCCTGTTGACACGGTAAATGACAGACGCTGTCCTGCATCGTTGACTAAAATGCCATCACCAGCTCGTTTATTGAATCCTGCCTTGGAAAAATGCTGCTCCGCCAACGCAATATCGAAGGTGCGTGGGCTCAAGGAGGGATGGGTAAACTCTCCATATCCGTCTGAAGATGTACGCATTCTGGCGTAGTCACCACGAAAATAGTTGTCGATGACGAGTTGCCAGTTAGTGGCGTGGTTGATACCGATTCGGATGTCCTTTGTATCCAAGAGGGGCCTTGCTGAATTCATCCAAAGGCCGTAGGTTGGTCTCGGTCGCTGGTTGTAAAATGTCGTTTTGTGTATATACCCGCCTTGTACATCGGGATCATCGTTTGGCAATTTATCGTACCAGTACTCTGCCAGACTTAAGGAAAATTGGTCGATGTCTCCGCGTTTGAATGCTTCAAAAACCTTGGGTGTATCGCGAATAACATTGAGTTGTATTCGGTCGGGGTTGAATCTGTTACGCCAGAACTTCTTATCTTTTGCCCACCAATTTTCGAGTCGGGTCAGTGTGATTGACCGACCCTTTTTAATATCTTCATCTCTGATCACATAGGCACCGGTGGTCGGCTGAAATTTCCACTGATAGCGCTCGACATAATCTTCACCTAGATGCTTGAAGAAATTTTGAGGAATAGGCCTTAACTCGAGCACTCGACTATCCATGTCTGGTTTGGCGTCCGGGACAGTAATTGAAAACGTGTGGTCATCGAATTTGGTGATGTTGGTGTACTGAGTGCCGTACCAGTTGTTGTACCAGGGTGCGACGATATAAGCGGACTGAAAAAAGAAGAACATAAACATAAAGTCGTCGCTGGTAACTGGTGCGCCATCTGACCATCTGGCATTTGTGTCCAACTTCACATAGATGGTCTTGGCATCCCTATCGATAGCCCAGGAATCTGCGAGACCAGGGTAAAATACGAACTCGTCTGGATGACGATGCGCCAACTGCATGCTGACATTGTCGAGTATATATGGCCGAAAACTACCGTTAGAGTCTGGTCCGACAACGCGGAGCGTCCTTGGAAAATCAGCTAGTCGTGAATATTCAGTACCGCCCTTGATGGCAAGGCTTGAGCCGATGTCTGGTAAATCCATGCCATTCTGCCAGGTAAGGTTCTGCGGCAGAGATTCCTTAGTGCTAAAGGTAAAGAAATCCGGATTGTCATCATAATAGGAATTCACCTCTGACGTGTTGTCCTGGTTCGTTTCTTCGAGTTGCTCGTTTGACTCACTGCAACCGATCAGCCAGAGGGTCAGCAGTAAAAATTTTAGAACTTGGTTATGCATGGCCTCGCCTTTCTATCGATAGATGGTAAATTTCTTTGGATCAAAGGATTCTCGGACTGCTTCACCGATGAACGTCACCAGAGTCAACAGAATGACTAGTGTTCCAAAAGCCGAGGTTACGATCCACGGCGCAGTGCGAAGATTAGCAGTGCCTTGCTTTAATAGCTCGCCGAGGCTTGGCGTCGGTGGCGGCAGACCAAAGCCTAGAAAATCCAATGCAGTAATTGCAGTGATTGCGGAGACGATGGTAAATGGCACAAAGGTAACCAGTGTCGAGAGTACGTTGGGTAGGATATGTCGCAGAATGATTCTGGTGTTTGAAGCACCAATGATGCGGGCTGACGCAATGTAATCCCGGGTTTTCTCTTTATAGGTTTCTGTTCTCATGTAGTAGGTCATGCTGGTCCAGGAAAAGAGCACCATGACGGTCAGTAGTATCGTAATTCGAACCGGAACAGAGAACGTGGCAGGTATGACCGAGAAAACAATAATGACCATGTAGAGAAAAGGAATATTTGACCAAATTTCAATAAGTCTTTGAAAGATAAGGTCGAAAACACCACCAAAGTAACCCATGGCGCAGCCAATAGCGATGCCAATGCCATAGACGCAAACCATAAATGCCAGGGAAAAATATAATGCGATTCGAGTCCCGTAGAATAGTCTGGCCAGGATATCCCGGCTAGTGGTATCGGTGCCGAGGTAATGTTGCTCTGCTAGTGATGGCCCTGCCGGCTTAAATATGCCGCTCGGGGCATGGTTCTCGAGGGGGCTATAGGGCACCGGTGGCATGAT
>CAVOFA010000167.1:0-4726 GCA_963694865.1 Gammaproteobacteria bacterium | reverse complement strand
ACCAGGCAAGCTGAGCCAGGTAACTCTCACGCGACTCGCAGACGCTGCTGTCATCACTCCCGATATTCATCCCAGCATCGGTGTAAATATTCAGGGGCCGACGGCGATTCGGGTACCGGATTGGGTGCAGAATCCACTCGGTCGGTATTACCTCTACTTTGCCGATCATAAGGGCTTGTACATTCGCCTCGCTTTCGCCGATGCAGTGACCGGCCCCTGGCATATTCATGCGCCGGGCAGCCTGCAAATCGATGAATCCTACTTTCTCACAGAGCCACCCCAGGTGTCTGCGACAAGACTGAACGAATTGGTCGCCGCCCGGGAGGCCAGAGGCGTGAAATACTCCCACGATTTTGTTACCGAACTCACCACACCCCATATCGCTTCGCCAGATATTCATGTCGACGAGGCCAATCAGCAATTCATCATGTACTACCACGGACTGGCTGATGTGGGTCAGCAGTTTTCACGAGTAGCCACCTCCAAAGACGGCATTCATTTCACGGCACAACCGCAGAATCTCGGGCGCACCTACATGCGCGCATTTCAGCATAAGGACATGACCTATATTATGTCTATGCCGGGACAGTTCTACCGATCCGAAGATGGATTCACAGAGCTCGAGACCGGTCCCCGTCTGTTTGTGCCAAACATGCGCCACTCTGCTTTATTGAAACGGGATAACACGCTTTATGTGTTCTGGACTCGGGTCGGCGACACCCCCGAGAGCATCTTACTGAGCACCATCGACATCAGTGGCGATTGGAATAACTGGCAGGAAAGCGAACCAGTCCTTCTGCTGCAACCGGAGCGAGATTGGGAAGGCGCCAATTCCCCCAACGAACCTTCGGTAAGGAGCTCAGCCTATGGCCTGGTGAATCAGTTACGCGATCCGGCGATACTGGTCGAAGGTGACGACATCTACTTGTTTTATGCCGTTGGTGGAGAAAGTGGGATAGCAATTGCCAGGGTGAATTTATAGAAAATATTTTGGTGATGCTAATTTCTCGACACTAAAGTATAAAAATAACAGTGCTAACAAACTCTGCAGAGGAAATACTCTATGAGAATTTTTACGACAAGCACCACGCTGATAGCTATGTTGGCCTCGATCATGGGTTCTACAATACTGACTGCCCAGGGCCGTGCCCTACTCACACAATCCTGCGCTCAACTTGGCTCCTTGGTTTTACCTGACACCAGTATCTCTCTAGTCGAGCTGGTTGCGGAAAATTCATTCATCGCGCCGGGTGCGGACAGCGTCATGCAGTTACCAGAGTTTTGCCGCATCGTGGCTGCCACGTCGCCAGCGGTAAACTTCGAGGTCTGGCTGCCAGCTTCGAATTGGAATGGCAAATATCAGAGTGTCGGCAACGGCGGTATGGCGGGCACGATCAGTTTCGGCGCCATGGCCACCGCCCTGCGACGGGGCTATGCCACCGCCAGTACCGACACCGGTCACAAGGCTGGACCTATTGCCTTCGATGCCTCCTGGGCTTCGGGCCGACCTGATCTGATTGAAGACTTTGGTCATCGCGCCCTGCACCTCACCACCGTCAACGCCAAACAGCTGACCGAGGCTTTCTATCAATCGCCGCCAAATTATTCCTATTACGTGGGTTGCTCCAAGGGCGGTCAACAGGGCCTGATGGAAGCCCAGCGCTATCCAGATGATTTCGATGGCATCATCGCCGGAGACCCCGCCAATGACTGGACCCGATTTTATGCCGGCTCCCACCTGTGGTATTCCCAAGCCATGTTGGCCGATGGAGAGAGTTATCTTCCGCCTGCTAAATTACCCGCCTTGGGCACTGCGGTAAATGCGGCCTGTGATGCCATCGATGGTATCGAAGATGGCATCCTGCAGAACCCCCTGGCGTGCAATTTCCAACCATCTACGCTCACTTGTCCAGCCGGCACCGACAACAATTCCTGCCTGACACCGGGACAGGTCACAGCGGTGGAGAAAATATGGTCAGGCGTCACTAATTCCTCAGGTGATTTGATTTACCCAGGTCTGGTTCCCGGCGGCGAGGCTGCTCGCGGTAGCTGGTCCACCTGGGTAACCGGCAGCGAGCCCTATGAATCGCTACACTGGCGTGGTGGCGAAGGCTTCTTTCGCTGGTTTGTCTTCGATGATGCCGACTGGAATTTTCGCAATTTTGATTTTGACAGGGATCTGGAATATGCCCTGGAGAAAGTCGGAGCGGCGGTAGATTCTGATGATCCCGACCTGCGCCCCTTTCGCGACGGTGGCGGCAAATTAATTGTGTATCACGGCTGGAGTGATGCGGATATCTCGCCGCTCGCTTCGATCAATTATTTTGGCAGCGTGATCGACGTCGTCGCCGATGATATCAAAGCCGTCAACTGGCAGAGCGCCCTCGATCAAACCCAGGAATTCTTCCGTCTGTTCATGGTGCCAGGCATGGGACACTGCCGCGGTGGCCCTGGTCCGGATCGCTTCGATGCCCTCACCGCATTGGAAAACTGGGTCGAGGAAGACATAGCACCAGAATCGATGATCGCGTCTAAAATCGTCAACGGCGAAGTCGTCAGATCCAGGCCCTTGTGTGTCTATCCACAAGTGCCCAGCTACAATGGCAGTGGCAGCACCGACGAGGCGGCGAATTTTACTTGCGCAGCACCCTGATATCTCTGGGCTCATAACTGGGGACAGCCAGACCTGAATGTGGATACCGAAGAGTTCTTCATGGCTGTCTTCACTTTGGCAAATAGCTAGACCATTCGGCTACGCACGCAGAAAGTAGGGATTTTCGAGTGATTTTGAAGGATTAGTGGAAATTTTGACAAATTTATCGCAAATACCTCTCAATTTTCGATAGTGGTACCTCTGTGTGGCTGTCTACTGGTTGAAGTTTTTGGTAAATTCTAATAATCAGTCAGTATCCATTAATAACCAGGAAGAGTTTTATCGCCAAACCTAGTTTAATCCCACAAGGGATACTGCTTCAATTCGAGTAATCAAGTTATCTCATTCAATTCGTCTGAAAATTAAGACCCTGCTTGGAGAACTACATGCGTATTTCGACATTAATCTACAAAGGTTTATTACTGACCTTCTCTGGTTTGGTGTTTTCACCGCTCATGCTGGCTCAGGAAATCACCTTCCACAAGGATATCGAGCCAATTCTGCAGCGCAGCTGCCAGACTTGTCACCGCCTTGGCGGTGTCGGGCCGATGCCGTTAACTAACTACGATGAAGTCGCTCCCTATGCCGGGCTCATAGAGTACAAGACGGGCCTGCGCGACCGAGCTGGCGCCATGCCACCCTGGTACGCCGAAAAAAATATCGGCATCAAGCATTTTAAGGACGACCCCTCGCTCAGCGACGCAGAAATAGCCGCCATCTCCACCTGGGCACGCAGCGGTACCCCCAAAGGCGACGAGGCGGACGCACCTGCGCCGCTGGTATTCGATGACAGTACCAAGTGGAAGCTGGGCACGCCGGACCTGATTGTGGATACCGCTGACACCTTCATGGCAGGTGACAGCCCCGACTGGTGGGGCGAGCTTCCCACTGTTCCAATCGGCCTGGCGGAAGATCGCTATGTAAAATCTGTAGAGATAGTGGAAGTGAACGACGTGGATATGTTCGCGAGTTCCAACACCGTCGGTGGTCGGGTTATCTTTCACCACATGATCTGGAGCACTCAGCTTATGGACGAGAATGGTGAGGTAGTTCCAGGCCAGTCTACCAACTGGCCGGTACACGAAGTGGCCCGCAATGGCGATGTCTTCGACCCGGATGCCGGGCAGTTACTAAGAGCCAACTCGGCCTTCCGCACAGATTCGGTGCACATGCACTCGAACGGGCGTGATACTACTGCGCACCTACAGATAGGCTTCAGCTTCCACCCGGTAGGCTATGAGCCAAAGTTCAAGAGCGGAATCAGCCTGCTGGGAAATGGCGTTGATATCAGCGTCGAGGGCGATGCGAAAGATCAGGAGCTACATGCTTACACGGTGCTGACTGAAAACACCAAGGTCGTCACCTTCGAGCCGCACCTGCATGCTCCTGGTGAGCGCATGTGCCTGGAAGCGATCTGGGGATACACGGTTGAGACCTTAAGTTGTGTCGGTTATGACCATAACTGGGTGAGAGGCTACGGCTATGAAGATGACTACACACCGTTGCTCCCCAAGGGCACTGTGCTGCACATCACCGGTTACTTCGATAACACCTCGGCCAACTATAACGTGCCCGATGCCAGGAACTGGCAGGGCTCTGGAAACCGTTCGGTAACGAATATGTTCATCGATCTGGGCATCAGGGTGACCATGACCGACGAGCAGTTTGAAGAAGAAATGGAGAAACGGCGCAAGAACCTGAATCTTGGCCCCAATGATCACGTGATTGGCTGTCCTTTGTGCGCGGCTCCTTTGGTATGGCCCATTGCAGATTCCGCAGAATCCAGTGATTAATTGACGAATGCTGTAGTGGCGTTGAAGGTATCGCAAGCCGCTTCTGAAAACGCCGAGGCAGAGCTCGGGAAACCTGGTGGCGAGACTCCCGCAATGGCGTCTCGCCCGCTACCGACACACGACTTGTAATGCAGGACATTTTCCTGAGAAGGTAAGCTATGAAAACTGACAAATTACTAAGAATCATCGCCGTGCTGTTTACAGCTACGCTGATGTTGCTACCCAGCCTGGCGAGCGCCCAGCAAGCCTATCATTACGCCAGAAATACTTACACTCATGG
>CAVOFA010000166.1:0-4839 GCA_963694865.1 Gammaproteobacteria bacterium | reverse complement strand
AAAAGGATTTATCACCAATTTCGTTCAAACTTTAATGTCAGGACTACGACCAATGGCCTGGGTGCGGGCTATACGGAATCCGATGAGCTATTGAGACCTCAGGATTTTTCGGGAATCGTTACTGATACCAAATTCGGTTATGAGAACTGGAGCCTAAGCTATTCCAATAACACGCTCAACTCTCTGGAATTCGATACCAGCTATCGCGGCGGCACAACAATAAATCTGGTGCCACTGCCGGGCGAGTTACCCAATGTTGCCGACATGACACGCATCGACCTCGACGTATTGTGGCGCCCATTCGACCGCCTGCGAAATGACAATACCTACCTGTTTACCGAATTGGAGTCCCGCCGCGGCGGCGGCAAAATCTTTTCCAACGAGATAATTCGCAGCAGTTGGAACTATCAGTTTACCAAGGAATGGTCGCTGCGATTTATCGCGCAATACGTAGAGACGGATGCAGGTCCTGCCACCCGACTCACGGATGACAAGAACCTGAATTTCGATTTGCTTCTGCGCTATGTGATCAATCCCTGGTCGGCTTTTTTCATAGGCTATAACAACAACCAGAGTAATTTCGAAATCATCGAATCCGAGGGCGAACGGGAACTGGTGGTAGTAGATGATCTGGAAAAAGATGGCGAGCAGTTTTTTGTGAAATTTTCCTATTTATTCCAACGTTAAGGCAGCTGTCACAATTTATCACAAGGGGGGGCCCACGCTTGCCCCTCTATGAGCAGCCTGCGCAGCTTTGCCTCCACCCAGCACCGAAGCTTGAATTCTGGCGCCCTCACGACACCACAGGCCTGAATTAACGGCTCTAACACTCCCATTAAAGCACCTATTCCCGCGCCTATCATGAATGCAGCCATTGGCGGGCGCTTTGGAACTGTTTATACTCACACCAATCATGCACATACGGGTATAAACACCATGAATAACACCCCAAAGCGCTGGATTGCCCCAGCTAGAGCCTTCGTATCCGCCGCTGCCCTGACCGCCGTTGGTTGCCTGTTTTCCTCGGTCGCGGTCGCGCAGCAAAGCATGAACGAATTATTCAATGCTTTCGATATCACGGAGGCACAGGTGCTGGAGCAGCTGGTTGTCATCAACAACAATCCCAGCACCCAGACAGCGCGCAATGACTTAAAAACCCACCTGGAAATGACGGCGACTATGGACAGCCATGAAATGATGGCCGCCGGCATGGACCACGGTGATGCGATGGAAGGGCTGACCGGGCCCTATAGTGAACTGGAAGTAGAGGCGAGAGTGGCGTTAATTGAAGGTTTACGGGGTCAGGCAACAGACGATGATGTGCTGGCAGCGATCGAAAATAGCGCGCCGATAAATCAACACACCGCAGCGGTGTTCAAGCGTGGTCGGGGTTTCGAGAATCAGCTCTATACAATCTACACAGACAACTCAGTTACGAACAAGCAGGCGGCAGTTGCGGCAGCCATAGAAGAGTATCTGAGTGATGATCGCCATTCCGTCTCCCTCGAGCCTAAAAATAGCACGTATCTGGTTTCTCATCCTCACGCCGGCGCCTTCAAAGCAGGGTTTCCACGACTGAGTGGATTGCTCTGGTCCAATCAGTGGATGCGCCTGGCTGCAATTGAAGCGGTTATACTAGAGCAGCTTGACAGCGAGTTCGCTGGCGGCATTGATACAGCACTGGAGCGTTACTGGAATAAAGTTGGCTCGGCTGGTGGCATGACGATGTTCCCTGCTCCTACAGAGTTACCAATGGCACCAGCCATTTCACCGAACCTGTACAGCCAGTCGGAACAAGCAGCAGTCATTCTCGATAATCTGAATATTCTGCAAGCAATAGTTGCGGATATTCTGGCTTACCCAAACCTGGACGAGCGCGGTGTCATTATTGATCAACTGATCGGCGAGTACACCAACAAGGAATCCAATCTGTCCAATACCAACGACTATTTACTGTTTGCATTGCGTAGTGGCATCTACAATCAGGGCGGGCCCGCGGTGGGCGCATTAATGCAGTCGGAACGCAATCGTTCGCGCGCTGACATGAACATGCAGCATACGATGATCATGTCGTCGCCGCAGTAGTTGCTCAATCTCACAGAACAGAAACTGAAAGCGTCCAACTGCATTCAAAAAGGGCTTGTACTGATTGAGTAGTCCCTGTTTTCTCCCCAGCCTCGGGGATTTACCCGCTTCGCCTTGAAGTGGGTAAATGTTCCTTGTAATAAAAATATTGAAACGACGCACTACTCTAGGCAACCTCTGAATAATGATTCATTATTCAGAGGTTGCCCTTATAACTCTCAGGTTACTACTGCATGAAGAGTGGTCTCAAAGTATTCGTTCTGGTTTTTTTCACCTTGCTGGGGCTCGGGGCCGGGCTGTTGTTGTTCAGGCTAGATCTGCTGGTATTAACCGTGGCAAATTCTTACCTGGAGCGCAGCGGATTCAGCGTAAAGGACTTACAGGCGCTGACTCTGGACTCCAGTTCAGCACACGCAGACAAGCTGATCCTCGCAGGCAACGGCGTGCTGATCAGTCTTAGCGACCTGCAACTAACATACAAACTGAGCGAATTAATCCCGGGTCAGGTGGACGCTGTCACTATCGGCCGGCTTGCAATTGTGATCGATTCCTCCGAATTCGAGAGCACCAGCCAGGATGGCTCGCTATCACTGACAGCTATGTTAAACACTGTTGATCAACTGCCAATCTCTGCGTTTGCGATCAACGAATTACTGTTGCAGCTTGGTGACAGGCAAGTCAACGTGCAGTTGGACTTTGCATCAAATCCAGCCTCGGTTGCAGCTACCGCATTTATTGCAGACTACCCTGATTTCAAGGTCGACTTCAGCGCAATTCGGTCTGACTCCAACAATATAAATGGAACGATAATTGTTTATTCAGCAGGCGAGCTGGTAGTCAGATCAGAGCTGGATTTAAATGTGCTGGCGCAAGACGTCAAGATCGCTGCGAACACAAGCTTTCACCTCGATGCAATGCGGAATTTTGCTGTTTTCGAAGCCTTTAAACTCTCTACTTTGTCAGCTGCAGACACACTACAAACGAGTAGCGAGCTAAGCCTGCGGTCGCCCTTTCAGAACCCAGCGGTTACGGAGTTAACAATAACTCTCGATAACCCCGATTCGCAGTTGCTGCTGACACCGCCAGCGAGCGGGGCTGGCAGCGAATTGCGACTACAGCTGCCACTGCAGCTAGCGGGGCACTGGCTACCGGATACTTCAGGGCTCGAGCTATCTACCGCTGCGCTTGAATTTAGCGGTTCCTGGGAAGATGAGGACAACGCAGTCCGTGCTCAATCGAAGTTTACAAATGTCTCAATAAACTGCACGTCAATGACCGCCTGCAGCGCTACCAGCGAGTGGAATTCTGAAGCCACTAGCTGGAAATTTGGTGAGATTTTCGGCCAGCAACTGGGGCTAAGCGGCAGCGTGAATTTCAACTATGCTAATAGTGAGCTGAGGGCATCCGCCGCCGCCCTTGAGCTGGCTGTTCCCAGCATTCAAGCTGCCGAAATTGACGCCTCTGCCACAGTGTTAATCGAAGACCTCCAACTCCGACTTGGTTACAGCTTCGACCTGAGCTTCGATTTCAGCAGCAGGCAATTTGACCCCGGTGTTAACTTACTGGCCTTCCAACAAGCCAGCGCCTCCGGCAGATTCGAATTGGAGGATGGCGTTCTCACTACAGTGATAGCCGTAGACCTGAATGAGGAACTGCAGTTGGGCGCTGGTATTCAGCACTATTTCTACCGCAACTCGGGTGATGTAGAGATAAAACTGGCACCGTATAATTTTACCAGCACGACACCACTGTCAGTTCTACTGGAACAGACTCCGGTACAAGGGAATATTGTTGCTGGAAGCATAAGCGCGCAAGGCAATTTCTCATGGAGCCAGCAAAGCGATCAGAGCTGGCAAGTTGGTGGTCCGCTACGGTTTAACTTGCAGAATATTAGCGGTATCTATGAAGACATCTTCTTTGTCGATTTAAATACCGAGCTGAACGCAGAATTGACAACAGCTCCCGGCCTGCGGTCGCTTGGGCCTCAGCGCGCCACCATCGCTTCCCTCGACGTAGGCTTGCCAGTTACAAATATCGATTGGCAGTACAGTTTTGACACTGTGGCCAGGCAATTCAGCATCATCGATGCGAGTTCAGAACTGCTGGGCGGCAACATTGTCATTCCCGAATTTGATTACAGTGCTGAGAGTGATCACAGCGAAATGGCCGTGGTAATCAGCAATCTCGACCTGGCCTCCATAGTTAAACTGGCAGACTATCCGGGCCTGACGGTAGACGGCTTGATCAGCGGTTATCTACCACTGCAAATTCACGACAATCAAATACTAATCGAAGCAGGCCTGGTGGGAGCCCTTAAACCCGGCGGGACGATTCAATACACGCCATCAAATCAAGCTCCCAGCACCAATCCCAGTCTACAACTGGTCAATGACACGCTCTCGAACTATCGATTTCAGAGCATGAACACGGATGTGTTTTACGATGAAAATGGAGACCTGCGCCTGGCGGTTCAACTACAGGGCCGCAATCCCGATATGAATAATGGCCAGGCTATCAACCTCAACGTGAATATTACCGACAATATCCCCACCCTGATTCGTAGCCTGCAAGCCAGCCGGATAATTACCGAGGCACTGGAAGAAAGCCTGGGAAATCGGTAGCTTTTCCCGCGACCAGCGGTCTAATGATGGACTTCCCACGATACACAGACAGTTCCAAGGCTCATTTTGAGGCCTGCTCAAAGGCTTCCGGGCTGACACCGCCAATGTGGCTGTGTCGGCGAGTTTGATTGTA
>CAVOFA010000165.1:0-4996 GCA_963694865.1 Gammaproteobacteria bacterium | reverse complement strand
GCCACCTTGGCTATGCGCCGGAAAATGCACTACGATAAACAGACTAAGTTATTAACCCGGATGGGCTAATGTGCCTCTTAGATCAGAGCTAACTTTGTCCAAGATGGTTTGACGACGTACAATCCAAGCTGAAGCAGTCAGCTAAGAGAATCCTCGCAGCGGTATTATTTCTGCTTGTGTTAGTGTATTTTTATCACTAATTTGCGATACCAGCATATTACTCTGGCAGCGTCTACTATCTTCAATCTGGAGGGGCACTCAATAACACGACGTCACCGGCATTGCCTGTAAGTGACACCAAAAAAACATAATAGAAAAGAGTAAAACCATGTTCAAAAAACCTATCTTCATCGCTGCCACAATCACTGTGCTGGCATGCATACCCCTGTACTCACTAAGCGCGCAACAGTTTCAACTAACTACCGAGATTTTTCCACTGCTCGCCATATCGGTCTTCATCACTATCCTCATAGCCGTATCCTGGACCAACGCAGTCTCTGTTAGTGGCCCATCATCGTACTCAGATCTAAGCCGCGAAAGCGGTAGTGTCAAATGGTTCAACGCCAACAAGGGCTTCGGATTTATTACTCGCGATAGCGGCGATGACATATTCGTGCATTTTCGCTCAATAAGAGGCGAGGGTCACAGGGTGTTACGCGATGGCCAACGAGTAGAGTTTGCCGTCGTCGAGGGCGACAAAGGCTTACAGGCAGAAGACGTAGCCGCCGCCAACTGAGATCTGAATAGTGCCAGTTACACGACTACCAGGCTGGCCTGGGCTAAAAAGAATAGCTGCTTATTTCACAAGTTTTTACTGTGGACCTTGCTCGGGAGCCTCTGCATACTTAATAGTGCGGCGGCTTCTCGTCCAAAGGAGCCTCAGGGAGTGGTCGCCCATCCTCGGCCATTAACTCGGAGAGTTGTTCTCTGACTGTGCGTAACTGCAGAGACAGCGCCTCAATTTCGCGCCGCTGTTGCACCACTTCGCTGTTCAACTGCTGCAACAGATCTTCCTGAAAACTAAATTTGGATTCGAGATCTATTATTTTCTGTTCCATCTAACGCCATCTCCATTGTGGTCTAGGGCACCTACCATGATGATACTGTCAATTCCCCTATACTTCGACCCAGGCTGCGCCGCTTCCCATTTTTAGATTAAGCTCATAAAAATTTGATATTTTCGCCGCTACAAATCTAGTATGCTTTGCTCAAAACAGACTCTTAATGAATCTCCAGGCTGCCTTAATTTAATGGCTTTGAGCACATTGACATCGGCAAATAGTTTGCAGCAGGAACTCGTGACTATGAATAAAGCGCCAATTAACTGGACTAATATGTTGTTGTTTAGCCTGACTCCAGCTTTGGCTATTGTCCTGGTACCACTTTATGGCTATTTCTATGGCTATGACCTGTATGAATGGCTTGTCTTTATTGCTCTGCTGGTTTTCTGTGGTATGTCTATTACCGCCGGTTACCATAGACTCTGGTCACACAAGGCTTACAAGGCCCACCCGATACTAAGAGCTGTTTTTGCCGTCGGTGGCGCCTGTGCCTTACAAAATGACGTACTGCATTGGGCCTCGGACCATCGCAGGCATCATCAATACGTTGACAATAACAAGCGTGATCCCTACTCGGCCGGCCTCGGCTTCTGGTTTTCGCATGTTGGCTGGCTGCTGCGGGACTACCCCAGTGGCGCCGAAGATTTTTCTAATATTGGAGATTTGCAGAAAGACCCTATTGTGATGTGGCAACACCGGCACTATCTGATCCTGGCCCTGCTGGCAAATATAGCGCTGCCAGCGCTGCTGGGCCTGATTCACGGAGATATTATTGCCTGCCTGCTACTTGCCGGCTTACTACGACTGGTGCTAAGCCAACATCTTACCTACCTGATAAACTCCCTGGCACATATGTGGGGCCGACAGCCTTACAGCAGAGGCAATTCGGCCAAGGACAACCCTTTGCTCGCTTTTCTCACCTACGGCGAGGGCTATCATAATTACCACCACGCGTTTCAGTGGGACTATCGAAATGGCATAAAATGGTGGCACTACGATCCGACCAAATGGATGATCAGAGCCTGCTCAATGATCGGGCTGACGCGGGATCTTAAACGCACTTCGCTCGCACAAATCGAGAAAGCCAAGCTCGAATTGCAATATCGCAGAGCGACAGAAAAATGCGAGTCTCTGGGCATTCCTGAAAAATGGCGACTGCTGCTGGAACAGGAATACGAACAGTTCTTACAAACACTGCAACTGTGGAGCGACCATCGTCAGGCGTGGTATGAAGCCAGAGGACAACAATTTCAGAAAACCCTTGGACACTGGGATCAATTGCAACTTCGCGATCGTTACCGGGAAATGCAGTTTCGGCTCAAAATACAACGACGCCGTTGGAAGCAGCTTATGCGCAGCCTCGCAGATCCGCTGCCAGAGCCAGCCTGAAATTGGGGCGATCAGGATGCAGTAGCCGGGAATTCAGACCAAGACTGTAGACGATTTTCCGCTTTAGGCGTTATAGTGTAGGTGGTAGGAAAGCAAGCCCCGCTGGTATGGGTCGTAAGATTGCCGACGAGGAGCACTGGTCTGTGCTGCGATGTCTATAAATATAATACTTAGAGCTGCTGGATATCGGCAGCACATAACATGAAGGAATCATCATGACCATCAAGCAACGAGGACACGCACTGGCTGCTCTCACTATTTCAGCGCTCTGTTTCACACTCTCAAATTCAGTTTATGCTGTAGAAGAAGGGGATGAAGCGCCTGACTTTACTTTGCCATCGATTCACGCCGATCAAGCCGCCGTGTCACTGAGTGCACTTCGAGGCAAAACAGTTTATGTCGATTTTTGGGCTTCCTGGTGTGCTCCCTGTCTTAAATCCTTGCCCCTGTACAATGAGATGTATCACAAGTACAAGGATCAGGGACTGGAGATAATTGCCGTCAGCGTCGATAACCCGATTGAAGACGGGCAGGATTTTTTGATTGATACGCCGCTGGATTTTCTGATTCCAGCCGACCCGGAGGGGGATGTAGCAGAACTGTTTCAGGTGTTCGGCATGCCAACCTCCTATTTGATCGAACCTGACGGTACCGTATCTCTGGTGCATATAGGCTTTCGTAACGGTGACATCGATATGATTGAGGCGGCTATTCAGAAATCACTCGCTACGCACTGATGCAGAATGCACGACTAGCTGGCATATTATTGCTGACCATCAGCCTCTTGTCAGCCTGTGCTGAGGTACGACCCTGGCAACGGGGCAATTTTGCCAAGCCAGAAATGCAGTGGCAGGCAGACACCCTGGAAAGCGCCTTGAATGATCATATATTTTTCAGCAAGGAAGCATCTTCCGGTGGTAACAGCGCCGCCGGTGGTGGCTGCGGTTGTAACTAATGCTCTCTGAACAATCCCACGCTTCTAAACTGTTCACCTACGACGGCAACAAATCACAGCCGTGAAACGTATCAGGTCCCGTAGTCTGCTGGCACTATCCACCACCGCTCTGGCGTTGCCCGGCATCGCCAGAGCCGATTCACCTCCACTTGCAAGCACACTGTCTTATAAAATATCCAACTACAAAGAAGATGAACTGTCCCGCCGCGAAGTGCTGTTTGGAGACCTCGATCGCTATGATATCGATGTACACCAGTTTCAATTTCTTACGCCGCTAGGCAGAAACATGTCTTTGCAAGTCGACGCAAACTACGAGTCATTAAGCGGAGCCTCCCCCTGGTTTACCAGTGCGGGCCTTGACGGCAAACCCATAGTTAATCTCAGCGGCGCCAGTGGCATCCGCGATCGTCGTGCAGAAATTGCAATCGCTGCCAGCTACTACCTGGACAATGGCAGCGTTAGCGGAAATCTTGGCTACTCCGAGGAAGATGATTATCGAGCATTCTATGGAGGCCTTAGCGGCGAACGACACTTCAACAATGACAGCACCACCGTGGCGGCTGGCCTAAGCTACTCATCCGACGACATCTTCCCTACCGATGCCGAGATATTTAGTCGAGTTAACAGCGAGCACAAAGACAGCGCCTCTGTTTTCTTCTCCATCAGTCAGCTGATTAACCAGAGCAGCAGTTTTCAGACTGGTTTCAGTATTACCGAGCAATTCGGTTTCCTCAGTGACCCTTATAAGCTGAGGGATGTTCGACCCGAAGAAAAAACCCAACTCGCCTGGACCAGCTCTTATCGACAGTTTTTCGCCAGTGCCAATGCCGCCTTACATATCAACTATCGGCTCTATCACGATGACTTTGGCATCAGTTCACACACACTTGATACGGCATGGCACCAGAACATTGGACGCGGATTTAGACTCATTCCCGGTATTCGATACTACAGCCAGTCGGCGGCAAATTTTTTCACCAACGTGGATGACTTCACGCAAGCATTGACCGAGTACCAATCCAGCGATTATCGGCTTTCCGCTTTCGGAGCGATCAGTGGTAGCATCAGCCTGGTCGCAGAGTTTGCTAACTGGACTACCACACTGACAGCGGAACGCTACATTACCGATGAAAAATACTCTGCTTACGAGGTGTCACGACCCAGCACAGCACTGGTTTCCTATAATCGAGTCTCTGTGGACATTGACTATCGCTTCTAGTCTTAAGACTAGCTCAATAACAACTCAGAAATACAAAAAATGACCCCCACTTTAAAACGTTATTCTTTTAATACCATGGGCAGCTTATGTGAGATTCAGATTTACGATGAATCACGTATAAATGCGAAACGCATAATCAAGCAGTTGAGTACCGAAGCCGCTCGATTCGAAAAAAAATATTCAATCTATAGAGGAGACAGTACGCTTACCGATATAAACAATTCCGCCGGCGACCCATTGGGAATAAAAATCGATTCAGAAACTACTGCTCTGTTCAGGCACGCGCTTGGCTGCTACGAACAGAGCAATGGATTATTCGACGTCACCGCCGGTGTACTTAATCGTATCTGGGATTTTAAAAAAGCCAAAGCA
>CAVOFA010000164.1:0-5033 GCA_963694865.1 Gammaproteobacteria bacterium | reverse complement strand
GCTTAACCAATATGTTGGGATACAGCCCGGATGAGCCACGTAACTCAGCAATGGCTTTGATGGACCCCATTGGTGCAACTCACGCTGCCGCCGCAGTGACGGAAGCATTAGTGCAGCGCGACCGAACAGGGCAAGGGGATTTAATCGAGATGTCTCTCCATGAAGGTGGTGTCACTTATAGTGGTCCCTGGCTAGTCGACGAACAACTAGGCAACGCTCCTCAATGTATAGGTAATCGACATCCTGGTATGGCACCACATGGCATCTATCGCTCTAAAGGAAACGATAAGTGGATATCAATCGCATGTAAAAACGATACGCAGTGGCAGCAGCTCTGCGAGATCATTGGCAATGGCCTTGATCCGAAAATGGATCTTGCAAGTCGTATAAGTGATCAAGACAGCATTGATGAGAGCGTTGCCAACTGGTCCGGTCAATACACCAACACAGAGGCAACGGAATATCTGCAAAGTAAGGGCATCGCTTCAGGTCCCGTCAATACAACACCGGACATCACCTCGGATAGCCAGGTCAATGCCCGGGGCTTCTTTGTGCCATTCGAAAAGTTCAACACACCAATGCCTGGCAACTCCATACAAATGAATGGCATACACCGCGACGAATGGGTGCCATGTCCTGGTCTGGGTGAAAACAATCATGAAGTATTAGGCTCATGGCTGGGTTACGACACTGAATCGATTACCGATTTAGAGAATGACAACATAATTTTTAACGCACCTCCAACTTAAGAGGAACAGCAAAATGGTATGGAAACCTGAGATCGACGAGTTGAACCGACGAAACACCATGGCTGAAAAGATGGGCGGTGAAGTCGGGGTTAATGTCCAGCATGAGCGCGGCAAACTAACTATTCGGGAGCGTCTCAAGCTTCTTTGCGATGAGAATTCGTTCCAGGAGATAGGCAAACTTGCTGGCTCGGCGACTTATAACAATGGCGAGTTGGAGCATGTCCAACCGTCCAATACGATCATTGGTCAGTGCCGACTCAATGGCCGCAAGGTTGTGCTCAACGGCGGTGATTTTACAGTTCGCGGAGGCGCCAGTGATGCAGCCATCGGAAACAAATCCGGGCATGCACAAAACATGGCGCGAGATTATCGATTGCCCTACATTCGGCTACTTGATGCCAGTGGTGGCAGCGTAAAGACTTTTGAGCAAATAGGGCGGACCTATATTCCAACCAACCCGGTTACACCAGGTATTGAAAATCTGCTCTGCGAAGTACCCGTTGTTTCGGCGGCACTGGGTAGTGTCGCAGGTTTACCCGCAGTCGATGCCTGCCTGGCTCATTTCAATCTGATGGTAAAAGGTATAAGCCAGGTGTTTCCCGGCGGGCCCCCTGTGGTCAAAGCAGCGCTTGGCATTGATATCACGAAAGAAGACCTCGGTGATGAGCGCTCTCAAGTCTATTTGGCCGGTGTGATTGACAATCTGGCTAATAGCGAAGAAGAAGCCTTTGAGATGATCCGAACTTTTTTAAGTTATTTACCTGCCAATGTCTGGGAAATGCCGCCGAGGGTAACGTGTGACGATGACATTGAACGGCGGGAAGAATCGTTACTTTCTGCTATTCCACGCAACAAACGGGAGATTTATGATCCAGGAAAAATATTGAATGCGGTTCTCGACACGAACTCTTTTTTTGAAATAGCGCCTCACTATGGTCGTTCAAGAATGCTGGGCCTGGCGAGAGTAAATGGTTATCCCGTCGGTGTAATGATCAACAACCCAAAAAGAAACGGTGGGTCAACAGATGTGGCAGCAGGCACCAAGGTTATTCGGTTTCTGCAACTGTGTGACACCTTTCACCTTCCTATGGTCTATTTTGCTGATGAACCAGGATTTAACTCAGGACCAGACCAGCAAGCCCAGGGAATTTTGAGGGCAGGCGCAAAACTTGTCACTACCACTTTACGCACGCAAATGCCCTGGATATCAATTATTACCAGACAACTTTATGGAGTCGCGGGTCAATGCCATGATAGACCCAGCGGAATGTTTAAACGGGTGGCCTGGCCCTCGGGGCATTGGGGCTCAATGCACATCTCTGGTGGTGTGTCAGCAGCCTACCGAAGAGTTATTGCAGAATCGGACGACCCGGCTGCGAAACAGGCGGAGATTGAAGCGCAGCTCAATGAGCTGGCTTCGCCATTTAGAACAGCTGAAGCATTCAATATCGAGGATATTATCGACCCACGAGAAACACGCCCAATGCTTTGTGAGTTTGTCGAAATGGCGCAGTCGGTCATTCGAACACAGCTAGGCCCCACGGCAACGCCTTACATGCCCTAGAAGAAGCGCCGCCCCTCACTCCAACTGGCACAGTGCCTGCAACAACGGCATCAGCCGTCTCTTGAAATCAGTAACACTCAAGTTCGTGTTAACCAGTCGCTCCAGCTCAAAACCGCGAATGAAGTTAATAAGTGTTCGCGCAGCGTTCGTTGGCCGTCTTGCACCTGCCTGCTCCAGTACTGCTGCAATGGCACCGGCGGCACGTGCTTCCCAGGCTGTTACTGCCTGGCCCAGCTCAGCGCACGGAGACCCAACCAAAACCCTTCACGGTCGACAGAAACGGTTTTTCACTGAACGTGGCTGTTGCCTGCCGGCCGCAACAGCGTCAACGTCTTGAACGTCTGTGTCGTTACGTCACGCGGCCCGCCGTCTGTCTGGAGCGGTTGTCGACCAACGCAGCCGGCCAGGTGGGCTACGAACTCAAGCGCCCGTTCCGCGATGGCACCACTCATATTCTGTTCACTCCCGAGGACTTTCTCGCCCGGTTGGCAGCGCTGGTACCGAGACCCAGGTCCAATCTGACTCGATACCATGGATTCTTTGCGCCCAACTCACCATTCAGGCGAGCAGTGGTCCCTGGTTCAGCAAAACCGTCGCGCAACAAATCAAAGAAACCGACAATACAGACCGCCACTGAAAGCGGTGTCGATCAAGCACTGCCAAGCGCGCCATTGAGTTGGGCAGAGCGGCTCAAGCGTGTATTTGATATCGATATTTCTGTCTGTCCGCTGTGCGGCGGCACGCTGCGGGTGATCGCAGATGTCACCGATCCGGACGCGATCCAAACCATTCTGGCGCATCTGAGGCAACGCGCGCCCCCTGATGCTGTTTACCGGCAAAGGCCGGGGCAAGGGCCACAAAACGATCTCTTTGCCGCTATCTGATGGTTGAAACCACGGCAGCGCATTTCTCCCTAAGCCAACAGAAAAGCACCTTGGCTAATCGCTCATCACCAGGTCGGCCAATAACCACAAACAACAAAAAACTTGGTCGCGTTTAACCACTAATCGTCATTCCGCTCCACTCTTTCATAAAACAACCAGGCAATCGTTCTGATTCGATACTCAGACTTTCGATCGAAAGCCCTGTTATAATTCCTATCCTCAAGCAGGCATATTCTGAAAGGAAGGCTAACATCGCCGCATCATGTTGACGCAAGACCAACAAAATACATTCCGCAAAGAAGGGCTCATCCGCTTGCAGGGTCTATTGCCTGTCGAGTACGTCAGTTCGAGCGCAGACCGCCTTTTCGCAATCTGTAAAAAGAGCAAGTCTTTTAACGATGGCCGGTGGGTGTTGGACGATCTAAAAGCCGCAAGACAACTTAGAAAGCAGCTTGCCAAGTCCAAAGCATTCGGTAGCTTGATGACGCCGATTCTCGACGGGGCGATTTGCGATCTGGTCAGTGGTAGACAGCTTCAGCAGAGAACTACTCGTCCGAACCTTCTATTCACGCTCCCTCAGAATTATGGGCATGAGAACAAGCTTGATTGGCACATAGATGTTAAACGCTTGCCAGGGATGAAACTTGCTGGAGTTCAATTGTTCGCGTTCCTTGAATCCGTTAGACCAGGTGGCGGTGGTCCGGTCGCAGTAACGGGCTCCCATCGTATCGAGACACGGGAGAACGTTCCGCGGGAGATCATTCGGAGCCAATTGCGCTACCACTCTTTCTTTGCCGACGTTCTCGACCATGCGCCAGAAGAGCGGGCAGACCTAGTCGGGAAAAGATCAAAGCTCGATGGAGTAGAACTCGCTGTTGTCGAACTCACCGGCGAACCAGGAGATGTTTACCTGATGGATTTGTGGGTACTACACACGCGATGGCCAAACTACAGTGATTCCTCCCGTGTGATGCTGACGCAACGATTCCTGCTCAAGGAAGCGTATGAACGCGTGGGCCCTAGAATAGGCTAGTCCTTAAGTGTCACTTTGGGTCGATAATCTACGCTGCTATTTTTGCACCAGTAGCCAAGTTTTTTTAAATCAGCTTCTAATGTATCTGGGTGGTAAATACTGGTATTGAGAAGACCAGTTCTCCACCCCGCCCCATAGATAAACGCCTGTTCACCCAAGTTGCTCCACTTCCTGCTCACACGTACGATGGTTGAAACAAATGACTGACTTGAGAACCCGATGTTGCACCGACTACTGCTGACACTTCTCATAGGCTTTTCACCGCTGGCAAAAGCTGAGTCTGCGTTGCTATATGATGTGGAGGTTTGAGTATGAGGTCTAGCGCAGTAATGACCGGACAGGTGCCTCGATGGTAAGGATACCTTACCGAATGCTGTCGCTGCTTGTTGTAATGTTAACAATGAGTTGTGCGAGCGTTCCCACAATGCACGACTACACAGCCAATCAAACGGGGCTAGTCGCGTGTAAATTCGCTACAGAGACCATGCCACCCTTGGCCATCCAACATGAAGAGGCGGTCTATGGAGAGGGTACGGTGCAAAGCCGCACCCAGGCACGAAACGGTATCGCCGACTGTTACAAGAAGTTGGGTCAGGAATAACTTCTTGTCGGCGATAACGCGCATAGGATTTACAAAATAAAATACCAAACCAATCGCACGGCTTGCTGCACATAATCAGTTTGAAACAATTTTCCCTAAGAGTAGGCTGGGGAACTGGGGTTGATCGTTGAGGGCTACACTAGCCTTCATGGTTGTATTTTACACATCTACATTGGTGGTCGATGGCTAGATTACAGAGTGC
>CAVOFA010000163.1:0-5038 GCA_963694865.1 Gammaproteobacteria bacterium | reverse complement strand
CGCTCGTTATCTTTTAACGACACTGCTGAAAACGCTCAAGCAACGGTTGATAAATCACCGTCGACACCGGCCCCACTGCCACCCACTCAAATACCATCGCGTTCATTTCAACATTTTTGTCAGGCATCTTTTGTCCAAGCCCCTGCTGCAGACGCGACATTTGATACTGCATACGCAGAGACTTATCCTCATCTGGCGTTGACCGGTCGCACAGTATTTCAGCACGAATACAAAACGTTTTTAGCGCCTGCTCATTCTCTTCTTGCGTTGCATCGCCAGCCCCTTGCGCCATTTTCCGTTCAAGGCTCGCCAATCCATTTTTGGGCCATTGCTCAACACTGGATATATAAGCCCTGGCCTCCTGCTCAAGGACTACCGCAGTCGCTGCACTCTCAGCGATTTGATACAGTCGAATTTTATCCGCCGCCGTCAGATAATCCAGCCACACTTGTTCCTTAGATGCCTTCAATTGCTGCGACACCCTGCTATCAAATTGCTCGATAGATTTATAGAAAGCCTGATTCAAACTATTCTCTTTCGCCTTGGGTAAACTACCCAACTCTTTATATTCTGTTTGACATTCTGCGACCCGGGCTCTGGCGTCCAAGAGGGCTGTACCAGAAAATTCCAGCAAGCCCTCAACTTCATGCAGTAGTGCCAACGCAGCATTTTTATTCACATCAAGTTCTGCTTTAAACTCTTCCGTTTGCTGCTGTCGTTTTTCAAATATTGCATCGCAGCCTTTGCGGAAGGTCTTCCATAAAACCTGCTCATCTTTACGCAAAGCAGCCCCAGCCAGTTTCCACTGTGCCTGTAACCGTTTAACCTCTTCTACCGCCTGACGATTATCCTGCAGATCCACCAACTTTAGTACTTGGTCGATAAACTGATGTTTTATGTCTGCATTTTTCTGGTAGTGCTCGTTCAACTTTGCTCTTAACGCATCTAACACGCGATCAAAACCTTGCTGCACCGGTTTATTCCCGGTTCGCTCAATAGGGGCATAACTGCGCCATTGTCTAATCGCGGTAGTGATTAATTTTTCGACGGCACTACTGTCAATGGCCTCTGCTTCTTCTCCATCCCACCGCTGCGCTGACAAATAAATTTCTAATTGAGAGACCATCTGGATTCGTTTTTCCAAATTATCGCTTCGAATTTTGGCTTGCTGATCGAAGAAAACCTTACAAGGCTGGTACGCCTGCTGCGCCAATTGGTGAAACGTCTCCCACAAGGCCTGATCCTGGGCGCCTTTACTCAGGCCCTTCCACTCATTCTGTAAGCGACTGATTTTAGTTGCCAGTGCTTCCGGGTTTTCTCGACTGTCGACCAGTGCCCGCATTTGATCAATTAACTGTTGTTTTTTTGGTTCGACCACATAATCTTTCCAATCCAGTAGTTTTTCTAAATCAGTATCCAACTGCTCCAACTGCTTGGATAAATAAGCCGGCATGGCCTCCAATTCCGATCGCTTTTCTTCAATTGTGCGCCTAATACCCGCAGCTGGACGGGACTGCCCGGAATCAGTTGCAGACTGTGCCTTACGGACCAAAGTACTCAGCTGACGCAACTGAATTTTCTCTGCCTGTTTTTGCTCTGCCCCTTGTTTTTCCCGTTTTGAAATCAGGGCCAGTGCATCTAACAACTGCTGCGGCTGTAAATCTGCGGTAAGTAGGTTCGCCGTTTTTATCCGTACCCGTAAATCGTCATAGCCGGAAGCATTGGATACTTGCGTGTCGACATTGGCCTTATCAATGTCAGTTTCAGTTTCAGTTTCAGTTTCAGTTTCAGCCTGAAGGTCACTGAAGCCTGCCAGCTGATCAATTAGACTGCCATGCTGCTGCAACTGTTGTAACTGAAACTCGATCCCACTGCCTAATTGCGTAAAAGCTTTTTCATCCGAATTCTGCGCAGGTTTATACTGGATGGCGCCTAGCCACTGCTGACGGCATTCTTCCAAAAGCGCTTCAGTCGACTCAAACTCTTTCTCAGTGGCAACACAATCAAACAGGTGAGCAAGTAAGCCACGGAGTTTGTCGATAATCGCAGCTTGCTGCTGAGCAGCATTGGCGATGGCAACCTCCCGTGCCTCAACATCAGCCTGCTGTTTCAAAAAAGCATCAATGGTTTGTTGGCATTCCAACGTGGCCTGCTGTACCCGCGCCACAATAGGTTCATGAGCTTGCGTTTGCAGTAACGCCCACTGCTCTTGAAAATGTTGGTGACGGGCAGTGTAAAAATTATCGAAGGGACGTGTACTATGGGCTTCCAGGTGTTCACACAGGCTAACAATCTCGGCCTGGGTTTGTGCCGCATGCTGGTCCCGATCGCGGAAACCATCACACTTCCTCTTCACAATTTTATAGACTTGCTTGTCTTTACCTTTGGTTTTTTTCAATAAAGATTGGAGTCGCTCTTCATCTTCAATCTTTTCTGCGGCTAGCTGCCGAGACCTAATCGACACGCCTTCCAAGGCTATTTGATAGAAAAATTTTTCGTCACTGTTCGAGTCCAACAACTGCTCTAGTAAATCATCCTGTTGACAAAACCCGACCACCGCAAACTGCGCCATAAGATCAACACCGTCAGCAGCAAGCTGATCCAGCGTTACTGCGCCTTGATCAGCCAGCTCCGCAAGACGCTGCCGGGCCTTTTGTTGCACACCTTGTTGCACACCGGCAATACCTCTGTCATAAGCCAGCTCAATTAGCGCTGGCCCATAGTCCAACCGAGCGATGGCCGCCAGACGCAAAACATCGCTCTCGTTTTCTACAGCAATGGCTACCAGCACCTCTACCGGTAATTGATCGAGCTCGGCGAGCTGTTCTTCCAGGGTTTTAGGCTTAGCTTTTAATTTGCTAAGAAATTGAGACAAGACTGTCATATTGTGTTCCTACTACAGATATCAATACCAAGGTCTTAAACAACAACAGCAAAATTAAAACTGCTAATGATGAAAAGCCTGGAAGCGCTCAAGGCCAATGCCTATTCCCTGGATGAATTGATATTATTTTGATGTTGTATGATCGATCGACCTCAATCTCATCGACACTATGCTCGAACACATTGGTTCGCCACTGCATACCGAGAAACGCCGACCCACCAAATGACTACCCATCGACAGGTTAATTCAATACTACGTTGACCTTTATATTATGGCAATTCAACAGGCTCCGCCAAAGCCGACAGGCCGACTGTTGATGTCCTCTGGTGCTATGATACCACCGGGAAATGTCAGAATAGCGCTTTAAGCTGGTTTTAAAAAATCAAGGAAATAAAATGAGTCTGCATGTCTATCTCTCAGGTGAAATACATACTGATTGGAGAGAGAAAATTATTACGGCCTGCGAAGGTAACGGATGCACGTTTTCTTCAGCGGTCACCAATCATGAGGCAAGCGATGCTGCAGGTGATGTTCTGGGAGCCGAAGAGGTGAGTTTCTGGCGAGACCATAAATCAGCCAAAGTGAATGCGATCCGAACGAAGACTCAGATTGAAAATTGCGATATCGCAGTTATAAGATTTGGTGACAAGTACAAACAATGGAACGCGGCTTTTGATGCCGGTTATTGTGCAGCGATTGGTACGCCTTACATCACGCTTCATGACCAAGATATTGTCCACCCCTTAAAAGAAGTTGATGCCGCCGCACAAGCATGGGCGACAACCCCAGAGCAGGTTGTTGAGCTTTTGAACTACATCGTTAATCAGGAATGACGATGATAGATTTTGACGCTGCCAGAACTCTGGCACAACAATACTATGACAACGGCGCAGCCACCTTCAATATCTAGGCATTTGCACCTTTCCAGGCAGGGATCAAAAACGACATCAACCATCGCACGATGTTAGTGATTTTGTTGGTGACGACCGTGCCGGCCCAATCATTTCTAATACGGCCCAATAACCAGATAATGCCCGCGTTTGACTAACCGCCTGTTGATTTCAATGTACGGATAGCGCCATGGTCCTCTTCTGGCCACTGTGTTATATCTGGTTTTATAGATATAGCGGTCACCGCAACGGGTGGTTTTAGCAACATGCTTTGATCAAAATGGGTTGATCAACTGCACGGAGATGATTAATGGCTTACGAAATCAAAAAATTCCCTTACGACGGTACGGTTGACGCCGACGGCCACATCCTCGAACCCGTGGATTTGTGGGAGAACTATCTGGAGGATAAATACAAGAACCGGGCGCTGAGAATTAAGGTTGATAACGACGGATTCGAATATCTGGAAATCAACGGCAAACCGTCAAAACGGAGTGTCAGAGGCAGCCTTGGATTGTTGGGTGCCATGGGTGAAGAAGATATGCGCCCCCGACCTGACCGCCGCTATTCCGAGAACATGCCTTTTGGCTCAAGCAATCCGCAGGAGCGCCTGTCTCTTATGGATCAGGAAAACCTGAGCCATTGTCTGCTGTACCCTACTATCGGATTGTTATGGGAATGTGAGTTAGACGACCCGGAGATCAGCCTTGCGTATGCACGGGCTTACAACCGCTGGATTGCGGAATTCTGCAAGGATTCAGGGGGCAGATTAATCCCTATCGCCCAGCTAACCCTTCTCGACCCGGAAGGTTCAGCGGCGGAACTGGAACGCGCGGTAAAGGAAGGTTGCCAAGGTGCATGGATTAACCCGTTTAATCACAAAGGGATTATTCACGGCGCTGAAGAACACGACATACTACACGCAAAATGTCAGGAGCTGGATGTACCCATTGCTATTCACCCAACTTTCATTCCTCACGGCGCCGCCGACGGCATATTCAACTGGCCAAGGCAGGGTCGCGCATGGGGTGAGATGATCTGGCTGCGCAGTGTGGTCCAACAGGTGGTGATATCCTACATGGCACTTGGGACGCTGGACCGGTTTCCCAATTTGAAACTTGGTATTCTGGAAGTTGGTTGCGGCTGGATTGGCGCCATGCTGGATCGGCTTGACGCATATACAGACGCCATGAACGCCGTTGGCAAAAGAAGATCGGCATCTGACTATTTTCGCGAGCAGTGTTTCATTTCTGGCGATCCTGAC
>CAVOFA010000162.1:0-5085 GCA_963694865.1 Gammaproteobacteria bacterium | reverse complement strand
AGGTCCACTTGGCTGGAGCCGTTTTGTTTTGTATCGCAGCATTTTCTGCCGGCAGCCCAAACGCATCCCAGCCCATAGGTTGCAGGACATTCTTGCCTAGCATGCGTTGATAGCGGGCTATGGCATCGCCAATAGAGTAATTTCGCACGTGACCCATGTGCAGGTTGCCGCTGGGATAGGGGAACATCGACAGGCAATAAAACTTTTCCCGGGACGGGTCTTCGGTCACAATGAAACTGTCGTTTTCCTGCCAGTAACCTTGGGCGTTTGCTTCGACTTCTTGCGGCGAATAGTTGCTGTCTATGCTGGTCATTGCTTCTCTAACTACGTGAATTAAACGGGGATGCCATGGCTGGTTCAGAGCATCTCTGCATTTGCCGGGGTGTTGCAAAAGCCCGCAAGCATAACCCAGACCAGAGCCTACAGGTAGTGGCAGATAGCAAAAACCCCTGAAAGTTTTGGTTTGGGGTTGCGGTCTATAACAAAGCGGCAGCACCATCGGCCGCTCGTGAGGAATAGAGTGTGTAGTGCCGATATTTTTGGGATTAAAACAGGGAGCCTGGTCAATGATCACTAAAAGCAAAAGACTGTCAGTGGCAGTAGCAGCGGCTGGTTTTTCCGCTACAATTTACGCGGATTTCGATCAGTGGCGAATAAGTGAGATTTTCACCAGTGCCGATGCACTTGTTCAATATGTCGAGTTGGAAACAACGGCAGCGAACCAGGGTGAGCTGGCAGGATTATCGCTGCTTGCGAGTGATGCTGCGGGACAACTGCAAAACACGGCCACTATTGCCAATGATCTGAGCGCAGACACCAGCAACAGAAATTTCCTGATTGCCACCAATCGTTTGTCGCAGTAACTGGCTTGACTCCTGATTTAGTAGTTTCGGATGGTTTCCTCTTTACAGAAGGCGGTTCCATAGATTTTGCCAATGGTACGGCCACACTTGAATATTCGGCAAATCAGTTGCCGAAGAATGGCGTTCAGGCTATCGATGGCAATATCGAGCCTGGCACGCCCGGACCAACGAATTTTACTGGCCTTTCGGCTACTGTATCCGTCCTCACTAATGCGGGCTTTGATGCTGGTGCTGCAATCATGGTTCTGCCAGTGCTCGATGTTCCCGGTACCGGGGTAGCGCGTGTTGCCTTCGATGTGATCTTGGCTGCGGACCTGGCGGCGACGGAGTTCGTGCTACGCGACGATTTTTACCTGTACGCCGCCGGTATTGTCGCCGGGGATTCGCCTGCTGAATTCCAGGCCGATGGGACTCTGCATACGACCAGACTGGTGGTCGGCGATGAGATTTTTGATTTTAATCTTAGCTTGCTAAGTGATGCTCCGGTTGTCTTTGGTAATCCTGCAGTCCTGGGAATAAGTAACGTAATGCCAACGCCCCATTTAGAACCGGAACCGGAACCGGAACCGGAACCGGAACCGGAACCTACACCAGAACCGACACCGGAGCCCACTCCGGAACCTACACCGGCGCCCACTCTGGAACCGACACCAGAACCACAGCCATCAGAGTTGCAACAGAGTATTGAGCGTGGACAATCGAACTATCAACTGCTGTGTGGCGACTGTCATGGGGCAACGGGGTTGGGAAATATCGGGCCGAACTTAACCACCAGCAGTTTCAGTACCTTTACTGCGCTGCGATCAAAAATTAATGGATCCATGCCTAGCAATAATCCTTAAGCCTGCCGCGACAATTCCGGCTCAAGCTGTGCCACAGACATCGCCAACTTTGTCTCAAACGTGTTTCAGGGTCAGTAGCTGGGATCTGCGCCAATGCCGCCTGGATGTTAGATTATCTTGCGGGTGATTGATTACGGACTAAGTTTGTGTGCGGCGCGTGTTAACAAGTGCAGAAGTAACCTTGATTAGCTTGATCTGGCGACTATCGGCATTGAGCACGGTGAACAGAAAGGGACCAATGTTCTTGCTTTCTCCCCGTTCCGGGATACGCCCGAACTGCTGTAAGACCAATCCGCCTACAGTCGTTAACTCCTGGTCGCTGAAATCGGTTTTGAAATAATCGTTAAATTCGTCGACCGGCGTTATCGCTTTGACGATATGGTTTTCCTCATCAAATTTCTTGATATAGCTCTCATCATCAACATCGTACTCGTCTTCGATTTCGCCAACTATCTGTTCCAGCACATCCTCAATAGTAACTGCGCCGCTGACGCTGCCGTACTCATCGATGACGATAGCCATATGATGTCTGGTTTCTCGAAATTCCTGCAGCAACACGTTCAGGCGCTTGCTCTCCGGTACGAAAGTGGCGGGACGGACCACATCCTTGATGTCGAATTTATCATTGCTGCCACTAAGGCTCAGAGGCAGTAAGTCCTTCGCTAACAAGACGCCCATTACATTGTCTACGTTGTCACCGACCACGGGGAATCTCGAATGGGATGCTTGGATAACCAGTTCGATAATTTTGTCGGCGGGCAATTTGGCAGAGACAGTCACTACCTGGGAGCGGGGAATCATGATGTCGCGAACCTGCATACTGGAGACTTGCAGGGCACCCTCGATGATGCTCAGTTCATCGGCATCGAGGACTTTGTCCTGTTCGGCGTTGCGCAGCAACTCCAGCAGGCTTTTGGTATCTGTAGGTTCGTCCGAAAAGAGTTGGGTGATTTTATCGATCAAGGACTTTGGTCTTGGATCGATGCTTGATTGCTGGTCTGTCATGCTCTGGGCTCTCTGCTGGCTCCGTATGCGTGTATCGATGAATTAGACTAATTTACACTAGCAAATATGGGTTAGAGATTCCAAGCTTTTCAAGCACTTTTATTTCCAGCTTTTCCATGGTTTCCGCTTCCTCGAGGGATTCATGATCGTAGCCCAACAGGTGTAAGAGTCCATGTACAAGCATGTGCGCCCAATGCCCTTCGAGTGATTTGCCTTGTGAATCAGCTTCCAGAGCAAGCACTTGTGGGCAGATTACGATATCTCCCAGCAGTTCAAACTTCAGTATAGATTGCATGCTGTTGGGAACGTTGGCAGGGAATGACAGTACATTGGTTGCAGGTTTCTTACCGCGATATTGCTGGTTAATGGCGCTGGACTCGGACTCATCGACGCAACGCAAGCTAATAACGTAGTCGCCCTGCATGTTCGCACAGGCTAGCGCGGCGTTAATCCAGTTTTCACAAAGGAGTTCATCCGGCAGCCAATGCGCAAGCCCATCGCTGCTGATTTCAACTTTCGCGTTCATTGCGTTGCGAAACTTCTTGGCCGCTAAGTTGTGATACAGATTTCCGGTCGAATTCGTCGTAGGCTTCGACAATTTTTTGCACCAGTCTATGGCGTACAACGTCCCGGGAGTTGAAATAGGTAAAGCTAATATCATTGATGCCTTCGAGTACCTTGGTTACATGAACCAGTCCGGACCTCTCGCCTTTCGGCAAGTCGATCTGGGTAATATCGCCAGTAATAACCGCGGTAGAGCCAAAACCAATACGGGTAAGAAACATTTTCATCTGCGTGGCGGTGGTGTTCTGACTCTCATCCAGGATGATAAATGAATTATGGAGTGTTCTTCCTCGCATGTAAGCAAGAGGGGCTATCTCAATGACATTCTTCTCAATCAGTCGTGCCACTTTTTCGAAGCCCAACATTTCGTACAGGGCATCGTAGAGAGGACGTAGATACGGATCGACCTTCTGTGCTAAATCTCCAGGCAGGAACCCCAGCTTTTCACCAGCTTCCACCGCTGGCCGCACCAGCATTATTCGATCGACCTGATTCTTCATCAGGGCCTCGACAGCGCAAGCCACTGCCAGATAGGTTTTACCGGTACCGGCCGGGCCGACTCCGAAATTGATATCGTGATTCTGAATGCTGTGCACGTATTGCCATTGGTGCTTGCTGCGGGGTTTGATAAATGCTTTTGGGGTTTTAATCGAGGCAGTGACCTGGTCATCGGCTTCAGACATTTCATTGCGGTGCTTCAATTCCTGCAATGCCAGGTGGATTAGATTCGGGCTAAGTAGCTGAGCTTGAGCGGTACTGGTATAGAGAGCTTCCATAAGCTGGCTGGCTTCTACCACGGCTGTCTCCGAGCCGGATATTTGAAAAAGATTTCCCCGTTGCTGAACTTCTATGTTCAGGAAGGCTTCAATTTGATGGATGTGTTCATTGAGGCGCCCGCAGAGGTTAGACAGGCGCTGCGCATTATCGGGCATTAGTGTCAGACTAAGGATATGAATTGCCATGCAGTGTGTTTAGTAGCTCTGTGGGGACTGGAATTGCCTGCCAGTATAACAAGCAAAAGCAAAACTGCGCCATTGCTTGTTGGAGATTGTGCCTAAGGCGTAGATTGAAGTGCTCCCAACAATGAATTGGGTAGCGCATCGGTTATTTTAACCACGGCAAATTGTCCAATCAAGGCCTGGTCATCACAGTGAAAATTAACCACACGATTATTCTCGGTGCGACCCTGCAAGTCGCTTGCATGTTTTCTCGATTGACCGGTAATCAAAATTCGTTGTTCTGATCCGACCATGGCTTCACTAATGCTGGCGGCCTGCCGGCTAATTTGAGACTGTAGGGTGGCAAGACGATGTTTTTTCTCAATTTCCGGCGTTGCATCCGTCAGTTCGACAGCGGGTGTGCCTGGTCTGGCGCTGTAGATAAAGCTGAAGGAGGTATCGAAGCCTATTTCCTCAATCAGATTCATGGTGTCCTCGAAATCTTTATTGGTTTCACCGGGAAAGCCGACAATGAAGTCGGAAGACAGGCTTATATTCGGCCGCTTGGCACGTACTTTACGAATGATGGATTTGTATTCCAGCGCGGTATAGCCTCTCTTCATAGCAGCCAGAATACGATCGGATCCACTCTGTACTGGCAGGTGCAGGTGATCGACCAATTCCGGAACATTGGCGTAAACATCGATCAGATCTTGTGAAAATTCAATGGGGTGCGAGGTGGTAAATCGAACCCGTTCGATGCCTTCGACACAAGCGATGTAGTTGATTAGCAGCGCCAGATTGACGCCGCCGCCTTCATGATTCAGACCTCTATAGGCGTTCACAGTCTGGCCCAGCAGATTGATCTCCCTG
>CAVOFA010000161.1:0-5089 GCA_963694865.1 Gammaproteobacteria bacterium | reverse complement strand
TTGGTGTCAGCCGAGAATTATCGATATTTCCGGCTGCGTGCCTTTTCGACTTGGGAAAAGGCAGTGGCAATGTAAGAGCGGCTTGACGGGGTTTTTCTTGGATTTAGAGAGTTAACTTGTCGATACCCTTCCCCGGATTCAGTTAACGCCCCGCGGCCTCTCTACCCAGTCGCAGCGCGTTACTCGCACCTACTCCGAGTCCACCGTCTGCACCGACGGTGACGAAGCGAAAGCCTTCATCAATGCGTTGTTGCACAGAACCCGCACCGGTGGTGATCGCGCAGGGAACATCGTTGTCGAGACAGGCTTGCAGCACAGTTTGTATCGCAGCTTCAACTTCGGGTGCTGCGGGGCTGGCATAGCCCATTGAGGTACTCAGATCGGAAGGGCCAATAAATATCCCACCCAACCCTGGAACAGTAATAATTTCATTGATATTTTCCACGCCCTCGGAAGTTTCGATAAACATCATAGCTAACAGCTCACCCTGAGGGTCGAGTGGCCATACGTCCGCCTTCGCGTGATAGTCTCGAATTCCCCAATACCACGTAGCATTGGAGGGATTACGTCCACGCAGTCCCTTGGGCTCATAGTCCGGCGCGCCGTTAAGTTGCGGGTAGCGTGTGGCGCGTATCGCCAGCTCTGCATCTTCCCGCGTATCAATCGCCGGAAAGAATACACCGAATACGCCGACGTCCAACACTTGCTTAGTCTGGGAGATGAGTTCTTCCGCTCCACCCCCCGCAGGAATTCGCACAAAAGGCACTACATCCGGCTGCAGGTTGCCCTTTTCATTAAGTATTCGCTTATTAGTCATGCCCAGTAAGAATACTCGCAATCGCTCCACGTCAAAGGGTGCATGTTCCATGTCGATAAACACAAAATCGAGACCGGAGCTCGCCAACCCCTGAGCGTTATTCAGAGAGTAATCGAAGGACAGTATTCCAAACGCTGGCTGATCATTTTCAAACAGCTCGATCAGCTTATTAAGCCGTGGTGCATCTTGCGCCATAGCAGATTGAGACAAGCCAATCAGCGAGGCAATTCCTAAACAACCTAGTGTCTTTACAAATGTATTTTTCATAGTTTTCTCTTCTATTTTTAGATTTTCTTTTTGATTTTCACTTTAACGAGACTGATGCATTTTAGGGTACTGACAGATAAAACGCCATTTGAAGATGGTGGAAATAGCAGTAGGAGGCGATTATAAGGCGCTAAGAGTAGAGCTATTAGGCGAAGAAGCCCTCGCTATCCGGGAAGCAAATTGGACACCCGCATAAATCAACGCCTAACTCATTGATTTTATTGGTGCTAGTTTGTGGGTGTCCAATTTGTCTTCATTAATGAAGTAATAGAGGACCTCTTTACTGCGCGAAGATTTATGTGGGTGTCCAATTTGTTCTAACGGAGTCAGAATAACGGCGGCGCCGAAACAAACCATGGTCAGCCCGATGGCGATGACCAGCGGATCAGGCATCCAGCGCTCGGCGACGCGGACGAAAAAGCCAGTCATGGATTTCAACATAATTACACCTCTGTTCTTATTATTGTGGCTTACGAATGTCTATTTCTGCTTCAGGTCGGACTGGAAACGCGTACGAACTTTGCTGAAAAGACCAACTAGCCAACTTACTGCGACAGCGTTGGCGCAGACAATATCACATAATAATCGAATCTAATGGAATCTAGACACCCATGAAGATGAAATCTAGGAGTGTAGTTATCATAAACACCCTTTCTTTTTCGGGTATTGACAAGTTAACTTTATTTGAGCGTAAATTGACTAGGGATGTGGTTGTAAGTCATTGATTTATCATTGAGGAACAGGCCTATTTCGCCTGAAAAGGGCGAAATTTGAGTTAACTTGTCAATACCGTTACAAGGGTTCCAGTAGCTGAATATCCGAAATTTCGCTGGAATTATCTAATTGCTCTAACAGGGCTCTGGAATTGCTCAGATTTTGAGCCAATGAATCGTAACGTAAATTCTGGGCTACAACAGACGGGCCCTGGATAAGCAGGGAAAGCGGAATCAGGATGTACAGTAATTTACTCATTAGCAGGCAATCGTTCCGGACGGAGAGCCGTAGTTGTAGGCAACTTTAGCAAGCAAATGCCGTAAAATGAAGGGCGCTTAACTACGAAAGAGCTCATGTAGAAGTATAAAGACTATTTCCAAGTCCAGTTATTGCCAGTATTTGTGATCTGCTGGCCAATTACTCACACTTAAGCAGCTGTGAATCCGCCATTTTCTGCTTTGTCCGGTTGATTTGCATTCAAGTTTGACCCAGGCTTCGCATCGATAGTTGAGCCGGGCAGATTGAGTAGATGCAGGGCTTGCAGACATTCTGCATGGGTCAAAACCCAATGCAAAACTGCAGGGCTAATGGATCAATTTTGGGTGCAAAGCAACAGCGTTTGCTGCTCATAAACAGTTCCAAGGCTCATTCTGAGGCCTCTGGGCTGACACCGCCAATGTGGCTTAGCTAAACATGGCGCGGAAAATAAAGAAAAACACGATTGAGAGCACCGCACCTGCCGGCAGGGTGACCACCCAGGACAGAAAGATTTTCCCGACTACATTCAAATTAATCGCACCTATGCTCCGCGCCAGGCCAACCCCCAGCACTGCGCCGACCAGGGTGTGGGTGGTGGAAACAGGTATGCCCGTGCCCGATGCAACCACCACAGTAGTTGCGGCGGCCAGCTCCGCTGCAAAACCACGACTGGGCGTGAGTTCGGTGATATTCCGGCCGATGGTCGCCATCACCTTGTAGCCCCAGGTGGCGAGTCCTACCACGATACCGATCCCGCCCAGAATCAGAATCCACACCGGTAGCACGGATTCGGTTACGAACACACCCCCACTCTGGACCATGCTATTGACGGCGGCAAGGGGACCGATAGCATTGGCGACATCATTGGAGCCATGGGCAAATGCCATGGAGCAGGCGGTGAATATCATTAGTATGCCGAAGACTTTTTCGACATTGGCGTAGTGCAAGGAAGTGTTTTGGCCAGGGGTTTGCTGTACCGATCTGAGCATAAGCTTGCCCACCAGCATTACCAGCAGTCCGATGCCGACAGCGTATATTGCGCTTTGGGTAAAAGAAATCTCCAGTCCCGCATGTCGCAAGCCCTTTACCAGCGTGACCATACCGATGACGAAGCCAACCAGAAAGATATAAAAAGGCACATATTTCTGGGCATTGGCGAAAGGATCGTTGGTATCGAGTATCAGTTTCTGCACGCTGCGGAAGATGAGAAATGCCAGGATTCCGGAGCACATTGGGGATACAACCCAACTAGCGACAATAGACCAGACCTTGCTCCAGACCACGGCATCGGCAGAAATTCCAACCACCGCGAAACCAACGATTGCGCCGATAATGGAGTGGGTGGTTGATACCGGCCAGCCATTCTTGGAGGCGATGAGTAGCCAGATACCGGCGGCGAGTAGAGAGGACAGCATGCCGTATACCAGTAACTCGGGGGAGTCGGCAAAACCGGCTTGTTCAATATCAATAATGCCGTTGCGAATAGTTGAGGTAACATCGCCGCCGGCGAGGTAGGCACCGGCAAATTCAAACACCATGGCAATGAGTATGGCTTGCTTGATAGTGATTGCCTTGGCACCCACGGATGTTCCCATGGCGTTGGCAACGTCGTTGGCGCCTACACCCCAGGCCATGAAAAAGCCGAACAGGCACGCCATGGCTAAAAATATCAGCCCATACTGAGAAATGATTTCCGACATTAAAAATTGTACCTGAGGTTGGTTATTCTGATTTTTAGCGCGCCATTAGAATCAGTAGACGACTACCTATTTTTTCCGAAATATCGGCGATCTCGCCGATCAATGCAATTATCTTGTACAAAAAGATAACATTCACCGGAGGTAGTGAAGCTTCGAGTTGAAACAATTCGGCGCGTAAATTGATTTGGCCAATATCACTCTTGTGCTCAAGCGCATCGAGCTCGGCAATCAGGTTTTCGACAAGTTGGACTTCGGCACCGCGAAATCCGGTTTCCAGTAATTCGTCCAGTTCGTTGATACCCTTGAGCGCCTGCCTCGAGGTTTCCAGGCTGGTTTGGTAGTGCGCTCTGACCGGTTCAACCAGGGTGTCGGGTATCTCCATTTTTCGACCCAACATTAACCCCGCAACGTCTTTGGCCCGGTTGGCTAGACCGTCCTGAATGCTCAGTAACTCCAGTAAATCGGTGCGCGGCACCGGCAGCCACAAGCTCGTGGGTAGATGCTTGCGAACATTGCTTTTGAGGTCGTCGGCTTCGTTTTCTGAGGCGCGGATCGCCTGCTGCAGCAGTTTGGTTTGTTGCCAGTCTTTGGCGAAGCTGGCTTCCAAAAAATCCCCCAGAAGCACGACACAGTTTTGTGCCTTGGCCATATGTTCCTGAATAGGTCGGATGGGTGAGCGGCCAAACAGTGCGCTGATGGGGTTGGGCATTGCCGTAATTTCCTTCTGATTTTGGGCGTATTAAAACACTCTATTGCTCGTAGAACCAGAGCATTAGCCTAATTAATTGACCTTCAATTCGCTGGACAAAAAGTACGCATCTGCAGCACTGCCGGCACTGGCCCGACTTCTGCTCAGAGTCAGGCAGAAGTGGGTATTTGCCCCAACATTGGCCACAGCAGCTATTGCATACAGGGCTTTTTCTTGGAGACACATCTTGCTATGGTTGCGTCCTCGCAGAAAGTCAGAAAGGGTTGTTTTGGATGGTTAGTATCCTGTTTATTGAACATGATGGTAGCAAACATCCAGTAGCCGTCGACACCGGAGGATCGGTGATGCAGGCCGCTGTCAGCAATGGCGTTCCCGGCATTGATGCCGATTGCGGCGGTTCCTGTTCCTGCGCCACCTGTCATGTCTATGTCAACGCTCAGTGGCTGCACAAGCTGGAGGCTATTAATCCAACCGAAGAGGCGATGTTAAGTCTGAGCACAGATCGTCAGGAAAATTCACGTCTGTCCTGTCAGATACCTGTCACCGAGGCGTTGGATGGTCTGGTGGTGACTACGCCGGAATTTCAGTTCTGACAGTAGCTAGCGGCAGTTCAATTAACCAGTG
>CAVOFA010000160.1:0-5117 GCA_963694865.1 Gammaproteobacteria bacterium | reverse complement strand
AGAAAAGATCTGCTCGATCTGTTATATCCTGGAATGCTCCGATGACCTTAACCGTTTTGTCATTCTCTACTACCGGTTTGCCAATGGACTGCCTAATTCGTTTCGAAGGCATCGCTGAATATTTGCTGCATGGAGGCACCGGCGAGGAAGGCTTGTTTTCGCAATAGCTTCACCCGATTGGGATTGCCGCACAAATACACTTGCCAATTGTCAAGCATTGGGAATGTCTCTGCTATCATTTCTTCCATCGTCTGTGCGGAGAACAATTCGTTGCCTTTGTTATGTTCCACGCGGGCGTAGTAGTAAAACTGCTCATAGTCAGCCGCCAGTTTTCGTAGTTTCTTGTGCAGGTACAATTCTTCGATGTTTTTCCCGCTGTGAAACAAATGCATATCGCCCCGGTGATTTTGTTGCAGGGCATCGCGCACTATGCCGTACAAAGGCGCGAGACCGGTTCCACTACCGGCTAGCAAAATTGATTGCCCATCGTTTTAGGGGACGAAAAAACAATCACCTGCTGGCTGTTGAATAAAAACCTTCTGACCAACTTCTAACTGATCGTGTGCCCAACCGCTGACGCAACCGGAGTCTACTTTTGCTATTTGGATAATCAAGGATTTATCAAGGGCTGGAACACTGGCCAAAGAGTAGCAGCGACCTTCGTTTTCCATCCCCAACTGATTGCACCACAGTGTTAAAAATTGTCCGGCTCGATAGCTCAGATTGGCAGCGGCCATGGAAGCAGACGGCGTGGCGGTAGAGAAAACAACAGAAGAAATCGCTGAAGAAACCGGCTCCGCTACCGATCACATGGCTGAGATGGCTGCCGCAATGGAAGCAGACGGTGTTGCTGTGGAGACCGATTCCGGCGGCAGAGGGCGTGGCGGTTGAGCAGGAAGCGCCGTCCAGCGCCGAAGCTATCGCCAGATCGGTTAGTGGCAAAGATGTAAATATCGATACCCTGTTAAAAGTGCCGGTGTCGTTGTCCATTGAAGTTGGGCGCACACAAATGGTGTTAAGTGATCTGCTTGAAACGCAGGAGGGAACGGTCATAGAGCTTGAGCGCTTGCTCGAAGAACCCCTCGACATATTGGTGAACGGCGCGTTGATCGCTCACGGCGTGGTAGTGCTGGCCAATGAAAGATTTGGGCTCCAGATTACCGACATTATTAGCCTGGAAGAACGCGCCAGAAGCTTATAATTTAAGCAATTACTCTGAGCAGGCGTCGATATTAAACAGCACTCACATGGGCGTCTCAGCGCTGAGACTATGTCTGTGTTTTTGGCTGATTATGGACTTTGTAGAAGACGGTGATTATGCTCTAAATGCCTCTCCCGTTTCAAATTTACCAATTTGAATTCAAATTGAGTATCAATTTATGACTAATAGAGATGATCAAGACGAGCCCGGCACAGAAGCCGCTGAATCCAGTGGCAGTGAAGACGAACTGGAATTGCCGGATCTGGATGCTGACGATCTGCAGCTGACTGCTGAAAAACCTGCCGGCGCGGATGCCGACGCCCAGCTCGATATTGATGAGCTGGATGGTGTTGCGTTAGACGGTGTTGAGCTGGACGGTATTGAGTTAGATGGCGTTGAGATGGATGAAATTGATCCAGACATAATCGATATCAGCGATGAGGAAGTGCAGCAAGAATTCGAAAAAATGGAGCAGGAAGAACAGATAGCCAGCGAGCCTTCGAAAGAAACAGCAACTAGCGAGCCCTCAGAGGCAGCTGACGAGCCAGAAGCGGGTGCACAAGTCCAGGCAGAATTGCTTGATTTGGTGGACACTAAAGACTCAAAACCAGAAGTGGAAGCAAGCGATTCGATGATTGAAACGGACATACCCGATGTCGAAATCGACACCGACACTCAAGCTCAAGGGGGCGGACGTTTGTCCCCGAAAATTATCTATGGCTCCTTGTCGGCGACCGTAGTCGTGGTCGCAGTCATACTGTTTGTGGGTTTTGGTGCTGACGAACCCGTCATTGCCGATGCAAGCCCGGCGGCAGCTGCACCGGCCATTGTTGCTGACAGGGACGCAGCTGACACGGACGCTGCAGCGACGCAGGCCGCAGTCGAAGAAGAGTTTGTCGCAGTTGCCGAAGAAGTCGACACAGCCATCGAGGCACCCTCCCCGGTTGCGGAGGCCCCGGTTGCAGAAGCAACCGTTTTCGTCGACGAACAAACTGAGCTAGAGGCGGCACCGGAGATTATTGAAACGGCTCCCACCGCTAGCACAGAAATTTTGCTGGCGGCTGCAGATATCGAGCCCCTCGATGTGCAAGCTGACGTTGATGAGCCAAGCACTGTTGCTGCAACGCCAGCTACGGGCAGTTCAGGTGATGCCGATGCCGCCGTGGAGACAGATGCAGCTGATAGCGAAGTAGTCGCGGTGCCAAGTGCCAGTGCAGCATCCTCCACCGAGATCGTAACCCTCAGCGCCAGCACTGGAGATTTCTATATTGTAGTTGCCAGCTTTCTTACCGAAAGTAAGGCCCGCGAACATGCACGCAGCTTACTAAAAAATCAGAATACGCCAACAATTCTATCCCCGTTCGATGCGTCCCGCCGTTACCGTGTCACTATTGCTGGCTATGAAACCATGGCGGAGGTGCAGACGAATATCGCCCAGTTCAAGAGCAAATACGGCGATGATATCTGGCCACTGCGATACATAAGCGTCGGCAGCACCACCCTGCTAAGTGCCGCTACCGGCAATATCTACGTCATCGTATTCAGCTTTTTGACCGAAGAGTTGGCGCGCAAGCACGCAGACACCCTGGCGGCAGCAGGAGAGAATCCTTCAATTATTCCTCCTTTCGACCAGGGCAGACAATACCGTGTGGCGGTATCCGATTATGCCACGCTCAGCTCTGCGCAGGCGGCCCTGGTTCAGCATAGAGAAGAATTTGGAAATGAAACCTGGCTGCTCAGATACTAACGCAGCCTTCTCTTTATTTCAGACCACGTCACCTCAGACCGCGTCACCTTAAGTCACGTCAATTGGGCGCACGAGCCTGGGCGATGTTGCGGCGATGGTGCCTGAAGATGAACTTTTCCAACCAGTCCTGCACCGCCTGACTCACACCAATAAAGCCAATACTGGTAATGCCCTCGGCGTCGCTTGCCAGCACTTCACCTTATAATTTAAGTGCTCTTGGCGTTGAAGGGGATATATAAAGGGCTATCTCTAACTTCGCTCCCGCCTTGTATGCAGCGGAACCACCGTCATATTCCAGCCCCATTGCTGTCAACTTGAGCATGATTTCGGCAGGTAATTTGTTCGTTTGCACCAGCAGTTCCCCGACCATATCCAACAGCAGATTGATCTTCAGGTCCTGGCGCCGTAGCTCCAGACTGATTTCATCGTGCTCATCGACTTCCATCGATTCATGTCGGGTAAGGGCCGAAGTACTACGGATACCGGTGGAAAACATTTCGTTTATGCGTACGTAATGTAACAATTGGCGGCTATACTGATCGAGTAACCCTAGCCGATACTATTCATTAAATTGCACGACCCTGGAGTCAAGCATGAAAACCGATCCCAATAACACACTATTCAGCTATGCCAGGTTGACGACGGCGCTGCTGTTTGCTGCGGCTTTAAGCTTGACCAGCATAGCTGCATCCACCCAGTCACTGGATGACATTGCACTCAATGTCTACAAACTCGAGTCCTGTGGCTGCTGTGTGGGTTGGATCGAGCACATGCAGCAACGCGGCTTCGCATCTACCATCATTCATCCCCGAGATATCACCGGGGTGAAAGATGAACTGGGAGTATTACCCCAATGGCAATCCTGCCATACCGCCGTCACCCAGGAAGGTTTCGTCTTCGAAGGCCATATTCCAGCCAAATACATCACCCGATTTTTGGCGTCCCCTCCTCCTAATGCGCTCGGGCTTGCCGTGCCTGGCATGCCCATGGGCGCGCCCGGCATGGAAATGGCCAATCGTTTCATCGCCTATGACATCATCCTGATGAACAAGGACGGCAGCTCTGAAGTGTATGCCAGGGTTAAATCGAAGGCCGATCAATAAGGCCGAGACGAGGCGTTCAGCTAGAGGTCGAAACAGACTAGGTGATACGCGTTGGGAAAAGTGAAGACGGGAAACAAGGAGTGGCGGCGTTCCGGGGAAAACGCGGACCCAACTTTACGCATAGGTGAAGCAGCCACTCTGAGGCAGCTGTTTTGGTATTGGATTGCCCCCTGAATATGTTAAACTACCCCCTCTATTCTGCGGCCGGAGAAAATCATGCTAATACAACGACGTATGCTAGTTGTTGCCGCCGCTCTTACTATTTCCATGTCGCCACTGACCGGGAATGGGCAGTCAATTACTTCCACCGATAGCCCTTATGCCGCCCAGCAAACGCCGTGGGGACATCCAGACCTTCAAGGCGTCTGGGATCGTCGTACTATCACACAGCTGGAGCGACCGCAAAGATTTGCCGACAAGGCCTTTCTCAATCAGGAAGAGATACTGGCCTATGAAAAAGCCAGTGCCGCACGCGCGGACGGCGTACCGCTGGACGCGCGCGGAGGTCTCGAGATAATTACAGTGCATGATCCCGGGGACCTCGATTTCGGCTCAACAGTTTTGGCTTCGGGTCAAACTTCGCTAATAGTTGATCCTGCCAACGGCCGCATTCCCGGCTACACGCAGACCGCTGTCGACAGAATGACCGCCCGGGCCACTGCGCGGGAAGGCCGTGGCCCCGCCGATAGCTGGATCGATCGCAGCCTCATCGAGCGCTGTATCACCTGGGGCATCCCCCAGGGCATGTTGCCTGGACCCTACAATAACAACATTCAGATTTTGCAAACCGCAGACACAGTTATGATTCTCAATGAGATGATTCACGATATTCGCATCGTGCCGCTGGACGGGCGACCCCATCTGCCGGAGAAAATCGGGCAGTGGCACGGCGACCCTCGCGGCCACTGGGAAGGCGCAACCCTGGTGGTCGAGTCGACAAATTTCTCAGAGAAAACCAACTTCAGAAGATCCAGCGAGAAGCTGCTGCTGGTGGAGCGTTTTACCCGCATTGCAGCGGATATGTTGCAATATGAATTTACCGTGGAAGACCCCTCTGCCTGGGTGC
>CAVOFA010000159.1:0-5145 GCA_963694865.1 Gammaproteobacteria bacterium | reverse complement strand
TGGGGTAAAAAACATGAAAAAGGTCGCTGCGGAAGTAGCACCAGCGGTGATTAAGGCGCTAGAGGCAAACAATGGCTGATTTACTAACAGCTGCAGACGAGTCAGCTGCGTTGGAGGACCTGCATACCAGGGGATTTACCGATGGCTTGCCAGTGATTATCCCAACACCCGCGCGCGTCAGTCGAATGGTGCTTGCCTCAGGACTTGAAGCAGATATGGTTCTGGGCACCATGGGACCAGGCCACGGAATCGCAACGATAGAAAAGGTGGCTGTTGCCGCCGTTATGGCCGGTTGCCTACCGGACTATATGCCGGTTGTGCTGGCAGCGGTAAAAGCCGTCATTGATCCGGTGTTTGACCTGACTGAGATGCAGGCGACCACACATTGCACAGCTCCACTCATCATTGTGAATGGTCCCGCCAGGCACAACTGTGGACCTATTTCATCCAGCTACGGTGCTTTGGGGCCTGGCCATCGGGCAAACGCTTCCATTGGCCGCGCTCTGAGACTGGCAATGATCAATATTGGCGGCGGGCGGCCAGGCACTTCTGATATGGCCCTGCTGGGTCACCCGGGGAAATTCACCTTCTGCCTGGCAGAAGACGAAGAAAACAGCCCCTTCCCACCCATGCATGTCGATCTTGGTTTCGACCCTGACGACAGTGTTGTTACCGTCATCGGCGCAGAAGCACCCCACTCGGTTCTTTATAGTGGCGACGGCGACGACCCGAACAGTTATAAATCCTTGTTGGACATGCTGGCAATTGGCATCGCTAATGCTGCAACTAACAACGCGATACTGACCGGGGGTACGGCGACTATAGTGTTAAACCCCGAACATGCCGAAGTGTTAAACAAGGCAGGCCTGACCCGACAGGATACTGCTGAAGAAATACACCGGCGCTCGACGATGGCAGACAAAGCGATCAACAAGCTCACTCCGGGGTTCGCAGGCAAGGGCTCAGGCAATCGTGATGCATTTAAAGGCCCCGAACAACTGCTGATATTAATGTCCGGCGGAAGCGGCCTCTACTCAATGGTGATGCCATCCTGGTGTGCAGGACCCCACAAAAACTCGGCATCGAGTATTAAAGTTGAATCAGAATTTTTCTGTGAAGTTCCAGGTATTGCAAACCAGGTAATCTAATCTCTAACTGAAATTCCAAAGGACACTCATGAGCAATTTTCCAACGCCGTATGTTTCACACGACTTAACCGGGCAAGTTGCCCTGGTCACTGGCACGACTTCAGGACTTGGCAGGCGCTTCGCCATTGTGCTGGCAGCCTGCGGCGCCAAGGTCGCGATAACTGGCCGCCGGGTTGAAAAGCTGGAAGAACTGGCGAAAGAAATACGCGCATCAGGCGGAGTCTGTGAGCCTATCCCTTTTGATATTACCAACACCGAAGAAATCGCCCAGGTCGTCGACAAAGCGGAATCCGCACTTGGCCTGGTCGACATCCTCATCAATAACGCGGGAATTCCGGATGCCCAAAGAGCCCACAAAATGAGCAACGAATTTATTGATTCGATGTTCGATACCAATCTGGTTGGCCCCTTTAAGCTATCTTGTGAAGTCGCTCGACGGCTGATCGCCGCAAAACAACCAGGCCGTATGATCAATATTTCATCTGTCGGTGGTTTCAACTACAGCGGAAACGGTGCGGCACTGTACTCCGTAACTAAATCCGCCATCGTACGGATGACCGAAGTGCTGGCGGTTGAATGGGCCAGGAACAACATCAACGTCAATGCCATCGCACCGGGTGCATTTTCGTCAGAGATGATGGATGGCATGCTCGAGCGGATGGGTGATATTGCCCAACACTTCCCACGCAAGCGGATCGGGGATCCGGCGCAGATGGATTCCACCCTGCTCTACTTTCTGTCTCCGGCATCTGAATTTGTGACCGGCACCTATATTAAAATCGACGATGGCCAGGGCGGGCGTTAGACGCCCTGTCAAATCTAGATCCCGTGGCATTAGACAAAGGGGATAATCTTCTCTGCAATCGTCTCGAGCACCTCAAAGCGGGGATCAAATGAAGGCAGGTTCATTATCTGGTTAAGGCCTGCCTCATTTAATGAGCGAAGTTTGTCGATCAACTCTTCCTGGGTGCCAATCAGGCAAGTCGCTTGTAACAACTCTTTGGTCAGGAACTGCTGCTCCTCTGGAATAACCCAGCAATTGTGACCAAGGTGAATTCGCTGGTGCCTGCGCTCTTCAGGGAACTCTGACAGCAGACTTGTGTATTCTTCCCAGACACTCGCTACTGCATTGGGCGGCTGATAACCAAAATTTCTCCATTGATCGTAAGCATAATGTAGTGATGCCATCGCCATGGCGCCGCACTCGTGCTTGATTCGAGGGGAATCGGTCGCCTCACCCTCTTCCTTAACAATCATCGCTGTCAGTGCTGTTGTGTAAAAGCTGTCGCGGCTGAACCCTGCAGGCGCGTCCTTCTCTACCATGGCCCAGATGTTTTCCATCATCGCTGCACTGCCCGGAAAAGCCAGCACAGCACCATCGCCGTATTGACCAGCCAGCGCTATCGATCTGGGGCCAAAACCAGAGACATACATCGGGATAGTGTCTTCGAAATTAACAAATCCCTTATCTGGCATTACGTGTCGAATGGGTATTTCAGTTTCACCCGACGACATCATTGCCTCTTCGCCGCGCAAAAGTGGCTTCAACTCTTGCAGGTAACCTTCAAACTGTTTAATACGGTGCGGTGGCAATCCCATGATTCGCATGGCGGTATTTCCCGCGCCAACGCCAAAAAAAGTGCGCCCTGGAGCAATCGCATTGATGGTAGCGATACCCGCGGCGTTGACGGCCGCTGGCCTGGTACCGGTTATCGCTACACCGGTTCCCAACTTGATGGTTGAAGTTCGATCCGCCGCCAGTGCAAGTGCCGCGTAGCAGTCTGACCAAATCATCTGGCTGTCAGCCAGCCAGGCATGGCTGTATCCAAGTTCCTCTGCGCGAACAATGTAACCTATATCGCCCACATGGCTTGGGACACATATTCCAATATCCATAGACACAATTAATCGACCTCGCTATCACGTATGCTATTCTCGGACCAACGAGCATAGACTGTTATTTAAATGGTAAGCATACCTGACATCGACGAGCCCCGCAGACAGCACCGCAGTCAGCACCGCAGACAGTCCCAAAGGTACCTGCTTGCTTCTCAGACGCTGAACTCAGCGGCCGGTTACGACGCAAACCGAGAGTCTTCGCTACTAACCGCGCTGCCCTCAGGCGGATTGACATCAACAGGAATCGTCAATACAGCCTTTCCATTTTGCCGAAGTGTTGCACGTGGCGTATGCCACACTCACGATAGTTTCTTCTAGACACGCGCAGCTTGTACCAGTCTCTTTCCCAGTCGGCTGCTGACTTCTTTTCGTCGGCTCAACCTGAAGCACACAGGATTTTCCACGGTCGCGGGCAGCTTTTTGAAGGGCTGGAACACTTATCCGTTGATTGGTATTCACCCGTTGTTCTCATCACAACCTACGAAGAGATCGACGATATCGAAAAGCTTACCGATTCAATCATCCAGCACGACACCCACTCACAAATTGAATCCGTGATGCTGCAGTACCGTAAACGCAGAGGTACGCCGACACAATGCCTTTATAAGAACCCAATCAACCACTGCATCGTCGTAGAAAACGGGCTGAAATATGAGGTTCAACCGGGCGTCAATCAGAACGCCGGACTCTTTTTAGACATGCGCCCCCTACGCCACTGGCTTTCCCAGAACTCGAGTGGCAAGAATGTTCTCAACCTGTTTGCCTACACATGCTCACTATCTGTCGCTGCACTTGCGTCAGGCGCGCGCCAGGTCGTCAATGTCGACATGAGCAAACCGAGTATCAATTGGGGGGCGCGCAACCATGCTTTAAACGATCAGGATCCGCGATCCGTCAAGTCGGTGCCCCACAACCTGTTCCGTTCCTGGGGCAGGATCAAACAGTTCGGCCGGTATGACACCATCATCATAGATCCCCCGACACGCCAAAGAGGCAGCTTTGACGTAGAAAAGAACTACGGGACCGTCCTCAAGAAACTGAAATCGCTGGCGGCAGACAAGGCAGACGTTATTGCGACTGTAAACAGCCCTTACCTGACTGACGATTTCTTGATTAACCAGTTTGCGCGACATGCACCGCAATGCCGTTTCAGGACAATGATGCCAGGATCGGAAGAGTTTCCGGACAAGTTTCCCGAGCGGGCGATCAAGATTTACCACTTTTCAGCAAGCTAGCTCTCGTCTGAAAATCGTGTTCTTCGCTAAACGAACACATCATGAAGATAGTGCTACATTGAAATCAATTATTTAACGGAAATAGCCATCGCGGTGTATATTTCCCTCACAAAAACAAGCTGGCGGGATACCGATGAAACCCATTACCTGCATAGATGATTTACAAGACGAACATAAACGTCGTGTACCGCGAATGTTCTACGACTACGTAGATTCTGGCTCCTGGTCTGAATCAACTTATCGAGACAATCAAAGCGCATTCAATCGCCATAAATTCAAACAACGGGTTATGGTTGACATGGACAACCGAAGCCTGAAGACGACGATGCTGGGCGAAGAAGTCACGATGCCAACAGCGCTTGCCCCGGTTGGGCTGACTGGTATGCAGTGGGTTAACGGCGAAATCCAGGCCGCTAAAGCCGCCGAGAAGTTTGGCGTACCCTTCTGCCTGTCAACAATGAGCATCTGCTCTATTGAAGACGTAGCAGAGGCTGTATCAAAACCATTTTGGTTCCAGCTCTACGTCATGAAGGATCGCGATTTTATCCGCAGACTGATTGAGCGGGCGAAAGCGGCCGGTTGTTCTGCATTAGTATTGACCGCCGACCTGCAAATTATGGGACAACGCCACAAAGACATCAGGAACGGCTTATCAGTGCCGCCAAAGATAACCATGTCGAGTCTCCTCGACATAGCGATGCACCCATCCTGGTGCCTGACAATGCTGGGGTCAAAACGCCTCTCATTTGGCAATGTGGTAGGACATGCAAGCGGCGTTGAGCGACTGACCACACTCGCGCAATGGTCCGCCGAACAACTGGACCCTACGCTGACCTGGGACGACGTGAAATGGGTCAAGGACC
>CAVOFA010000158.1:0-5285 GCA_963694865.1 Gammaproteobacteria bacterium | reverse complement strand
TCACTGCCTGGTGTGAATCGCAAATACAACTCGGCAATACGCCGCACATCAGTTGGCAGCTGCTGGCGTATTTTTTGATGACCTTGGCTGAAGTATTGTTAGTGGTTACCTGCATGGAATTTTCGTATACACAAGCACCCAAGAGAATGAAGTCTTTAGTGATGGCCTTGTTCTACCTTTCCATTTCGGCGGGCAATTTATTCACGGCATTGGTCAATCAAGTGATTCAAAACCCGGACGGCACAACAAAGCTCGTCGGTGCAAGTTATCACCTGTTCTTTGCCGGGTTCATGGGTATTGTCGCCTTGATATTCGCCATTTACATGCGGTTCTATCAGGAGCAACACATCATTCAGGAAGAATCAAAACAATGATTTCCTCTTGTCTTCTGGACGCGATTTTTTGTTTACTTGTATGTGGCAAGAAAATAGAGCTTGAACACCAATTGGCTGAAGGTCTGGATCATTATTCTTCTGACGACGGATGCCACTTACCTGACTAAGGACTACTGGAAGAAGGTCGCAACCTGATTCTTACAGCAGCTCAAGACCCATTGGAACAATAATAGGTGGTTTATATGCAAGTTAGAAAAATTCTCAGTCTGTTAATCTTAAGCTCACTTTCGACGCTGCTGTCTGCTGAAAATCAAACAGCCCATCCCCAGAAACTTGCGCTGGCAGGTTTCCAGTCAGGGATTTATCAAACGGACAAGTTGTTTATCGCTGGTCAACCACTATCAAGTGTCGGGATTAAGGAACTAAAACGCCTGGGGCTAACAACCATCGTCAATATCCGAACGGCACAAGAAGTTACCAACCCCAAATTAACCCCGATTGATGAATCCGCATTGAGTGCAGAGCTTGGATTAAAGTATGTTCATCTGCCCTCGGGCGGTAAAGGCACACCATACAACCCCGCGACCGTCACGGCATTTGCAAGGGTTATGGATGCAGCTAGCGGTAAGGTGCTATTGCATTGTGCCAGTGGACGCAGGGCCTCGCACCTATGGGTGGCCTATCTGGTCAATTATCAGGATGTGCCGTTAGCCACGGCGATTGAGCTGGGCCGAGAGGCTAACTTCGGATCGGTACCACTGGAAGGGTATCTCAAAGGATCGATCAACTACCTGCTAACTAACTGATAACGGTGCGTTACAGATAAGTTAATACTAGAAAAACACCACGGGTAATAGTTCTTCACTGCGACTCCGGGAAGCCTTCGCTGAGACTCGCCGAGTTAATGTTATCCAATGGATAAATAGGTCGTCGAACATTTTCGAAGGTCAACTGGCTATAGTCCGAGGTACATACTCCACAACCCGCGCATTCGATAATGGACTTCGCAATGGGCATGAACACTGCCCGATAATGAATCCGGCTTTTCAACATGACGAAACGCTTTTTTAGCGGATCTATACCAAGGCTGGTAAAGCACCCCAGGTCATAGGGCTCTACATGCCTGCTGATGACAATAATTTCAACCCGGCCGGTATCCAGAACAACAGTAGTGCCCATATTCACCCGACTACCCGTAGCCATTGGCCCCGTAATGGTGAACTTGCCGTCAGATATCAGCCGCACGGTACCGGTGACTGTCAGTGGCTCACTTTGTTGCTCCAGCGCGTCCATCTGGAATCTGGCGCCAATGGTGACAGTTACCTCCTGACCAACACCGACATCAACCATCTGCTGGACTGCAGCAGGATCGAATATGCCAAATGCCACGACATCCTCCAGCTGCTGAGCCAGGATTTCCCGCAGCACCTCGGTGGTATCCATCGTGCCCCCAGAGGCCGTGTTGTCGTAATGATCCAACAAAATAACCGGACCTGAGCCAGACGCATCAGCCGCAGCATTAGCTGATCCAACGGATTCAGTGAGGGGCTTTATTTGGTAAACAAATGATTCTCTTTCCTTCCACGCCATTTCGAGCAATTCGTCTCGAAGGGCAGCTGCTTCTTCCACATCATTATCAGTAACGACAACGACACTCAGTCCTGCGTTGTAAATATCCGCGTGAGGGAAACCCGTGAACAGCGACACAGCCAGCGCACCGGATGCTTCCATTTCCATGACCCTTTCCTGAAGTGCCTTGTTTGGGAAATCATCGGTACCCTGACGCATCACATGTGGCAGCATTGGGCAGTTACCCCACACCATTCTGGGTTCAGCCTCACCCTTCAAAGAACGAATGAGTATTTGTGCGGCTCGCTCACCGGTTCCGTACATGTCGATATGAGGATAGGTATGATAACCAGCGATGACCGTTGCATTTGAAACCATGGCTGGATAGAGATTTGCATGCATATCAAGACCAACGCCGATGGGAACATCCGGGTAGGCTTCACGTAAACGAACCAATAATGAACCTTCACCATCCTCGCGGGTATCTGTGACCATTGCGCCGTGCAAATCGAGCAACAAGCCATCACAACCCTCGGCCGCTTCAACAATACAATCTGTAATGTATTGGTAGGCAGTATCTGAAACACGACCCGACGGGGGAGCGCCTGCAGCAATCGGCGTGATGATCTCCACGCCGGCCTGCTCCGCAACGGCTATCATTCCTGCCATGGTAGAACCGCGACCTAATGTTGCCTGATACGCAGCCTGATCCCTGGGAGGCAACTCACCGCTACCGAATCGCTCCAGTTCTGTGGGTACGGGCGAGAAGGTATTGGTCTCGTGACTCATCATCGCGATCAGTAGTTTCACAATGTGCATTCCTTGTGATAATTCATCGTGTCCTCATGTATTCCCGTCACCACTTCACTGCCGTGTATTTACAAGCAAAGCAGCCATGGATGGTTGCAATCAATTATTAATGTCGCGCGTGTGAGTCAGCCGGGCATCACACACTCATTAGCAAACACAAGGGCTCCGTCTGTATTGTCGGTGCGATGATTGTTGCACCGACAGTTGAAATGTAGCGTTGATAGCCGTCCTCATTGGTGATGTCGTAGTTTGCTACTAAATATCCGGCCATATCCCTGTCTTGTTTGGCTATTGTCACACTGCACGATAGCTGATTTTACTGCTTTTAGGTGATGTCTCATTACAGCGCTTTCATCTTGCCGTTGGTTAATCACAGAATCGACACCGCCAACCTTAAGGATCTGCCGAGTTGATACTTCGGGGATTGACTGGATGCGATAGCCGCATTGATATCTCTGCTGTGAGAATAGCTGTACTGAAACATCCGCTTTGCCCATGGTGTCGTATCACCACGAACGAGACGGCCTCCATCCGCAACCCAGACTTCCACACAGTTAGAAAGCAATAAGTGATCCCTTTTTTCCAAGCCTGGTAAGACTCGTGTGATTGTTCCTTGCTCATTCAATGGCTATGATGCTGGCTCCTCGTTTAGGTATTCGCCATGCGTCTACTGTGTCTATTATTCGCCGTGAGTCTAATCCAATTTAGTCATGCAGAAACAGATCATGTTGCTCGCCAAGACAATTTGGTCATTCTGCTTTCCTGGGATGGCATGCGCCATGACTACCCTGAGCGCGGCCACTATCCAGCGTTGCGACGGCTAGAGAACGACGGCGTCCGTGCCGGCCGCCTAACGCCTGTTTACCTTTCAAACACATTTCCTGGCCATGTATCACTCGCGACTGGAGCAGCGCCTCACGTCCATGGCATTGTCGACAACGTCTTTTTCGATCGAGAGAAGGGCCTCTATTCCTACAGCAACAATGCTGACTGGATGACAGCCGAACCACTTTGGGTGACCGCGGAACGTCAAGGTGTCAAAGCCGCGGTCTATTTTTGGGTAGGTTCAGAAACGGACTGGCAAGGCATCGGCGCGAGTTACCGAATGGCTCCCTTTGATGGCTTCCGGAGCGAAGCAGAAAAGGTCGACCAAATCGTTACTTGGATTGATCTACCCGAAGACCAGCGTCCCAGACTGATTATGTCTTACTGGAACGGCGCCGATACCACCGCACACGTGAAGGGTCCTGATCACGAAGACGTTGCAGAGGTAATTGCCGAACAAGACGAACAACTAGGTCGATTGCTAGCTGCCATTGACGCACGCCAGCTATGGCCGCGCACAACGTTAATCATTGTGAGCGATCACGGCATGACAGAAGTTACCGAGTCTGTTGAAATTCACAGCGTCCTGGAGGCCGCCAAACTTGATGTTCAAATCACTGGCGGCGGCGCAGCACAGCACGTGTTTCTGAAAAATATAGCTGACAGGCAGGCCGTTCGAGACATTCTGCATCGCCAACCCCAGGTAACGGTATTCGAAGGCAATGACATCCCAGCGCCCCTAGCGGCACCAAATCGAACCGGAGATTTTGTCGTTACCACCAAGCCGCCTTACACGCTGAGTCGCGAAGATTCACTTTTGTCCAAAGCAATCACTTGGATATCACCGCTGATGGGCTGGAGCAAAGGTTCGCATGGATACGACCCGGCGCTACCTGATATGGGTGGTATTTTTTTCGCGATGGGTAACGATATTACCAAGGGGAAACCTTTACCTGATGTTCACCAGTTGGAAGTCGCTCCAACCGTGACACGGTTACTCGGTATCGAACCGCCGACTAGCGCAAGCCGTGCCGGAATTTCGCTGAAGTAAATGAGCGAATGTCTGGGCTGGGCCAGTAGCTGGATCCTTCCCTATATTGACCAAATTTTCAGTCAGCTAGCAGACGTGATTAAACACTGATGTCGACAAACTCTTTTTGGCTATCGAGCTTTTCAACGGAAGCCCCTTTTAACTTTCTGGCCATGGTCTCCCCTACCATTTGTGCTGCTTCATTGACCAACCTGGGTATCAGTTTAGCTTTTACCCTATCTTCATGACCATAACTCGGACTGAGTTGAATCTCTGTCAGCCAGGGTTTCAGATTTTGATCGAGGATGAAGTCCGCACCATACAGCCCAAAATGTAACCCCTCACCCCGGGTTTACAGCCTCATTGTGACATCTGAGATATTCTTCCAACTCAGCAAAGGTCCATTTAAATACCAATTTGTCGAATTCCGGGTGGTCTTTTTGCTGGTCTATATTTGTTAAATGAACGAACTTGTTGTCAAAATCGTCCAAAACAAAGGGCTCCGCTGCCAGTCGCACGGCCCCTCTGGAAAAACAAATGCTTTCAGCGGGTCAAGACAACTGATTAACCAATATATTCTGATTTCAGATTTCTTGCCATCCAACAGTAATGGATTCTGAATAACGTGCCGAAAACGGCCGTCCATTATCAGGCGAACTACGATACGCTATTCTTCAGCCATTGACTCGAGAGCCTTCGCGGCTAGCGCGGAAAAG
>CAVOFA010000157.1:0-5306 GCA_963694865.1 Gammaproteobacteria bacterium | reverse complement strand
TCCCGGACACACTGCATTAACCGTGATGCCCTGTCGGGCAGTTTCCAGAGCCAGCGCCCGGCTTAAACCCAGCACACCGTGTTTTGCAGCACAATATGCACTCACATAGGCATAACCGCGCTGCGCAGCGGTACTGGCAATATTAATGATGCGGCCAAATTTTTTCTCTCGCATGCCGGACAGCACAGCTTGAGTACAGTGAAATACACCATGTAAGTTTACCTCAAATACTGAATTCCACTCTTCAAAGGTCAATTTGTGGAACGGTGCACTAGGGGCAATACCGGCATTGTTGACCAGCACGTCTACTAATCCAAAACCCTCGGCATCCGCCGCCAGAGCAAAGGCCTGCTGCACACTTTTTTCGTTGCTAACATCACAGACAATAGTCTGTACCAAATCGGGTTTGCCCAGTTTGTCCGCAGTGCGCTCGAGAACATCCTTACGTCTACCCATCAGCGTGACAGGAATACTATTGTTCACCAATAACTGCGTTATGGCAGCACCTATTCCGGTGCCCGCACCAGTTACCACTGCATGAGAAAGTTTTTTCATAGTCTGTACAACTCTAGTTTACAGGTGCCTTTGGATCAGCCAGTGTCGCTTCTGCTTCCCGCTGGAGATTAATGTGCAACTGCCGATAGCCCATAAAGTATTGCTTCTGTTCAGAAACGCCAGGCCCTGTATACCCCATTTGAGCGGCGGCCCGCATAGTCCAGTTGGGGTCTGCCAAATGCGGTCGGGCGAGACACACCAAGTCTGCACGTCCCGCGGCAATAATACTGTTCACATGGTCCGCTTCATAGATGTTTCCAACTGCCAATGTCGCAATACCCAACACGTTACGAATCTGGTCTGACAGTGGTGTCTGAAACATTCGACCTGGCCTTGGCCGGGATTCGTGGGAGGTTTGTCCGCTGGACACATCGATTATATCCGCGCCTGCGGCGTGGAAAGCCCGTGCAATTTCCACCGCCTCGTCTTCTACAATACCCGCATCTCCCATCCAGTCGTGGGCAGAAATGCGTACCGACATCGGTTTGCTCGCGGGCCACGCTGCGCGCATAGCGCTAAAAACTTCTAATGGAAAACGTAGCCGATTTTCAAGACTACCACCGTACTCATCCGTACGGTGATTTAGAATTGGGGTTATGAATGAAGCAATGAGATAGCCGTGGGCTGCATGAAGTTCCAACATATCAAATTCAGCACGGTCCGCCCTACGCGTTGCGGCCACGAACTGATCTTTGATGCCGTCCATGCCATCACGGTCCAGCTGCATAGGCGTATCACTATAATGGTCGTAAGCCAGCGGGCTGGCAGAAACCAGTGGCCATCTATCTTCAGGGTCCAGAGGGTCATCCAGGCGATCAGGATGCCATTCCCACGGAACTTTGGTCGCACCCTTGGCCCCGGCATGACCTAATTGCATAACAAATTTGGCCCGGGTGTGGGCGTGCACAAATTGGCTGATCTTTAACCATGCCGCTTCCTGTTCATCGTTCCAGATTCCAGCGCAACCGGGGGTGATTCGGGCATCACTTGATATATCGGTCATTTCGGTGAACACCAGGCCGGCGCCCCCCTTCGCGAGGCTTCCATAATGCACCAGGTGCCAATCGGAGGGTAAACCGTCTTCAGCACTGTACATCGACATGGGAGATACCACCACGCGATTTATGAGTGGCATGTTTCCAATCTTGTAGGGTAAAAACATGGGAGGCATTGCTTCTTCACATTCCACACCCCGCGCTTTTTGAGCAAGATGTTTTTCCATCTCCTCAAGCCACGTCTTGTCTCGCAATCGCAGGTTTTCATGGCTGACTCTCTGGCTGCGTGTCAGCAATGAGTAGTAAAACTGTTTCGCATCAAAGGCATTGAGGTAACGGGGCGTGTTTTCAAACCAGATCATCGCATTCTGTGCGGCATTTTGAAGCCGCAAAGCTTCTACTTCGCGCTCATCCTGATAAGCCTTTAAGGCCTCACCCATAGGGAGATCACTGTTTACGTGTTGCGCCAGCGTTATGGCATCTTCCAGCCCCAGTTTGGTACCCGATCCTATCGCGAAATGAGCGGTATGTGCTGCATCCCCAATAAGAACAACACGGTCATCCTTGACCCATTGTCGGCACAGCACTGAAGGAAAATTGATCCAGGCAGAGCCTCGCACATGTGCTGAATTAGTCATGAGTTCATGACCATCCAGATAGGCTGAAAATATTTTGCGACAGGTTTCTGCGCTCTCGGTATGTGACATTTTGTCAAATCCCAGGGCGTCGTATACATCCGGATTACATTCAACGATGAACGTGGATGTGGTCTCATCAAACTGATAGGCGTGCGCCCATATCCAACCGGCAGCAGTCTCCTCAAATATAAAGGTGAAGGCATCCCGAAAAGTCTGGTGTGTACCCAGCCACACGAACTTGTTAGGTCGCACATCAATATCACATTCAAATTCATCGAGATGTGCATTTCGTATCTTGGAATTCAGACCATCGGCCACTACCACCAAATCGGCATCGGCAAATCGATCGTCAATATCACTGGCTTCGAATTCGCTTTCAAAATGCAAAGCCACTCCTAGCTCTGCGGCACGGCTGTGAAGAATTTCCAGCATTCGTCTTCGACCCAGGCCAATAAAACCATGGCCGTCTGATCGTTCGAGTTTTCCGGATACGAAACAATCGATCATGTCCCAGTGGATAAATTCTGCGTTAATGGCGCTCGCGCTTGCCGGGTCAACTGCCTGCAAATTTTCCATCGTCTGATCTGAAAACACCACACCCCAGCCAAACGTATCATTGGCTTTGTTACGTTCATATACAGCAACTTCGTGGGATGCGTTTTTCAGTTTCATCGCTATCGCAAGGTACAGACCGGCCGGTCCGCCACCAAGACACACAATTTTCATGCAAATCTCCAGCAATCAGGCTATTAAAAGTGCAGTCAACTAACACCAAATAGTTTAGGCTTAAAGTTTCCCGGGTGAGTATAACCCAGATATTTTAGATATAAAATATTATTCAGGATTAGCCATGACAAGTAACAAAAATACAGGTGCGTCTTCTGACCTTGAAACCAGGCTTATTGAGCAGGATCACCATTCCATCAAGCTCTGGCTGCGCTTACTGACGTGTTCGAGCTTGATAGAACGAAAATTGAGAACAGCGCTCAGGGAAGAATTTAACACCACACTACCGCGTTTTGATTTTTTGGCACAGCTTGATCGTGTACCTGAAGGGCTGTCCATGGGTGAACTATCCAATCGAATGATGGTGTCTGGCGGTAATGTTTCTGGTATAGCCGGCCAGCTGGTCAAGGAAGGGCTTATCAGCAGGCGAGCTGTGCCGGAAAACCGGCGTACCTTTATTGTGAAACTAAGCCCGAAAGGACGACGGTTTTTCCAGAAAATGGCTGTTCGTCATGAACAATGGGTTATTTCTCTACTGGGAGAGCTCAGCATGGAAGACGTAAAGCAAACTATGGGTCTGCTGGGTAAGGTTAAAGCCACACTCGAGCAAAACTAGGTTTAGCCGCTACTGGCTTCATCCAGCGTTGGAGCACCCAACATCTCACGAATTCGATTGGGTATGGCTATGGCTTTAAGTTCTCCATTGTCCTGAATCTCTGCATACACTCTGGTAGCGGTTCCCTGGGTAACCAGGCTTGAATCGCTCAAATGGTTCGCGGTGCATTCCCACGTAAGTGTAGAATTGGAAATATCCGCCAATTTCAATCGCGTTAATATGCGATCGCCATACGCTGCTGGGCCGACAAATTCGAACTGTATGCGTCCCATAACAAACGCCGTCCGGTCTTTTTCAATCATCTCTTTTACCGGGTACCCGGATTGCGCAAAAAACTCGTGTTCCGCGTCGTTAAACCACGCAAGCATTCGAGGAAAATAAACCAGACCAAAGGGATCGGACTCTCCCCATTCAACAGTTATTTCTCGGGTATATACGAGCATAATTATTACAAACCTGTATCAGCAGAAATCCGGGAAATAACCCGGACCTTAGTATGTTTACGAACTCATTAAGATATAGTTATTTGGTAACAGGTTCAACTGAGCAACAAAGGGGCGACGATCTGGTAAGCCAGCAAGCTGGCTTTTCACTACATGCCGGTATTGCCTGCAAGTCACATCAGAGAAAGAAACTTGAACGTTTGTGCCGGTATATCATTCGGGCTGCGCTCATTCGGGCCGCGCTCGGCTAGTGTCTGAATTCGATGGCTAAACCGAACCCATTTCTCGCTCTATTCGCCGCTGCGATGGCCCTCCCGGCTTTTGCGGCACTACAGCCTGTTGAAACGATTGTCGGTATTAAAGCAACATCCTATAAAGACTGTGGTAGTTCCGCCAGCTCTCAAATTGAAGTCGAAACTTATCAGACGCCAAAACAAATCCTGTCTCTTGTGCACATTTTATTTCAGATAACAGCGCAGAATTTAATTCAGCCTCGAACTTTCGTCTATAAGCAATTTGCCGGACGTTTTGTGTAGCGCCCAGGTTTATTCGGTGGGAGATTTTAACAGGGATATTCAGCCAACCTCCTGAATATCAAACTAACATCCGTTGCCTTCGTTTCGTAAGCAATAAAAACGGCCTTGCAGATAATGGTTGTGCACTGCCAGGTTGTGAGGCGACGCGCTGAAAACCCCTCGGCAGACTCAACGTTGACGACGCTTGCACCGTAGTCGGGCGGTCTTAGAGTCCGAGGTGGAAGATTAAAAATCTTCACCACACGAACCCGTTAACATCTGGCAGGGACTGTCTTTTGTCGCGTAATGACCAGTCTCCTGCTCTATCCCAACCTTGGCGAGCGCCTCCCTGGTTACATTTATCAATCTTTGAGTTAACAACCGGTTACGAGTGATGAATAAATTCCCTAATTACAGAACTCGCATATTTTTTTCAGGTTGACTTAATGACTGTCTTTTGGCGCATAATGACCAGTTTGCTGCTCTAGCTCCGCCAAGATGCCCACATCAACCCAGGAGCTATGAGCATGAAAGATTCATTCAGAGAAGATCGAACTCACTGTGATGCGGATCAAATTGCTGAAACAATTATTACCTCAATGCTCGTCACCGCAGTCGGTAGTGACATCTGCATTATCGGCCCCCAACCGGTCGAGCCTCCCAGGTCTGTTGGCATTACCCAACCGACGGAAGGCAATAGCGCCATCGCACTTCTGAAAACATCTGAAGATGGCATTCGTTTCTTGGAAGAATGTGCGACGCCCTATTTTGCGGTGGACCAGCAGCTAGGCTGCCATGGCAATCTTGGAGAAGTTTGC
>CAVOFA010000156.1:0-5375 GCA_963694865.1 Gammaproteobacteria bacterium | reverse complement strand
CGTCGCGTAATGTCGTTGTCTGTAACAGTTGCCTGATTTCTGCGCTTACCGCGGCGCTGCGCTCGGCGCTAACCCGGTCGATCTTGGTGAGCGCCACCAGTCCATGGGAAATCCCGAGTAAATCCAGGATCGCCAGATGCTCCCGCGTCTGCGGCATGATGCCGTCATCCGCAGCCACCACCAGCAGCGCCGCATCTACCGCCCCGACGCCTGCCAGCATGTTATTAATAAAATCTGTGTGACCTGGCACATCAACGAAGCCAAGCGTGTTGTCGTAGTCGGTGCCATCGGTGCTGGACTGGAAATGGTAGTAGGCGTACCCCAGATTGATGGTGAGGCCGCGGCTTTTCTCCTCCGCCAGAGTGTCGGTGTTGGTGCCGGTGAGGTGGCGTACCAGCGAGGTCTTGCCGTGATCGACATGACCTGCGGTGGCGATGGTGAGTGATCGGCTTATCACGTCACAGTCACTTGGGCAGTGTTGCTCTGGCAAGATTTAGACATGACAAACTACCAGGACATCTCAGTGCATGTACGAGAGGGTAAATCGAAAGCGCGTATCAGCTGGCAGTAGACGTTCGTCAGGGTACAGACGTCTCTGCCACACCGTTGCGATTAAATCGGACTATAAAGTAAACCATCGTTGCGACAACTAAGGCGGCGATGACAAACCCGGCATTAAGCACGCCGCTGCTGAGGTTAACGATGCCATAGCCGATCGCTCCCGTGAACAGAGCATAGTAGAAAAAGGGTAGCAAGGTCTTGCGTATCACGGCGCCTTCCTTGCCGGTCAAACCGGCCACCGCCGAAGCAGCGACGACATTGTGCACGCAGATAATATTGCCGGAGGCGCCACCCACAGCCTGCAGTGCAACTATCCAGGTAGGATCAGCCATGATGCGTTCGCCGACGCCGAATTGAAACAGAGAGAACATCATGTTGCTGACGGTGTTGCTGCCGGCGACAAATGCACCCATGCCACCGATGAAGGTGGAGAAGAAGGGCCAGGCCGCGCCAGTAAGATTCGCCACACCTTCGGCCAGCGCGATGGGCATTTGTTCGTAACCGGCGGCGCCGCCACTGGAATTGATGAATACCTGTACCATCGGCACCGTAAATACCAGAGCAGTTGATGCCGGTATCAGGGTCTTCAGGGAGTTGCCAAAAGCCTGTTTGTACTCGGAGCCTTTGAGGCCATGCAGGAGAATCGTAATCAAAGACACGATAATGAAAATAGTGCCGGGTGACCACAGCGGTTGAAACGAGGCGGTAATGTCGCTACCAAATATCTGCGGCCAGGACCAGGTGATGAAGGGATTGGAGTCCCGCAAGATGGCTTCCAGGTCCAGTGCCCGGAATCGAGTCAGGACCAGCAAACCGGCGACGAACAGATACGGGGACCAGGCTCGGACCAGTCCCATCGCCGGTTTTTGATCGCTAATGCTGACCGACTCCTGCTGCATAGTTCCAGTCCACTCCGGGTCCCAGTTGGCCTTGTCATCGAAGTCCCAGACTTCATCCGGCTTCGGCATCAGGAAGCCCTGCTTGGCGGCGCTGACCACGATGGCCAGGCCAATCAAGCCGCCTAACATAGACGGGAACTCCGCCCCCAGGGTGTTGGCGACGATGAGATAGGGAATAGTCATGGAGAAAGCGGCGAAGAGGGCGAATTTCCACACTCTGAAGCCGGCGGCAAAGGATTTCTCCTTGCCGAAGAAACGGGTCATTATGGAGGCCACCAACAGCGGTACAAAGGTGCCTGCGATAGCATGTAAGAGGGCAACTTTGGTGGCTATAAAGGCGAGGAATTGCTCCCAGTCACCGTAGCCACGGGACAGTGCGTAGGCCACCATATCGGGGTCGGCAGAGAGGCCAGTGTTTATTCCCACCAGGATAGGCGTGCCCATGGCCCCGAATGACACCGGTGTGCTCTGGATTATCATGCCAGCAACAACAGCGGCCATGGCCGGGAAGCCCAGCCCTACCATCAACGGCACGGCGACGGCGGCGGGCGTGCCGAAACCGGCAGAACCTTCTATAAATGAACCAAAAAGCCAGGCGATGATGATCACCTGAATGCGCCGGTCCGGCGAAATATCAGAAAATCCCTGGCGTATGGTTTGGATCGCTCCGCTCTGCAACAGCGTATTCAGCAGCAGTATGGCGCCGAATATAATGTAGATCAGGGTGAAGGCGACGATTAGGCCATTGACACTGGCCGCCATGATCTTGGCGGAGGGAATCTGCCAGATAAAGTAAGCCAGTACCACCGCCACGATGTAGGCGATAGGCATGGCGCGGCTGGCGGGCCAACGCAGCACCACCAGGAAAACAGCGACAGAAATGATTGGTAGTAAGGAAAGTAACGCAAGAAGACCAGTGCTCATAATTATTATTCTTTTATTAGGAGTTAATTTGGCGAAAAGCGGTGTGCCTGAGCTTAGCAGATAACAGGGAGTCTGAAAAATGCAATTCGAACGGCGGTGCGAGAGGGGCGGCGAGAAGGGACATCTCTCGTCATTAATGGAATAATGGTGAGCATAGATTGCCAGCGGCTGAGAAGCACTTGCCCGTGTGGGCTGGCCCGCAATCACTCTACCGTCACTCTACCCGTCTAGGAGTCAGGATAATGGAAGTTTCAACAATAGTGATTTTGGTGATCATAGCCGTGTTGTTTTTCTACACGGTCGGCATCTACAACCGCCTGGTGAGTTTAAAAAACCGCTATCAGAACGCCTTCGCTCAAATTGAAGTGCAGTTGAAGCGGCGCTATGACCTGATTCCAAACCTGGTGGAAACGGCGAAAGGCTACATCAAACACGAAAGAGAGACGTTGGAGGCGGTCATCGCCGCCCGTAACGCCGCCGCCACCGGCCTCGCAGCTGCCGCTGCAGACCCTGGCAACGCGGCGGCTCTGAAGGACTTAATGGGGCAGGAAGGGGCGTTAACCGGTGCCATGACGCGCTTCAATGTGGTGATGGAGGCCTATCCGGATTTAAAGGCGAACCAGAACATGATGCAGTTAAGCGAGGAACTGACGGCCACGGAAAACAAAGTAGCGTTCTCGCGGCAGGCATTTAACGATCAGGTCATGGCCTACAATACCTTCAAACAGTCTTTCCCGCCGGTGGCAGTTGCCGGCTTTTTCGGCCACAGCAGCGATGCCACGCTGTTGGAATTTGAAGACAGTGAGGCCATGCAAGCGGCGCCAGATGTCTCCTTTTGATAGATCTTACTGAACCGAGATTCACGTACCAGCCGGCTTGTCTGCTATGAATTTCTTCGAATCCCAGGATACCGCGAAGCGCAATACCGGCAGACTGATTCTGCTGTTTGTGTTGGCGGTGCTGTCCCTGATCATCATCACCAATCTACTGGTAATGCTGCTACTGGGTTTTGCCGGCTCCGAAATGACCAGCATGGCGGCCGCCGAGACAATGCGCTTCGACTGGGGCACCTTCTTGCTGATTGGCGCCGCCGTAACCGGTGTGGTGTTGCTAGGGAGCCTCTACAAGATCGCCAGTCTGCGCGGCGGCGGCGCCCGCGTAGCGGAGATGATGAACGCCAGGCTGTTGCTGGCCGGCAGCCAGGACCTGCAGGAGCAACGGGTGCTCAATGTGGTGGAAGAGATGGCCATCGCCTCCGGCATCCCGGTGCCGCCGGTCTACCTGATGGAAGAGCCTGGTATCAATGCCTTTGCCGCGGGCTACTCGCCCAGTGATGCCATCGTCGCGGTAACCCGGGGCACCATCGATACTCTTAGCCGGAAGCAATTGCAGGGCGTTATCGCCCATGAATTCAGCCATATCCTGCACGGTGATATGCGCATTAATATCCGGCTCATCGGCGTGCTGCACGGCATCATGGTATTGGGGCTGATTGGTTATCATCTGCTGCGGGGCAGCATGTACAGTCGCCGCTCCAAAAACTCCGGCGGTATTGTCTTTATTGGCATCGGCCTGGTGGTAATAGGCTTCGTTGGCACCTTCTTCGGCAACCTGATCAAGGCCGCGGTGAGCCGCCAGCGGGAATACCTGGCAGACGCGTCGGCGGTGCAGTTTACCCGCAACCCCGACGGCATCGCCGGGGCGCTGATGCAGATCGCCAATCACAGCGAACATTCCTATTTGAATAACCCCAACAGCGCCGAGATTAGCCATACTCTATTCGAGGAGGGCAGGGTTTCGGCGCTGAGCCGGATGTATGCAACGCATCCGCCGCTGGCACAGCGTATCCAGGCGATACTGCCGAATTGGGATGGTAGCTACAAGGTTCGGTCCGACCCCACTGCCGCCGCTGCGCAAGCCAGCAGCGCAGACGCGAAGTCGGCGGCGGCGACTCAGCAGGAGAAGGCCAGGGCGATGTTAGGGGGTGTTGCCGGCGTCTTGATCACCGACGCGATTATCGGTCAGGTGGGCAATCCCCAGCCCCAACATCTGGACTATGCCAACGCCCTGCTACATAAAATCCCCGAGGTTCTGATCGCGGCGGCGCGAGAGCCTTCCGGTGCCCGCGCCGTGGTGTATTTTCTGGTGCTGGACAGCAATGATTCGGAGCGCCGCGAACAATTGAGTTTCGTCGAAGCCAGCGCAGATCTCGGCGTCTATGCCGAATTGCAGAACTTGTTAGCGGTAACCGACGAGGTCGACGCCGAACAGCGCCTGCCATTGACGGAGATTGCGATCTCGAGCCTGAGGCAATTATCCGCAAAGCAGTACCAGCTGTTTAAATCCAATTTCCACGCCCTCATAGCCCTCGATAACAAAGTTAATTTGTTCGAGTGGGCGCTGCAGAAAATAGTTTTTCACCACCTGGGGGAGGTGTTTGAAAAAAACCATTCCCGCAAACCCGGCAAGCGCGATCTAAAGCAATGCCAGGCGGAGTCAGCGCTACTGCTCTCCATCCTCGCCCATTCCAATACGCAGACAGGCATTACGGCGGCAGCGGCCTATACCAAGGGCGCTGAGAAACTCGGCATCACCACGCCACTGCAGGCGACAGCATCCATCAGTTTCGAAGCACTGAACACGGCACTGGATCTGTTGGTGCGGTTAAAACCCTTGCAGAAGCCAGCGCTGCTCAAGGCCTGTGTTGCCTGTATCACCGCCGATGAAAAAGTAGCGCCGATTGAGGCGGAGTTGTTGCGGGCGATAGCGGCGGTGATTGATTGTCCGTTGCCGCCGTTTGTGGTTTAGAGTCCGTTATTCAGAGGTGCCTTAGTTAATATTTGTGCACATGTTTCTAAAAATGGGGGATAGGTCAGGACTTCCCACACTTGTACCCCGTCAGCCCTAGTTGGACATAATTGGCCCATTGCTTAAGAGGTACTTTTAGCTCATCGTCAACCCGAGAGGAAAACGATGATGAGAAAGAAAAGA
>CAVOFA010000155.1:0-5405 GCA_963694865.1 Gammaproteobacteria bacterium | reverse complement strand
CTGCATCAGATTATCTTCCACACTCCATGTTGTTTGACGGCCTGCTCAATCTGGGTGCGACAGGCAAGGAACCCGCTTTGGCCACGGATTGGACGATCAGCGACGACAAACTCATGATCGAATTTAACCTACGCCGCGGAGTCAAGTTTCACAATGGGGACGAGTTCACGGGCGAGGATGTCCAATTCACATTTCATCGAATACTCTCACCCGAAAGTACCCACAACGCTCGAAAACCAATTATCGCAGCTCTCGATCGTGTAGAGGTCGTGAACCCGTTCAAGGTGAGGTTTCATTTGAAAAAAATCTGGGTTGATTTCTTTACGTCGGTTCGCTCGGGTGGAACCGGGGCCATCGTACCCAAGAACTACTACGAAAAGGTTGGTGACAAGGGATTTCAGCAAAACCCCATCGGCACTGGCCCGTTCATGCTCTCTAGTATTCAAGCAGGGGAATTCTCGAAGTTCGAGGCAAATCCCAATTATTGGGGGCAGGTCTCAAACACTAAATTCGTTACTCAGCGCCTCGTCGCTGAACCTTTCACCCGGTATGCAATGCTTGAGCGTGGCGAAGCCGATATCATTATGGGTATCACTGGGCCACTTCTAGAGAAGATCAAAGCGAGCGATAAATTGACTACAGTTTCCACTCGCTATTCGGGCACCAGCATCATTAGTTTTAATAGAGGGACAAACCCCGAATTCAAGGATCGTCGAGTCCGGCTAGCCATCGCTCATGCGATTGATAGACAGGCTATTGCAGACACGATACTGGGGGGAGTGTGCGAGCCGGCTACGCACATATTTACACCAGGCACCTTCGGCTATGAAGAGGGCATAAAGCCTGTGCCATATGACCCAGCAAAAGCGAAGCAACTTCTTAGTGAAGCGGGGATCGCGCCGGGACATGAAGTCGATTTCACCACCCACACCCAATCGTTTGGCTCGCAACCCAATGCACCTATGGTGCTCGAAGCCATCGCAGGTTATCTCGAAGCTGTGGGCCTAAAGCCTAAACGGTTACCGCGTGAGACCGGCGCATGGCTGGCTGAAATGAGGGCAGGCAAACAGCGAGGTATCTTCTACGGGCCTTCCTCGGTACCCGATGACGGCGGGTCCTTGCTTCGTTCTTGGTATGGCTATCAGGCTTGGTGTGGGGAACCCTGCAATTTTGGCATCAAGGAGTACGATCAAATCACCGATGCACAAGCAGTGGAAACCGACGTTAATAAGCGGGAACAAATGCTTCAGGATTGGGCAAAGATGGAACGCGAACGATTCGAGATCATGCCGTTGTATTGGTGCAGCACACCGTTCGGAATCACTCGGTCAATTACGGGATGGGCACCAGGTCTTCTCAGTGCTTACCACCAAAATCTTCAGTCGGTGGTATTCGAAAAGTAGAATAGGCCTGCGCAGGTGTCAATCTATTTAATCCAGCGGCTTGGGCAATCTTTGCTCACGCTGCTGGGGCTGAGCGTTATTGTCTTCGCCTTGGCTCACCTTTCGGGGGATCCGGTGTCGCTTCTAGCGCCACCGGAGGCCACGGCGGAAGACATGGCCCGCCTACGAGCAAAGCTAGGGCTGGATAAGCCACTCCATACGCAGTATCTAATCTACATTACTCAGGCGGCCCAAGGAGACTTTGGAGAATCGATTCGTTGGAAGACTCCGGCAATGGGGCTGATTTTGGATCGCTTTCCGAACACACTTCTTCTTTCAACTAGCGCCATCTTGTTTGGAATTTGTCTGGCAATTCCTGTAGGGGTAGTTTCCGCCGTCAAGCGGGGAACGCTCTTCGATAGTGTAGGCAAGGTAGTAGCTATAATCGGCCAAAGCATGCCAAGCTTCTGGATCGGGATACTCCTTATCATGGCTTTTGCCCTGTACTTCCCGATTTTCCCCACGTCAGGGATAGGGACGGCCGCTCACTTAGTGCTGCCGTCCCTCACCCTTGGCGGCTATGTCGCCGCCTCCATGATGCGGGTAACCCGCTCCGCGATGTTGGACGCACTTGATGCCGATTATGTCCGAACTGCTCGCAGCAAGGGCGTGTCTGAATGGCGGGTGATCTGGAAGCATGCGTTTAGAAACGCGGCGACTCCTGTTCTTACAATTGTCGCGCTGGACTTCGCCAATATTCTTCGTGGGGCTGTAATTACGGAGACCGTGTTTGGCTGGCCTGGTATCGGGAAGTTGGCCGTCGACGCCGTGTATGCGCGTGACTTCCCTCTCGTTCAGGCTGCGGTACTCTTCATGGGGTTGGTTTTCCTAGGTGTTAATCTTCTGGTAGACCTGATTTATACTCGCCTCGATCCGAGAATAACCCACGGGTAATGTTGAATTCGACGCAACCGGATAACCCATAGCGATCGGCCGCTATGACCTGACACCATGCAGTGGCTCCAGAAAATTCGGCAACTCCCCTATCTTTCTCTTTCTTATTTGTTCCTGATTGTCATTATTGCCTTGTTCGCCGAATGGATTGCTCCTGGAAATCCTAATCTCCAGAACCTGCGAGAAGCACAGATGCCGCCATCGGCGGGTCACCTGCTTGGCACGGATCACCTCGGTCGGGACGTCCTCAGCCGAATTATTTTCGGCGCTCGAATATCACTTGTTGTCGGTGTTGCCGCGGTGGCAGTTGCCGCGGTGGTTGGTGTATTTTTGGGAGTGACATCAGTGATGGTGCCCCGATGGCTTGGTGACGCTATCATGCGACTGACCGACATATTTCTGGCACTCCCTGCAGTGCTGATCGCCCTTGCTGTAGCCGCCACCGTAGGGCCGAGCCTAATTAATGTCATTTTGATCATCGGGCTCGTCTATTGGGCACAATTTGCCCGCCTCGTGCGCGGCGAGGCATTGTCTGTGAGAGAGCGAGATTATGTCCTTGCTGCCCGTGTGATCGGAAGTCCAGTGCTGCGTATCATTCGGCGCCATATCTTACCCAATGTGTTAAACACGATCATCGTCATGATCACTTTGCAGCTCGCATCTGCGATCCTTCTTGAGTCGATCCTTTCTTTTTTAGGGATAGGAATTCCGCAACCCACTGCGAGCTGGGGTAATATGGTTGCAGACGGCCGCCCCTACATAGCGTTCTCCTGGTGGATCGTGACCCTCCCAGGGGTGGCGATCATGCTCACGGTGTTCTCGGTTAATCTCTGTGGGGATTGGCTGAGAGATCGTTTGGACCCCAAGCTCAGAACTACTCAATTCTAAATGTTCCGTCCCGCGATCCCAGGTCAAAGATTTATAGAGTTCAGCGGGCATTTTGTAGGACAGCTTTTGGAATGTTGCCAACACCCGAGGCTGGAAGTATAGGAAGTACGTTAATGGAAAACGAGGGGGAATGAAAAGTCTGTTTGCAGCCGAAAAGTTAATGTATTGCATCCGATTTATCCTTGAGTCCTGGAAATTCGGTTATTTTCTCCTGCCAATTAACCACTTATGTTCTTGACGCCACAATGATGGCGAGCGCGCGCCTGCTGCGTTATTGAAACACGCCGCAATCCCTTCAGTCAGTGAATCAGTGCAAGAGGGCGGCCTGAGGTAGGGCGCGACTGTCGGGTAACTGGATCGCATCCTGGTATTCCCCCTCATGCTTCAGGTGGTCGAGTATTTGCTTGATCACTACCGGATCCTCGATGCTAGCAATGACTTCCATTGGGCCACCACACGTCTGGCAAGTCTCGATGTTGATGTTAAACACCCGCTTGCGCCGCTGAGCCCATGTCATCGATGCTTGCTTTTGTGTTGGTGGTTCATCATCGGCTACTATGGTCTTGTTGCTTCTACATCGTTTTGCTTGCGCGACCAATGCTCGGTGCTTGCTGTTAGGTGCAAACCCACCGTGAAATCTAGTCAGATTCACCTGTGGTTTCGGCACTAGCACCGCTAGTTTGGCGATGAAGTCCAGGGGGCTTTTTCATTGTTAATATTTTTTATTTAAATAATATTTATCTGGAGGCTATAAATGGTTAACTTAGCAGCAAATCTTTCTATGATGTTCAATGAAGTTGAATTTATGGAGAGATTTAAACAAGCATCTGATAGTAAATTCAAAGGTGTTGAGTACTTATTCCCTTATGATTTTCCTAAAGAAGATATATCAAATGAACTTAATGAAAATAATTTGGAGCAAGTACTTTTTGATTTGCCTGCCGGAGATTGGGAAAGTGGTGATCGAGGAATAGCAGTTGACCCCAATAGAAAGAATGAATTTAAGGAGGGAGTAGCTTTAGCTTTAGAGTATGCGGGTGTATTAAAGCCTAAAAATTTAACCTGCCTTGTAGGTAAAGCTCCAGGTAATGTTTCTGATAATCAAGCTAAGTCAATATTAATAGAAAATCTTAGTTATGCCTCTACTGAGACAAAGAAAGCTGGGATAAGATTATTGGTCGAACCAATCAATACATTGGATATTCCAGGTTATTGGCTCCACAACACTAAAGAGGCGATAGAAATTATTAAAGAAGTAAACAATTCTAATTTATTACTTCAATATGATATTTATCATATGCAGATTATGGAAGGAAATATTATTAATACCATCTCTAACAATCTTAATATGATAGGGCATATGCAATTGGCAGATAATCCTGGAAGGCATGAGCCTGGGACAGGAGAGTTAAACTACCCAGTTATTTTTGAAAAACTAGATCAAATGGGCTACAAAGGATGGATAGGATGTGAATATGTTCCAATTGAGGATTCCATACCTGGCTTGGTTTGGGCTAACTCTTATTTAAATTAAATGATGTAACGGCACAATCGTTCCAGAATTTTTCGCTGATAGGCCTTGGCGGCCACGCCTGCATGCAGCCTGTGGGCCGACCGCGATGCGGTAGGTAATGGAAGAGCCGAGCAACTGAGTCATCGGATCGTCGTCGGTCTCATCATAAGTCAGGTAGCTATTCTCGGCATCCCGTTCCAGTAGACCCTGCTGCTCCAGAAAACGCCCGACCCGGTGGGCGATGGCGTGTGTCACTTCGGTAAGCTCCGCGCTGGTGGTGGCCTTGACCCATTGAAACCAGGTATTGCCATCGGGCAGGTGTCACATGGAAATGTGGCTATGAGGCAACTGAATCTTTAAGAGGTTGGACTTACACCAAAGGAGTCAGGTGCGTAGGGGATACCAAAGACCGTCATGGAAAGCTCATCGCTAATTGCTTTGTCGATGGCTATAGCGTTAATGCAAGACTTGTGTATGAAGGTCTGGCACTTACTTACCGAAGGTACTGTAAGAAGTATGTACCAGAGGAAGATATGGAGATGTAGTCACAAAATCGATGCAAAAAGCCATCGACGAAACTGATCGGCGGCGCGAAAAGCAAGAGGCTTATAACCAGCGTCACGGCATCGAGCCTCAATCTATTCGCAAGGAGGTTAAGGCGATTATCG
>CAVOFA010000154.1:0-5445 GCA_963694865.1 Gammaproteobacteria bacterium | reverse complement strand
ATAATGGTCGATAATGTCGAGCAGGACTATTTTCAACAAGTATTTTGGTCAGGACTGGTCACCGTCGCACACCTACCGAGCACTGTCTTTCCAACAGGACTTTCACAAGAAGGTCTACCGATCGGCTTACAAGCTGTCGGGGCTGAGTTTAATGACTATATCACCATAGACTTCACCAGATTGATGGCTCAAGAGATTGGGGGCTTCATACCACCACCTGCTTACGCCTAGGGCAATCAATCACGGCGAGGCGTGTAATTCAGGTGTCCAGCTGATGCAGCGTTAAATTAGAGGTCTTTGGCCACTCAGTAAATTAGAGAAATTCGTAACAGCAATCGCTGTTGTTGCCCTGTTATGACCTTGGCGGATCTGATAGATAAGCAGCATATAAAAACAGACCCTGGGCAATCATCAACACTACAGTGACAAAACCAAGGAATAAACCATTGCCGCCAAACTCCAGTAATCTTCCGCCAACTGCCGGCGCCAGCATCGCAGCCACACTGATCGCAGCGGGAAGCATCGGCAGCAAAAACCCACTGCCATCTGACTCTGCAACGTTCGCCGAGCCATAGGCTACCGTGAGGTTCCAGCCGGAGTTCAGGAGTACAAGTGCGAAAGTTACACTCAACGCTGTCATTGGGCGCATCAGCAGAAGCATACTCACGGCGATAAGCACCGAACCGATAAGTAACATGATAAAGCGGCTTGGCCATTGGCCCATCAATGCAGGAATAAGCCCGGTCAACCCACCTAGCAACAGCGCCACCGATATTGCACCACCGGCAGCCTCCGCTGACAAGCCACCTGCCTGAGCTATTCTGTCGACAAACGCCCAGAGCCCGGTAATACCCAGGTAAAAAATAAACATCGCCAGGAGTCCAAGTTTTGGCGCAAACTCTGCGCCCTTAATGGCCACTAGACAGTCTCGCAACCCAGCCTGCTTAAACGAGAACCTGCCGCTCTCAGGAACGAACCTGGACAAAAGAAGCGACAAACCACAGATCAACGATAAGAAGCACATGCTGCCCTGGAAACCGTAATAAGGGGCGATCAAAACAGGTATCGCAAACGCGACAAGCGCCGCCAGACCTACCTGCAACACGATAGATACCCCCATCGCTCGATCGGGTTCATCCGTGTCCCCTAGGTAGGTAAAAACCGGGGTATAAATAAACGCCATGGCTACGCCAAGCGCAAACAAACAGAGCGCAATAAACCCGAAACTCTCCAACTGCGGAATCGCTGCAAAAAGTAAGATTGAGCACAACAAACTGACGTTCACGGTTCGTCGCCAATTAACCCGGCGAACCCAGAACATGGCAAAAACCGAGATCACCGTAAATCCGGCAAAGTAGGATGAGCCAAGATCGCCTAACTGAGAATCACTGAAGTTTCTTCTTTCGCCGATTAGCGAGAGAAGAATAGGCATAACGTTAAAAACCAGCGCACCGATCGCTACCAGAAAAGACAACATAATGAGTTTCGACAGCGGCGCATTAATAGAAGTATGGCTTGATCGCAAAAGTAAAATTCCGAGGATGATGTAGGGCAAGCACTTAGAGTAAACTGCCCACGCTCTATCCACAATATCTACCCGAGGGCTCTAACGGCGTGAACGACAAGCAATTACCCAGTCCAGAAAAACAACGCTCCGTGTCAACAAATCACGTGAATCCCACTCCGGCTATAGCCCGCGCCCAGCCGGTGGCTCGGATCAGTTTTTGTGTATTACCATTGGTCTCGATATCGAGAATGAGGCAGTGCTGGCCGCACTTGGTGCCTATATGCTAGCCGACCGCCCCCGCCTGCAGCGTGCTAGACTGAGACTATGGCCTCTTTCGAAGAACAATTCTATCTGGAAAACCCGACCCGTTTGCAGGCGCTATGGCGCGATGTAAAGTTGCTGTGGTGGTTAGCGGTACGCGCGTTAATGTGGATGAGTAAAGGTGTCTTGGTGCGTCGTGCCTATCGCAAGGCGCAAGTCTCTGGCGAACCGTTGCTGCTTGAAGATCAGTTTCCCGACTAGTCTTATGAAGAAAATATTCCCTTCACCGAAGCTGCCGTTTGCTTATCGCCACAAGCCCGTGTCAGGTAATACTATAAATGGACTTGGGGAGACCACGCTACGCCGCGCTACCCAGATATTTCACGGCTCGGGTGCCCGGCAGCTGGAGTGGGCGCGGTTGGAAATATTTTTTGCGCTTATCAATCCCTTCAAAGTTTACTGGCTCAACCTGGTCAATCGCTGGCTGTTGCGCAATGCCGACGGACCTATTGCGGCTGTGCAGCAACCGGTGGTCGATGCGCGACAAAAGTCGCAGGAGATAAAGGCGCTGGCGCTGGAGCTTGGCGCTGGAGTGGTAGGTATAACCCATCTTTCTGAGCAAGCACTGTATAAGGGTACAAACCCTCAATATGCTCGTGCCATCGTGGTGTTGTTGCCAATGGACAACGAGGAAATGGCTTACGTCACTACCAATCGTGCTGGCGCTGAAACGATGCGTGCCTATATGGAGATAACGCGCACTGTTATTGCGCTCTCGCAACGTATTCGGAGTATGGGCTGGCGCGCACGGGCCTACTGTGAAGGTGCTGACTTACTACACATCCCGCTGGCCATAGAAGCGGGGCTGGGGCAGCTGGGCAAGCATGGCTCTTTGATCTGCAAGGAATATGGCTCGGGCATGCGTATTGCTACGGTGTTAACGGATATGCCGCTGGCTGAGGATAAGCCAGTGGATATTGCCGTGGACGATCTTTGTGTTGGCTGTCGGCGCTGCACCATAGATTGCCCGGTAGATGCCATCGGTGATCGCAAGCAGACCGTGCGCGGTGTGGAAAAATGGTATGTGGACTTTGACAAATGCGCACCCTATTTCGCCCATACCGTGGGCTGCGGGATTTGTATCGAGGTCTGTCCCTGGACCAAACCGGGTCGCGGCCCAGGCTTGTTGGAAAAGTTGCTGTCCAAACGACCGGGGTAGATTGTCACTGTCGTCTGGCGCTAGCCGGCTCTGGTTAACCCAATATGTTGAACAGGAAAACGCAGGTCACGGCTATGGGTGCCAGCAACCTGGTAGAAAGTTGCCAGGCGCGCCAGGCGAAATCCGACTTGATGCCAATATCCTGACGCATGCGCACGCTATTGATCGCCCAGCCAGCCATTAGCGCGATCAGTAATGCGTTGAAGGGCAGCATGAAGTTGGATACAACGTAGTCGAGAATCGAGAACACGGTAAGCCCGCGGAGCTGCTCAATCATGTCCAGCGGGGTGAAGTCTTTCCAGATATTGAATGAGAAGACGGCGGCAAGGCCCAGTACCCAGACCAGTGCTCCGGTTAGCAGAGCGGCCTTGGGGCGGCTCAGGGTTTTACGTTCTTCTGCCCAGGACACGAAGGGCTCCATCATTCCAAGCCCGGAGGTGAAGGCGGCCAGGAATACCAGCAGGAAAAACAGTGCAGCGACGAATTGCCCTGCGGGCATGACGCTGAATGCCAACGGCAAGGTGACGAAGATCAGGCCTGGGCCTTCGCCGGCATCAAGGCCGGAGCCGAAAACGATGGGAAATATGACCAGCCCGGCCAACAGGGCAGCAAACGTATCGGCCAGGCCTATTGCCCAGGCCGCCTGGGGAATAGATATATCGTCGGACAAATAGGCACCATAGGCGAGCAGGGCGCCGGTTCCCACCGCGATGGAGAACAGTGACTGGCCCAGGGCTATCAATATGCCGTTAGCGCTGAGTTTTGAAAAATCGGTATTGAACATAAAGTCCCAGGCGCGGGCACTGTCACCGACGATATTGGAATAAATGGCGAGGGAAAACAGCAGCGCAAACAGAGCCGGCATCATGAATTTGGCTATCTGTTCTATACCTCTACTGAGACCGCTACCAACAACGATGGCGACTGATACCACCATTATGCTGAGAGAGGCGATCATGCGCAGGGGAGAGGCCAGCACGTTGGTGAACAGCTTTCCCGCCCGATCCGCGTCGGCATCTACAAAGGCACCGCTGGCGGCCTGCAGCAAATAATCCAGTGACCAACCACCTACCACCGAGTAAAAGCCGAGTGCCAATAGCGGCGCCAACACACTCATCCAGCCGATAATCTGCCAGCGGCTGTGGCCGCTCTCCTCGGTAGAAATTGCAGCCGTAGTGGCTACCGGGCTGGCATGGCCGCGGCGGGCGATAGCCAGCTCAGCCATCACCAGCGGGACACCTATACTGAAGACAAAAAATAGATAGACCAGCACAAAAGCGCCACCGCCGTTTTCTCCAGCCACATACGGGAATCGCCACAGGTTTCCAAGGCCCACTGAGCAACTGATGGTGGCAAACAGGAACGTTGTGCGGGACGACCAGGTCTCAGTTTTCATAAGTTACAGGATTCAAAAGCACTCCAGGCAGATTTTATAAAACCTTTTTTGTGATAGGAGCCACAATAGCACGCGTCGTTGGTTGTCGCCTGCGTGCAATGCTGCCTACACTACTCTCAATAAAGGCAAGCCTCGACGAAAGTCGGGGGTACCCAAAGTCGACCATCTAAGGGATTTAAAATCCTACGATAGCGTGACCGCCACTGTATAAAGTCCAGAGTATAAGAAGAATTAACCCTATTTTTTCTTCATCAGCTAAGTACATGATCCCCTGAAAATTGAGTTTAGCTTCAGTTCTCGGTGACAATCTGGTGGTTTTTGACGAACTAACGGGCTGGGTCACATTGATCAACCCGCATTCTTTGCAATTTTAAGCCTCGTGAATTCGACCCTACTGGGGGCTCTCCATCATCTGATGGGTAGGCCCGAAGCCTCTCACGTTATCGTTTAGTTTATATCTGATAAATAAAATATCGGTTATATATATATGGACTTGAAGTCTATAATTGCCGATAACAAAATTCATCCCGCTATCGGATAGTGAATGCAATGACGACGGTATATCAAGTTCTGCGCGAGAGCGTCAGCAAATATGCGTCCAGGCCTTTGCTGCATATTCCTGCGGTGGCCAGCAAGTCTTATGCCGATGAGGCTATTGATTTTAGCTACCAGGAGATGGCCGACCTGGTAGAGGCCCAGAAACTGATCTATAGTGCCGCCGGTTATGGCCTGGGCCATCGCGTGGCACTGGTACTGGACAACCGAGGCCAGTTCTTCGTTCACTGGTTTGCCCTGAATGCCCTGGGCGTGAGCGTGGTACCCGTTAACTCGGAGATGACCACCGATGAAATCGCCTACCTGTTGGGCCACAGCGAATCCTGCCTGGTTATCTCGCTCCCCGAACATATTCCTGCTATTGCTGAAGCTCTGGACAATGCACATATCAAGCTGCCGCTGCTGGATGCAAACGAGTCCGGCAGCGTCCCTGCTGTACGCACAAGCGCGCAGGCGGGAGTGCCTGGTGCCGATACCGAATGCGCCCTGCTCTATACCTCGGGCAGT
>CAVOFA010000153.1:0-5512 GCA_963694865.1 Gammaproteobacteria bacterium | reverse complement strand
ATCTGACACCTGCGGATGTATATTATGGGCGTGGACACAAAATACTGGAACAACGCGACAAGATTAAAATCGCCACCTTGGCTATGCGCCGGAAAATGCACTACGATAAACAGACTAAGTTATTCACCCGGATGGGCTAATGTGCCTCTTAGATCAGAGCTAACTTTGTCCAAGATGGTTTGACGACGTACAATGGAGGGCTCTGACAGCTGGTAGATCTCCCCCGGTCGGCCAAATTCCAGCCAGCCCGCGTTGGCACTGTCTTTGCGACCGATCTCTGGGGGAATCCGCAGATAGTAACAACCGCTTAACCAGCCCGCCGGATGATAATGAGGCGCTTGGTTCACCGCTAGGGAGTTCGTAGTACGATGGAGCCGGGTCCTGCAACGAGATTAGTCCTGTTACAGATCCTGGCGATCTATCTGCTGCTAACCCGTAGCGGGCTCTTGGACGAATATTCGGCCCTGCTAATAACAATAAGGAGGTTCTATGAATCCCGCTTTAGTATCGAAAATTTCCAAAATAGTCCTGATGACGGCCCTTGCTGGTCTCGTTTTAAGCCAATCTCTGGCGCAAACCAATCGAACCATAAAAACCGAGGCAGACTTCGATCGTGCCATGGAAGAGTTATCGAACTGGGGACGCTGGGGAGCCGATGATGAACTCGGTGCCGCCAATCTGATAACTGACCAGAAACGCAAACAAGCTGTGGCATTGGTAACCGAAGGCATCACCGTGTCTCTGGCTCACAACGTAAACGAAGTTGATGCAGTGGATGCATCGGGCGCGCTTAAGCGTACCGTATTGAGTGTCCGCCCAACTGGTGCCTCTGACCAATATCAATATACCGGCAGCTATCACGGCACCATCCACAGCCATCTGGATGCGGTTGGTTGTCATATTATGTACAAGGGCAAGGGCTACAACGGCGTCCCCTGGGAAGAAGTTGAAGCCGCCGATGGTTGCCCGAAAAGCAGCATTATTGTGCACAAGGACGGTATTCTGACCCGCGGCATTATCTTCGATGCCACCTTGCTGCCAGGCAAAGCCACGGCCCAGGGCTGGCTGGAGCCAGGCACTGCAATTACCTATGACGATCTGGTCGCGTTGGAGCGCATCCAGGGTGTTAAAGTCGAGCCTGGAGATGTCATTCTCCTGCATACCGGACGCTGGAAGCGACGGGAAGCCGTGGGCCCATGGATACTGCGTGAAGGCGGGGTGGCCGGCTATCATGCGGATGTAGCTTACTTCATGAAGGAAAGAGGCGTGTCATTCATCGGTCACGACCTGTGGAATGATGTCACCCCCAGCGGCGTGGAGAACGTCTTCCTGCCCCTGCACAGCCTGGCACTGGCCTCAATGGGAGTGGGCATCTTTGATAATCTGGACCTGGGAGAGGTTGCAGAGACTGCTGCTCGCCTGAACCGCTACCAGTTTATGTTTACTGCGGCTCCACTGCGAATTGAGATGGGTATGGGTTCTCCGATAAATCCTATCGCCACATTCTGATAAGACGCTGCTGAGGATGGAAGCAAAAGAGGGCCACGATTGTGGCCCTCTTTTTTAGTCTCAGGTGCATGCTATTCGGTCATGGAGTGATTCGATCGATATCGATTTCCCCGGCAACTGCTCCCTAATCAAATTACTCTGACCCCTTTGATTTACCGCAACTGCTCCCTAATCAAATTACTCTGACCCCTTTGATTTCTTGTCGAGGGCGCCACCGACTCCGCTGTACTTCTGAGCAAAAAACCTATATAAAAACATCAACTTCAGAGAACAATTCAAAGGTAAGGTCATGACACTATCATCGCGAAAAACCATTCGGTCCTGTGTGTTGTTGGGCCTGAGCTCCGTACTCTCCATGCTCACTTGCAGCGCGTTCGCCGCAGAAGATGCCTGGACACTTGCTCGAACCATCGACGGCCAACCGGATCTGCAAGGCGTCTGGGCTAATAACAGCATCACACCAGTGCAGCGACCTGAGGTGTTTGGCGACAGAGAATTTCTCACTGCGGATGAAATGGAATTTCTCAGCGCCAGGATGGATGAGATATACGCCAGTGCCGGAGATGCCCTGTTCGGGGAGAGCGTGCTGGATGCCGTGTTTTCAGGCAACGTAGCATCCAGAGACACTCAAACCGGCAACTATGACCAACAGTGGATGGTTGAACGAACCTTGCAGAACAGGACCTCACAGATAATCGATCCGCCCAACGGGCGATTTCCTGAACGCACAGCCGATGCAATCGAGCATGCACAACAACGTCAAATCTATAGCCAGGAACATCCTGCTGATTCCTGGCTGGATAGATCCCTCTCCGAGCGCTGCGTACACCGGGGAGTGCCCAATCTCAGAAGTGGCTACAACAGCTACTGGCAGATCGTTCAGTCAGAGAATACAGTGTCCATCACCCAGGAGATGTTCCATGATGTGCGGATTATTCCGCTAACGGATATGCCCAGACTGGACGACAACATCCGACTCTGGAATGGCAGTTCCAGGGGCTATTGGGACGGCGACACGCTGGTTATCGATACACAGAATATCAGTGAAACCAGTGATCCCGGATTGAACACCCAAGCCAGAGTTTATCAGGAGCGCATAAGCCGAGTGAGTGAAACAGAATTACAATATGACTTTATTGTGTACGACCCGGGCACCTACACCGACGACTACACGCGGCGAATCGTCTTCGAGTATTCTGAGGAGCCGATCTATGAGTATGCCTGCCACGAGGGCAACTATGGCATGAGGAATATTCTTTCCGGGCACCGAGTCGAGGAACAGCGAGCAGCAGCGAGTAGATAGAGAGCACGCGTAACCAACGAAGCAATAAAAAGGGGCGTTGAAATCCATTCAACACCCCTTTTTTTGTACTTAACTATTAACAGCCTAACTCACTGTTTTTATAGTTTTATTTCTTAATCTTCCCCGCCCAATTCGGCGTAGACCGCGCGCAGAAATCGTTCGGGATCTCCCCACTTGGCATTATAGGGCGCGGTTGGATTGGCGGCAGCCACTTCATCGTATGAGAGCCCCCGTTCCACCAGTCACCGCTGTTACTGGCAAAACCGGAACCGCCTGCGCTAGGACTTCGGCGTCTACCGCTACCGCCACCGGAGTTTTGTCCTTGCCCTGGAATACGGTCCAGCATGTCCTTGGCGGTGATCGGCGCATACTGGGCAAAATATTCTGCCGCATAAACCACGGTGGAATCGTTCGGGTTGCGGTCTTGAGCTAGTGCGCCAGGGATGATAATGCCGGACAACGTGAAACTCACTAGTAACGAAAATGCAAATAATCGCGAGCAAGTGTTAAATCCCATTGCAAAAGCCTGTTGTTGGTAGCACCTGCCAATGCAGCAGATCAAACACTATGGGCCGGGATTGTACAGGATAAATAGGGACAGATTTATTTTTAGGCAGGATTAAGCGTATTTCGATCGGTTTCCATAGCACACTCTATAGCACACTTTGATTTTGTGTTTTTACGCCTTTGATTCCATAAACGAATCGGTCACGCAGTCTACTGCCTATTAACTCTCCCCCTAATTATTGCCGGATCGATAGCCGATAATCTAACACCATCTGTTCCGTCAGCGAGGTTCCAAATCCTGCCGTGGTAGGAGCTTGTACGAATCCGTTTTCCACCGAGCAGGACATGGCATCGAGAATTTCTGATCCCGCAGGAAAGCTCTCCGCCATAGAACAACTGGGAGAAGTTATTGCGATTGGAAATCCCCAGGAGCTGCCGCCGCGGTGAGGAATGATCTCCAGGCCAGCCGCTTCCACTAGGCTCGAAATACGTTTCCCGGCGGTGGTGCCACCGCACCAGGTGATATCCGGCTGTAGAATTTCCGCCGCATCCAGCTGCACTAGCACGTTAAAACCATGTTGGGTGTACTCATGTTCTCCACAGGCAATGCGGGTCCAGGCTTCACCCTTACCACCAATTGTATTGACCAGTTCGGCATAGCCAAACACATCATCCGGTGACAGCAGTTCTTCCATGAAATACAGATTCGCCGGGCGCAGTTCCTCGGCCAGCTCAACAGCCCAATCCACTGTGCCATCGCGGGACACGCAGTCAGTCATCAGGCGCACGTCCGGACCCAGAGTGTCTCGTGCCTCGAGCACAGAATTGACGTAGCGAGTGCGCGCCTCTGGTGACATGCGCGGGCCTCCAGCGGTTGTACGTTTGAAATTGCGCACGCCCGCGGCCTTGCCAGCCGCGAAGTCTCCGTTAGTCTGATAAATCTCAATACGATCGCGGCTGGCACCGCCGAGAAGCTCATGTACTGGCAGACCAGCGTGTTTACCAGCAATGTCCCACAGAGCGTTGTCCACGGCACTCAATGCCATGACAAATAGCCCGCGCCGGCCATAGAAAATACCCGAGATGTACATCTGATCCCAAAGCTGTTCTACGTTCAGGGGGTTGGCATTGAGCAATAGATGGCTGAGGTGGCCGTCAATGATTTCTACCGCGGCGCTGCCGCCAGCGCCCATACCAAAACCGGTTATGCCCTGGTCGGTCTTTATCACAGCAATAATAGCTGAGGGTAATTGCTCGAAAGGACCACCGTAACGCCAACGGCGCAGATCATCATCGCCGGAAAAAGAGGGAGCGTCCAGCAAGCCCTCTGAGCGCTCATTAATGTAGATGGGGTAGGCCCTAACTTCGCGGATGCTAGGCGCGGGAGCCTGGGCCAATAGCTGACCTGGAATCAAGGAAGGCGCGCCAACCGCTGCGGCTATGGCAGCGAATTTTCCCGACTGAGTAAGAAAGCGACGCCGGCTGGTTTTTCTGGAAATACGATTCATAGAGTAGCCCTTGAGCAATGGTTGCCTGTAAGTTATGTGCCAGCAAGCACAGGCATAGTGAATTCGATGGGGCTGACGGGATACAGCGTAACAACCGAATTAGATGTTTCACTGCCTGAATACAATCAATCGAGGTCTTCTTAATAATGCACAACCCATAGTCTATATCATGATAAAGGTGGTATGGTTACAGTAATGTAATCAGACGGATTACTATAGTACTCATTCGGAATTTCAATATATTGCTTCTATTCGAATGTGCCTTGCATTAGTTTCCAAATGAACCTGCCAAGTTAATTTAAAGACAATTTTCTCGAACATAAATAGCGATCCAAAAACCATTACGTGGAGTTGTAAATATTTTGAGAAAGACCTCCGCACCTCCAGCAACCCCCCATATTGATGACCAACTCGAAACGAGAGAGAGTCCTGCGCCTGCAAGCAAGCTCAGTGCAATCCAATTTGAAAGCTTCAATGAGATTTCGAGCGACTGGTTTTGGGAAATAGATAAGCACTATAAATATACTTATTCCAACCTTCAAGTTTCAGAGTTTCTGGGGTGTACGTCGTCAAACCATCTTGGACAAAGTTAGCTCTGATCTAAGAGGCACATTAGCCCATCCGGGTTAATAACTTAGTCTGTTTATCGTAGTGCATTTTCCGGCGCATAGCCAAGGTGGCGATT